>NZ_CP129107.1:2492500-2719067 GCF_030406725.1 Alteriqipengyuania flavescens | reverse complement strand
GCAAATCGCGGGGCAGGAGCTGACGAAGGGCCTGTCGGGCTTCCTCGGCGAATACGGCGGCCCGTTGGGCGGGATCGCGGGCGGGCTGATCGGCAGCCTGCTCGGCGGGCTGTTCGAGAAGAAGGAATACGGCACCGCCGTGCTCGGCCAGGGGCAGGCGCGGCAGGCGGGTAACAGCGAGGCGGCGCGCGGCGTGGCGGGCGGCCTGGGCGACAATGTCGAGGAAGGATTGAACCGGATCGCCGAGGCGCTGGGCGCGACCGTGGGCGGTTACAAGGTGTCGATCGGGACGCACAACGGCACCTACCGCGTCTCGACCACCGGCTATTCCGGCGGCGGACCGCTCAACTTCGCGGGCGACAGCGCGGTCGGGCTGCACGATTTCGGCGAGGACAAGGCCGGCGCAGTCGCCTTTGCGATCGGCGACGCGATCGGCGACGGCGCGATCGGCGGGGTGAGCGCCGCAGTGCAAAAGGCGCTGCGGTCGAGCAAGGACCTCGACAAGGCGATTTCCGAGGCGCTGAAAGTGAAGGACCTGGAGGATCTCCTGTCCGGCCTCGCCGATGGGGTAAGCGAGGAACTGCGCGCGTTCGAACGCCTGGCCGAGGAACGCCTGCAGATCGCGCGCGATTACGGTTTCGAGGTTGCCGAGATCGAGCGGGTGAACGCCGAGGAGCGCGCCAGGCTGGTCGAACAGATCCTGGAGGACCGGATCGGCAGCCTGCGCACCTTGCTCGAAGACCTGGAATTCGGCGACCTGGCGGAAGGCACGCTGGCAGAGCGCCGCACGAAGTTGCGCGCGGAAATCGCCGAGGCCGAGGCCGACGCCGCGGCAGGCGAGGACGGCGCGGCCGACCGGCTCGCGCAGCTCAACCGCCAGCTGGTCGATTTGTCGCGCGACGCCTACGGCACTGCAGGCGGCGAGTACGGCGCCGACCGGGACCAGGCGATCGCCTCGGCCGAGCGGATCATCGCCTTGGAGAAGGAACGGCTCGGCGCGGAAAATGGCGAGCTGACCGACCGGCTCGACCTCGGCAACAAGATCGCCGACGAAGGCAACGATATCCTCGCCGAAAT
The DNA here is from genome assembly GCF_030406725.1 of Alteriqipengyuania flavescens. Classification (NCBI taxonomy): domain Bacteria; kingdom Pseudomonadati; phylum Pseudomonadota; class Alphaproteobacteria; order Sphingomonadales; family Erythrobacteraceae; genus Pseudoblastomonas; species Pseudoblastomonas flavescens. Next base: position 2,717,990 of record NZ_CP129107.1, on the reverse strand, counting down.
TCGCGCCTTGCTGGAGCGCGGCAGCGGCCGAACCGGGCCGAAGTTCAGCCACGGCCTGCCCGATCCGGCCGACACCGAGCGGCAGGTGCGCCGCTATGACTGACGTTGTCTGGATCGACGTCGCACCGCGCAATGCGGCGAATGCGGCCCCGGTGCCGTTGCGGCTTGCCGGTGGGGGAGGCAGGCGCGCCTATCGTCACCCGGTCACCGGCGAACAGTACCGGGCCGGGTTGGTGCGCCGTCCGCTTTTTTCCGCGCGCCTGGGCTTCGACAAAGACGGGTGGAACGGGTCCACCCGGCCGCAGACGACCGCCATCGCCTTTTCCAGCGCCGATCCGGCCTTGCGCGCGCAGCTCGCCGCGCTGGTCTGGGACGGAGCTGCAATCATGATCGAGGCCGGCGCGGAAGGCACCGCGCCCGCGCGGCTGCTGGTCGGCAAGGTCACGGCGGCCGAGTTTACGCGCGCGGGGATGACGCTGACAGTGGTCGACCTGGCGGAACGGCTCGACAAGCCGCTGATCACCGCGCGCTTTGCGGGGACCGGCGGGATCGAGGGGCCTGTCGAGGCAAGGGGGCGCGTCAAGCGCCGCAGCTTCGGCTATGTCTTCAACGTCGAGGGCACGCTGATCGACGTGGCGGACAGCATTTACGAGTTCGGCGATCCCTCAGCCCCGCTGACCAGCTGGAGCGCGCTGCGCGACAAGGGGCGCGAGGGAAGTTTCTCGGCGGTCGCCTGGCAGGGATCGATCGCGGCGACGCTGGCGGCGCTCAAGGCGAGCGCGCCGGTGCGCGGCGGCGGGGTGGTCGCGCCGTCGATTGCCTGCGCGAAATGGTGGACGGTTCCGGCCGGGCCGCTGACGGCAGATTTCGTCGGCACCTCGGGAACGGGCGGTTCGATGCAGGCAGCGGCCATCGCCGACGCGATCAGCACGGCGGCGGGCGGGCCGGCGGTGGCGGGGCTTGCCGCAGCGAACGCCCTGCGCCCCGGCCTTGCGGGGATCCACGTCGGGTCGGACCGCGAAAGCCGCGCCAATGCGCTCGACCGTTTGCTGCAGGGCCAATCGTTGCTCTGGTTGCCTGCGCCTGACGGGACGCTGGCGATCCGCGCGTGGAGTTTCAGCGCCGGTGCAGATGTGTTGCGAGGCGAATTCAAGGGCCGCACGGCGACCTACCCGCCCCACGCTCGGCGCCGGGTCGGGTTCAAGCAGAACGAGCGGCTGCAAACCGAGGCGGAAATCGCCTTGGCGCTGCTCGAGGCGGAGGAACTGGCCGACGGGGCGATCGATCTTTCCGGCCCGAAAACCAGTGGCGAACTGCCGGTGGTAAAGGCCGACGCTGCACTGCGCAACGCGAACCAGAAATGGGCGGAGATCAGCGGTCCTGGTAAACCCGCCAACGATGCCACGCGTAACACTGGAGCGCTGGCCGACAAGAACCAGGTAGCGGCGGCCGACATCGTGGACGGCGCGGTCGACCTCACCGGCACTAAGGTATCCGGCACGCTGCCGCTGGCGAAGGTGCCGACCGGCGCGAAGAACGCGGAGATCGCGCTGTCGAAGACCGGCACCACGTTCAACCTGACGGGCGGCGGCGCGAGCTCGGCTTTGTCGATCGGCGCGCTTGGCTATGCTGGCGCGCTCGATGCGAACCGGGCCGACGTGGACGGCAACGGGTTCCTGACCATCAACGGCGCGGCCACTGCCAAGCGGGTCGACAACACGAAGATCACCGCCAGCGATGCCTACGCCAGCAACCTGCTGCGCCGATCGGGCGGCGGCGGCGATTTCACCGGCGAACTGGATGCGGACAAGACGTCGGGCAAGAGCATCACCGTCCTGACCGACCGGACAGCCGACAACATCGCCGAAAGCGCGAACCGGAAGTGGGCGGCTGAAACCGGCGCCACGAAGACGCGCATTTTCCGGCAGGCGACCGCGCCATCCTCGCCCGTTGACGGCGATACATGGGTGGACACGTCGGCGACGCCGAACGTCGTCAAGGTCCGCGTGTCGGGCGCGTGGCAGGTGTCGGCAAACCTGACAACGGACACCGACCAACTGACTGACGGAGCAGGGCTGGGCACCAAAGCCGTTTGGTCGAACGTCACAGGCGCTGGGAAACCCGCCAATAACGCCACGCGCAACACCGGCGCGCTGGCGGACCTTGACGATATTACATTGGCGTTCGTCGCCGACGCCGGAGCCTTGGCCGGTAAGTCCTCTGTCGGCGCGTCCGATATTGAGGAGGGGGCCATCGATCTTGCCGGAACGAAAGTCACCGGCCTGCTACCCACCCCGAAAGCGGCGGACGGACTGAAAAACACCAACGTCAAGGTCGAGAAGATCGGCAACGCCTTCCGCCTGACAGGCGGCGGCACCAGCGCCGACGTGGACATCTTGGGGCTGGGTTACACTGGCGCGCTGGATGCGAACAATACCGATGTGGACGGCAATGGGTTCCTGCGCGTCAACGGTGCGGCAACCGCCACTCGCATCGCCAACGACAAGATCACCGCAGCCGACGCATACGCCAGCAACCTGCTGCGCCGATCGGGCGGCGGAGGAGATTTCATCGGCGAACTCGATGCCACCCGCAACACCGGCGCGCTGGCCGATAAGAACCAGGTGGCGGCGGCCGACATCGTGGATGGCGCGGTCAATCTGGCGGGGCCGAAAGTGGGCGGGGTGCTCCCGGTTCCGCGCGCGGACGCGGGCCTCAAGAACATCCTGTCGCTAGGCAGCAATCTTGTTCGCAATCCCGATTTCGAAAACGATGCGGAGGGCTGGACGCTAGACCCCGCCATCCAGATCGTAAACGGGGGCACGGGCGACGATGTGGCCCGCTATCTGAAGTTCACGTCCAGCGTCTATGCCGGTAGCCCGAAGGACAGCAACAACAAAGCCTTCCCGGTCCAGCCCGGCGAGACGCTGTTCATCTATTTTTTTGTGCGTGGGACAGTCGCCAATTCCGACGAATGCCGATACTGGCTGCGCTCCTTCGCGCACTTCGCCGATGGCAGCAGCGACAACGGCATCACTATCCTCGGCCAGCTCCCGGTCGCGAACCAGTGGGTGCTGATCTCACGACAAATTACCGTTCCTGCGGGGGTTGTGTATCTCAACCCGACATTCCGCCCGATTTTGAACAACGGCGCAAGCATGGCGCTCGGCAAGCTCATCATCAGCAGAGCGGAACTCGGCTCGACCGTAGGCGCGCAAATCGGGACGAACGTCAAACGGGCCGACGGCTCACCCGCAACCGAGGCGCAGCTTGTGACCTCGCTAGGCACCGCCTCCGACACCGCCAAGGTGGCAGGCGTGACTGCCGGCACAGTTCGGGACAACGCGCAGATTGGTCAGGAACTCACGGTAGCGGGATCCAACCGCCGCCTGGGCGACCAGCGCAACATCCCGATCATCACCTCCGTTGGCTATCGCTCGGCTTGGAACGTCGCGCCGACCTACTCGGCCTCCGCGGGCTCCCCCGCCACCGCGACTATCAGCGTTGCGGCGTCGACCGTCTACATCGGCAACGTCTCCCTCTCCTACAACGCGATGAGCGTCGGGGTGAGCGGCACGAATGGCACCTCTGCCGATTACTGGCTCTACCTCGACGATCCGAGCTATGCGGGCGGCAGCAAGACGCTTGTAGCCACGACGGACAAGAAAGTTCTCTCGCAAGGGAACGGGCGCGTATTCGTCGGCGCGGTCACGGTGGTCTACCCCACCTCCGGCACCGGCTCCGGCTCCGGCGGCCCCGGCGGCGGTGAAGGATGCGTGTGCATCGACATGCTGCTGCCTGAATTCGGCCTCGCCGGTTCTGTCCAGCCGGGCGACGAGCTGCTCGTGGCAAATCCGTTGACCGGCGCGCTCCGCAAGGGTCTCGTGTCGTTCCGCGATACGAAGATGGCCGAGTGCGTGCGTTTCACGACCTCCAAAGGTGTATGGCTCGACTGCTCCACGTCGGCCCCCATCGCGCTGGCAGACGGCTCGGAATGCCTTGCGCCCGAACTCATCGGCAAGACGGTCCCCGTCGTGATCGACGGCGAACACATGCTCGACACCGTGACCGATGTCGCCTCTATCGGCCAAAGGCTTGTCGCGCACATCACCTGCGAAAACGACTTCTTCCTCGCCGGGGGCAGCGCGGGAAAATTTGTTCTGCATCACAACGCCAAGCCGGGCTACGGCGGCGTCTAAGGAATACCAACATGCCTTTCACCAAACTCGACCCCCAGCCGGCACTGCGCGACGCGGACCTCGCATGGAAAGATGCCGGACCCGGCCTCTACCCGCACGAGGTCGCCGTGCAGCTGGACACCCCTTCCGGCGATCTCGCAGCGGCAGAGGTCACGATGACCTGGTTGGAGAATGGCGCGGGGGTTAATTTCGTTGCCTGCGCCCGTCTCATCGAAGAGGACGGAAGCACGGTCATGATCGACGGGTCGAGCCATGTCGAAGCGAACTGGTCGGGCACCTACGACAACAGCTTCATCGAGCGCTTCGGCATCGAGGAGATTATTCGCGAAGCGTTCAAGCTCGTCTTGGGCGAAGAGCCGGGCACATACCTCGTCGACGAAGAAGCCGTTCCCATCCTCGACGTGGGAGAGGCGGTGCGGTCCAGCTCCTCGATCCGGCGCGTGATTTCCGTCATCGAGAGCAAGAACCGGACGTCCTCCAGCGGCATCCTTGGAGCCATGGCCGGCGGCAAGGGCAAAGAACTGTAGGAGGATACTCCCATGCGACGACACGGCATCTGCCCCATCTTCACCGGCACGGCCAACGTGGTGGCGGAGGCATAGGGTGGCGCGCGCCGATCCCCTGATCGCCGAGTGGCTCCGCAAACGCGAGCTGGTCGAGGCGGCCGAAAATGCCGGTGCGGCCGCCGCCTGGGGCGAGTTTGCCGCCGACGTCCTTGCGAGTTCCAGCCTGGCCTTGCGCGTGGACGCGGCGGCCGAGGCAGCGCGCCAGCGTGATTTCTTCGCGCAGGCCCTGACTATAGAAACGATCGAGGTGCCCGGCCGGCGCGCCGCGCTGGTCGGGACCGCGCAGAAAATCGCCTGCGAGGAGCCGGGTTACGAAGCCGCCCCAGCCGTCTTCGTGATTGGGGCGGAAGAACGCGAAGGCGGGGTCACGCTGCTGGCGGTCTTGCGTCGAGTGGAGGATTGACGATGCGAGGGTTGAGCATTCTGCGCGGGGTCCCGATCCAGGCGGTCGCCAGTAACGTCGGGAGCGGGCATGCGTTTCTGCTAACGCCTGACCCCAAGGAGGTATTCGCGGCCGGGATGAGCGACTGCGAGATCCACGTCGACCTGGGCGCCGTCCAGCCGATCGACACGATCTTCGTCGGCCACACGAACATTGCCGATAATTCGGGGATCAAGGTGTTTCGCGCCGGGGCGTTCCAGGGAGAAGGTCTGGAGCAGCTTGCCAATGGCCCGCTGACCCAGGACACGCTCGCCCGCCTCGCGCACGGCATTTACCAGATGCCGGCACCGGTCGATTGCCGCTATCTGCGGATCCAGATCGACCATTACGGGGCCGGCCCGGCGGTCAAGGTCGGCAGCCTGCTGGTCGGCAAGCGGTTCGAGCACGTCTACGAATACAAGTCCGGACGTCGCCCGATCGATCTCTCCGAAAGGGTCGACCGTTCCGGCGGCGGCTTCGGCTTCGGTTTCGGGGCGGTGAAATCCTCGTTCCGTTTCACCTTTAGCGACTTGTCCGACTCCGAGCTCGATGCGCTGTGGGATCTCGTCATGCGCGCAGGCAGCCACCAGCCGGTCGTCGTGATCGAGGGCGGCATCAACGCCTCGCCGACCGCGGCGCAGATCCATTATTGCGTGTTCGACCGCTTCGAGGCATTCGAGCGCGAGGATCCTGCCGCCACCCGCTGGTCGCTGACGGTGGAGGACTGGGTGTGAGGGAGAGCCGCCTCACCGCGGCAGGCGCCATCAACCCGGCCTACGCCGGGGCCATGGCCAATCCTGTCACGCTTTCCGCCAAGACGGCGACGATCCAGACCGGGCTGCTCGCCCGCGGGCACGAACTGCCGCGCTGGGGCGCAGATGGCGGGTGGGGGCACGAGACCGCCGACGCGCTACTGGACGAGCTGGGCCTGACGGTGCCGCGCGATTTCAGCTTCAAGATCGGGCTCACCGATTGCCAGTTTGCGGCCGCCGCCAAGGCGCTCGATTGCACCGTGGCGCAGATCCGCGCGGTGGACGAGGTGGAAAGCGGCGGAGGCTGGTTCACCGACGTTCGCGCCGATATTCTCGATCTCGACGGGCCGGGCGGCTTCCTCGACGGGCCGGAGTTGCCGAAAATCCTGTTCGAGGCGCACCAGTTCTCCAAATACACCGGCGGGCGGTTCGACGGTTCGCACCCGAACCTGTCAACGGCGAAGTGGAACCGCGCGCTCTACGTCGGCGGCGAGGGCGAGTGGGCGCGACTTTATCGCGCGATGCTGCTCGATGAGAGGGCAGCGCTGCTGTCGGCCTCGGTCGGCCGCTATCAAATCATGGGTTTCAACCACGCCGATGCGGGCTTCAAGACCGTTCGCGCTTTCTGGGACGCGATGAAAGAAAGCGAGGCGCGGCACCTGGAGGCGTTCGTCGCCTTCATCCGCGCGCGGCGGCTCGACCGGTTCCTGCGCCAGATCTCAGCCGAGCCGGAAAGCTGCAAGGCTTTCGCGCTCGGCTACAACGGCCCCGGCTATCACGCGAACCGCTACCACGAGAAGATCGCCCGGGCCTTCTCGAAATTCAGCAAGGGAGGCTGACCGATGGACCTTTCCTACCCGCCCGAAACGATGCCCTGGTGGAAGTCCCGCGTGATCGTGGGCGCCGCCATTTCAATCCTGCTCAAGCTGCTGGTGGTTGCCGGGCTGACCGGCGAGTTCACCGACGAGGAGAGCCGTCAGCTGGTCGACCTCGCGCTGATCCTGATCAGTGCGGCGGGCGACGTGGTGGCGATCGGCGCGCGGGTGCGGCAGCGCTACGCCCCGAAGATCACCGCCGGCAGCGGCGATGGCCCCGGTGCGGGTCTGATGGGCGGCAAGGCCTGCTCGTTCTTTCTTGCCTGCCTGCTGGTGGTTCCGTTGATGGGGTGCGCAAGCTTCGCGGCATCTGCCGGCTCGCCGCGCAGCGTGGCGGAGCGCACTGTACTCGACGAGCAGGCGGCGCTCACGATCGCACTCGCTTACACCGGCGCGGCCAGGGCAGCAGCGGTCGCGATCGAAGCGGGTTTGATCGACGACCCGGCCACGCTGGTGAAGATCGGCGAACTGGACCGGCAGGCGTTTGCTGCAGTCGAATTAACGGAGGACGCCTACCGCGCCGGCAACGCCGAAGATTACTCGGTCGCGCTGGTGCTTGCGAAAGAGGCAGTCCAGGCACTGCTCGGAGCCACCGCGGGAGACAGGCGATGAACCTGGAGACGGTGCTCGCACTGGTGGGCAGGGTCGGCCCGATCGTGGCCGCCGCGCCCGAATTCCGCAAGCTGATCGAAGAGATCATCGCGACCTTCACCGACGAACGCGATCAGGCCGAATTGCAGCTGGCCTACGAGCACGCGATCAGCGACGCACGCGAGGCCCACGAGCAGCTCCAGACGATCATCGCCCGCAACCTCAAATAAGGGGCGTTGCAGCGGCGCTTCAATGGGCGTGGAATTGGGCTGAAACCCACATATTTTCGTGCGCGAATTTCGTGCGCTTTTTCGTGCGCGCTACATTGGCGCTCCCCTGTCTGGCTGGCTGTGTTGGCGATTCGGCGAATCTGTTCCGCTTATGTTCCAACGCAAATCCTACTTGTCTAGGAAAAATCCTATGCTATAGGAAATTGTCTAAGGGTGACGCGTTTTGCGAAGGAAAACTGATGGACCATCTCGGCAAGGGAGAGCAGGCCGCACGGCGCAGGTTGCAGCGCATGGTGCGCGATAAGGGGACCAGCCTGGCCGCATTGTCCCGGCTGATCGGGCGCAACGATGCCTATCTCCAGCAATTCGTCACGCGCGGCAGTCCGCGCCACCTTGACGAGGCGGACGAGAAGACAATCGCGGAATTTCTTGGTTCGGCGTCGGCGCTGTTCGAGACCCGGCGCTGGGACGAGAGCAAGTCCGCGTCCTCGCCTTCCTTCGCCGCGCCGCCTTTGCGGAGCGACGACGACTGGATCGATGTGCCCCGGTTCCCGCTAGACGCGTCGGCAGGGCCGGGGGCGTTCGGGGCGCAGGAAATTTCCTACGATGCGATCCGGTTCTCGCCGCGGTGGATGCGTGAAATGGGGCTGGAAGGCGCCGACCTGTCCGCCATCCGGGTGGAGGGGGACAGCATGGAGCCGGTCCTGCGCTCGGGCGACGAGATCCTCGTCGATCGGAGCAAGCGGTCGGCGGAAGGCATCCATGTCGTGCGGGTGGGGGATGCGCTGCACGTGAAGCAGGTGCAGCTCGCCGGACCCGGCCGGGTGAAGCTGGTCAGCGCGAACGAGGATTATGCGCCGATCGACCTCGCGCTGGACGAGGTCGAGATCATCGGCCGCGTCGTGTGGAAAGGCGGGCGGATCTAGCTTTCCGTGCCCTTACAGGCGGTTGGGCGGAACAATCGCGCGCCGGCGGGGTAGATAGGTCAATCCCGCGCGTGGGACACAGCGGCGCGGAACGTCCAGGAGAGACCATGCGCAAGACCCTTATCCCCGCCGCCCTCACAACCACCATGATGCTGGGCGGCTGCGCCACGGCCCTCGGCGGCGGCCTGCTCGGCGATATCCTCGGCGGCAACGACCAGTACGGCGAAACGCGTTTCGAGCGTGCCGCAGTGCAGGCCTGCGCCAACGAAGCCTCGCGCTACGGCCGCGTGGAAATCCGCGATGTAGACCAGACTTCCCGCGACATCGTGCGCGTCCGCGGCGACATCCGCCGCGACTACCGCAACTCGCGCTTCGAATGCGATTTCCGCAGCGACGGCCGGATCGTCGACTTCGACGTCGACTGATCTAGGCCGGCGCGCGGCGCTTGCATTGCGTGCCGGGCGCAGCCACATCGGCGCGGATGAGCCAGACCGCCCCGACACCGCCCCTCAAAGCCGCCATCTTGCCGGTCACGCCGTTGCAGCAGAATTGTTCGCTGATCTGGTGCACCGCCACGAACAAGGCGGCGCTGGTCGATCCGGGCGGCGATCTCGACATGCTGAAGGCCAATGTCGCGAAGGCAGGGGTTGATCTGCAAAAGATCCTCGTCACCCACGGCCATATCGATCACTGCGGAGAGGCGGGCGTGCTGGCGAAGGAGCTGGGCTTGCCCATCGAAGGGCCGCACGAGGCCGATCGCTTCTGGATCAGCCGGCTGGACGATGACGGGCGCAAATACAGCATCAACGGCCAGGTGTTCGAGCCGGATCGCTGGCTGCAGGACGGGGATACGGTGACCGTGGGCGAACTGACGCTGCAGGTGATCCATTGCCCCGGCCACACGCCCGGCCACGTGGTGTTCTTCCACGAGCCGAGCCGCTTCGCCATCGTCGGCGACGTGCTGTTCCAGGGCAGCATCGGGCGCACGGACTTCCCGATGGGCAACCACCAGGACCTGCTCGACGCGATCACGCATAAGCTCTGGCCGCTGGGCGAGGACATCACCTTCATCCCGGGCCACGGCCCCGTCAGCACCTTCGGGCAGGAGCGCAAGACCAACCCCTTCGTCGGCGATCACGCCATGGGCGTCGCCTGAGGCGCGTGTTCTAGCTGTACTGGCCTAGCTGTACCGGAACGCGAGCCAAGCGGCCACGCCGGCAAGGCCGACCAGTGTCAGCATCGTTACCAGCGTGCCGACCATCCGGCCCCACTGCAGCCTGCCGCCATCCATGCCGAGGCCGTGGAGAATGCGCCCGACGGCATACACGAGGGCAACCAGCGGCAGCCACCAGCCGCCGTGGCCCGACAGCTCGATGGCGGCGACCAGCACCAGCACCAGGAACGTATTCTCGGCGAAATTCAGCTGGGCGCGCATGCGGCGCTGGATCGCCTCGTTCCCGCCATCGCCCACGCTCACCTTGTGCTTCTGCCGCAAGGCGCCGATGCGGATGGACAGCCACAGGTTGGTGATCGCGGCCGCGGCGGCCAGCGACAGCGTAGTAGGAAGGACGATGCCGGTGGTGAAGTTCATGCGGTATAACCCCCTGTCGCGCGACCCGTCGCCGCGCGGTTCGTGTCCTGCCACGCCACGTGCGGTGTTGCAACGCGCGCGAAATCCTCTATAGGCCGCGCCTTCGCCGCCAACACGATGGACCGAGCGCGCAACCATCTGGGTCACCATACGGCCCAGATACGGGTTGTGCCGTTCCGGTGCTTCGCCTAGGGCGGCCCGCAACAGATATCACAGTGTATTCAAGGAACAGGTGCCGCCATGGCCGTCCCTAAGAGAAAAGTATCGCCGCATCGCCGGGGCAATCGCCGGGCACACGATTCGCTGAAGGTCGAAGCCTTCCACGAATGCGACAACTGCGGTGAATTGAAGCGTCCGCACAACATGTGCGGCCATTGCGGTTTCTACAACGGCCGCGAGGTTATGGCGCCCAAGGGCCTGTAAGGTCCTTCACAGCCTTAAACTGGAGATGAGCGCATGAGCCTGCCGCGGATCGCCATCGATGCGATGGGCGGCGATGAAGGCGTGCGCGTCATGGTGGAAGGTGCCGCGATCGCGCGGCGCCGCCACGACAGCTTCAAGTTCCTGCTGGTGGGCGACGAGGCGCGGATCAAGGCCGCGCTCGACAAGCACCCCGGCATGGCCGGTGCCAGCGAGATCCTGCACGCGGAAGACGTGGTGGGCGGCGAGGAGAAGCCGACCCAGGCGCTCCGCCGGGCCAAGACCACATCGATGGGCATGGCGATCGACGCGGTGAAGCGCGGCGATGCCGGCGCGGCCGTGTCCGGCGGCAACACCGGCGCGCTGATGGCGATGGCCAAGCTGGCCCTGCGCACCATTCCCGGCATCGATCGCCCCGCGCTCGCCGCGCTGATGCCGACGCTGGGCGATAACGACGTGATCATGCTGGACCTGGGCGCAAACACCGAATGCGACGCCCGCAACCTCGTCCAGTTCGCGATCATGGGTGCGGCCTACAGCCGCCTTGCGCTGGGGCTGGAGGCTCCGCGCGTGCGCCTGCTCAATATCGGGACCGAGGCGAACAAGGGCACCTGGGACCTGCAGGAAGCCGCCCAGCAGCTGAACGAGGCGAGCGAGCTGGCGCTGCGTTTCGAAGGCTATGTCGAGGCGGACAAGATCAACCGCGGCGATGTGGACGTGGTGGTGACCGACGGGTTCTCCGGCAATATCGCGCTAAAAGCCATCGAAGGGTCTGCGCGCTTCGTGACGGACCTGCTGCGCCGCGCCTTCACCAGTTCGATCCGGTCGAAATTCGGCTTCCTCGTCAGTCGTCCCGCAACCGAGCTGCTGCGCCACCACCTCGACCCCAACAACCACAACGGCGCGGTCTTCCTCGGCCTCAACGGCGTGGTGGTGAAGAGCCACGGCAGCGCCACGACCGGCGGCGTCGCCAATGCCGTCGCAGTGGCCGCGCGGCTGGTGGAGAACGAGCTGACCGCGCGCATTTCCGCCGACATCGGTGCGCTTGACCATTCGGCCACCGCTGCGGGCGGCAAATGATCCGTAGCCACGTCATCGGCAGCGGCTCCGCCTTGCCGGCGCGCCGCCTGACCAACGAGGAACTGGCTGCCGAATACAATCTCGACACCAGCGACGAATGGATCGTCGAGCGGACGGGCATCACCCAGCGCTATTTCGCGGGCGAGGGGGAAACCACCGCCACGCTGGCGACCGCCGCTGCGCGCATGGCGCTCGAAATGGCAGGGACCGACTCGAGCGAGATCGGTCTGATCGTGCTCGCCACGGCGACGCCCGACAACACGTTCCCCGCCACGGCCACGCAGGTCCAGCAGGCGCTGGGCTGCAACGGCGGCATCGCTTTTGACGTCGCTGCCGTGTGCACCGGCTTCCTTTACGCCATGGGCGTCGCCGATTCGATGCTGCGGATCGGCCATGCGAAAAAGGCGCTGGTCATCGGCGCGGAAACCTTCAGCCGCATCCTCGATTTCGAGGACCGCACCACCTGCGTCCTCTTTGGCGACGGGGCCGGCGCGCTGGTGCTGGAAGCACGCGAAAGCGGCGAAGCGCAGACGGGCGTGCTGGGCACCAAGCTGCATGCGGACGGCGCGCATTGCGACCTGCTGCATGTCGACGGCGGACCGTCGAGCACCGGCACGGTCGGCAAGCTGCGGATGAAGGGACGCGAGGTCTTTCGCCACGCAGTGGTCAACCTGTCGTCGGTCCTGAAGGAAGTGCTTGAAGAAACGGGCGTTTCTGCCGCCGAGATCGACTGGGTGGTGCCGCACCAGGCCAATGCCCGCATCCTGGATGCAACTGCGCGCAAGCTGGGCCTGCCGATGGAAAAAATTGTCGTCACGGTGGATCGCCACGCCAACACCTCTGCCGCTTCGGTGCCGCTCGCCTTCGACACCGCGATGCGGGACGGGCGGCTGAAAGCGGGCGACCTCGTCATGCTGGAAGCGATGGGCGGCGGCTTTACCTGGGGCGCCAGCCTGCTGCGGCTTTGACCGGCTCCGTCGGCGCAGTGTAAAAACGCGCCCGCAAGCCTTTGCGAAACTTCATCTATTTGCTACGCAAGTGGTGGATTAACTGACCCGGGTCGCGCTGGGAAGGATGGTAAATGCGTTCAGTCGGAACTCTTACTCGCGCCGATCTGGCGGAATCGATCAACCGCAAGCTGGGCCTCAGCCGCGCGGAATCGCTCGATCTGGTGGAGGCCATCCTTGCCAAGATGTGCGATGCGATGGCCGACGGGGAGAATGTGAAGATTTCCGGTTTCGGCACCTTCCTGCTGCGCGACAAGAAGGAACGCGTCGGGCGCAATCCCAAGACCGGGGTGGAGGTGCCGATCACCCCGCGCCGGGTGATGACGTTCCGCGCCAGTCAGAAACTCAAGGAACGGGTGATCGCAGGCTGACATGGCCGCCGGGTTCGACGACGGGAAAGACCCCTCGGCCCTCAGGACCATTGGCGAGGTTGCGGACGGCCTCGGCATAAAGCAGCACGTGCTGCGTTACTGGGAAAAGCAGTTTCCCATGCTCCGCCCGCTCCAGCGCAGCGGCAACCGCCGCTATTATCGTCCCGACGATGTCGAACTGGTGCAGACCATACACCGGCTGGTGAACCGCGAAGGTTACACGCTGCGCGGCGCGCGCCAGGCGATCGAGCACGGGCATGTCGGGGACGTTGCCGATGCGGAAGCTCCGGAACCGGCCGCGGAGACGTCGCCTGAGGCGGCCGTATCGCCGGACATCCTGGCCGCGCTCAAATCTGTCCGCAACCGGCTCGCCGCAGCGCTGGACGGCTGATACACTGCCTGCCTAAAGGAGCGCGAACCCGCTGACGGGACGCGACCAGAAGGCAGACGCATGACCACCACTTACGACGCCCAGCCGGCCCTCTATATCGACGGCGAATTCCTGTCCGGCGACGGACGCGATACGCACACCGTGATCAACCCCGCCACGGGCGAGGCGATCGGCGAGGTGCCGCTGGCGACCACCGCCGATCTCGACGCGGCGCTGGGGGCATCGGCGCACGGTTTCGAAACGTGGCGGGCGATGGACGTGGACGCGCGCGGTGCGATCCTGAAGAAAGCCGCCGCTTTGCTGCGCGAACGGGCCGACGGGATCGGCCGCACCATGACGATGGAGCAGGGCAAGCCGCTCGCCGAAGCGAAGAGCGAGGTGATGGGCTCGGCGCAAATCCTCGACTGGGCGGCAGAGGAAGCCAAGCGGCAATACGGCCGCGTGCTGGTGCGGCCCACCGGGCAGCGCTCGATGGTGATTCGCCAGCCGGTCGGCCCTGTCGCCGCTTTCAGTCCGTGGAATTTCCCGATCTACCTGATGGCAAAGAAGCTCGGCCCCGCGCTGGCGGCGGGCAATTCTGTGATCGCCAAGCCGCCGGAGGAAACGCCCGGCTGCACAGGCGCGCTTATCCGCGCGCTGCGCGATGCGGGCATCCCGAAAGGCGCGGCGCAGCTTGTCCACGGCGTGCCCGACACGGTGAGCCGCCACTTGCTGGCCAGCCCGGTCATCCGCAAGGTCAGCTTCACCGGGTCAATCCCGGTCGGCAAGCACCTGATGAAGCTGGCGGCCGACGGGCTGAAGCGCATCACGATGGAACTGGGCGGACATGCGCCGGTGCTGGTGTTCGACGATTGCGATCTCGACAGGACACTCGACATGGTCGTGCCGCAGAAATTCCGCAACGCCGGGCAGGTCTGCGTCAGCCCCACGCGCTTCTTCGTGCAGGAAGGCATCCACGATGCTTTCGTGAAGGGATTTGCGGAGCGTACGGCGAAAGTCCGGGTCGGCAATGGCCTGGAAGAAGGGACCGCGATGGGGCCGCTCGCCAACGAGCGGCGTCCCGGCGCCATCGATGAACTGGTCGGCGATGCCGTGGCGAGCGGCGCGCGACTGATGGCGGGCGGGGAGCGCGGCGATGCGGGCTATTTCTATCGCCCCACGCTGCTCGCCGACGTGCCCGACGCAGCGCGGGTGATGAACGAGGAACCCTTTGGCCCGCTGGCTGTGACGCAGAGCTTCGCCACGCTGGACGAAGCGATCGCGAAGGCGAACCGCCTGCCGTACGGGCTGGCGGCGTTCGCATTCACGGAAGGGCTCAAGACCGCCAACCTCGTCGGCGATGCGGTGGAAGCCGGGATGGTCGGGATTAACAGCTTCGCGATCAGCGCGGTCGATGCGCCTTTCGGCGGGGTGAAGGATTCAGGCTTCGGCAGCGAAGGCGGGCCGGAAGGGTTCGAAGCCTATACGGTGACCAAGGCCATCCACCAGGGCTAGGCTGCGGCCTAGGTCAGTCTGCGGGGCCGAGGTCGGGATCGAGGTCGCGCGGGCGGGTGAAGTGCACCAGCTTGCCGCAATCGTCGGCCAGGTCCGCCCAGTCGTCGATATCGCATTCCAGAATGGCAAAGGAGGCGGTGGGAAACTTGCGCGCCGCCTCGTCAAACAGTGCATCTTCCGCGTCCGGCGCGACGATGTCGAAGACGAGTTCCTGTATGCCGGGATTGTGGCCTGACAGCAGCACGCGGTCGGCATCGCCGGCAAGGTCGCGCACGACCTCCATCAGAGTGGTGGACGAAGCGAGGTAGCAGCGCTTGTCGAACTGCGGCTCCAGTCCCAGCTTCGCGCTTTCGAGCGTGCGCTGGACGCGCTCGGCCGGGCTGGCGATCAGCGTGTCCCACGCCGTACCCTCGTCCACGATATGCGCGCCCATCAGCGCCGCACCGCGCCGCCCGCGATCGTTCAGGCCGCGGTCGAAATCGCGCAGGGCGCTGTCGTCCCAGTCCGATTTCGCATGGCGCAAGAGGCCGAGTGTCTTCACGTGTCCTGACTTTCCGTAACGGCGGGCTCGCTTTCCGAAACACCGCTGCCGAGGCGTTGTAAAGCTTCCGCAAGCGTCAGGCGTGTGACAGGCGTGCCGGGGGGGAAGGCGGTCAGCAGGCGGCTGGGGAAGGCGGGCGAGAGGACGACGAAATGGCCGCGGTCCTCGCGGCTGCGAATCAGCCGTCCGAAGGCCTGCGCCAGCCGGGCGCGGATGATGCGGTCGTCGTGCGCGCTGCCCCCGTTCGCGGCGCGCCGGGCGCGGTGGAGGATGGACGGCTTGGGCCACGGAACCTGCTCCATCACCACGCAGCGCAGGCTTTCGCCCGGCACGTCCACCCCGTCGCGCAGGGCATCGGTGCCGAGCAGACTGGCGGCGGGATCGTCACGGAAGATGTCGACCAGCGTGCCGGTGTCGATGGGATCGACATGCTGGGCGTAGAGCGGCAGGCCCGCCCGGGCGAGCCGGTCCGCGATGCGGCCATGCACCGCGCGCATCCGCCGGATCGCGGTGAACAGGCCCAGCACGCCGCCACCGCAACCTTCGATGATGCGCGCATAAGCGCCCGCCAGCGCGGCAAGGTCGCCCTTCTTCACGTCGGTCACGATCAGCACTTCGGCCTGCGCGGCATAGTCGAACGGGCTGTCCGCCTGCACCAGCCGCGGCTTCACTTCGATATGCGGCGCACCGCTGCGCAGGATCGCGCTTTGCCAGTCGTCCCCGTCGCGCAGAGTGGCGCTGGTCATGGTGACCCCGTGGGAAGGCTCCAGCACGACGCGGGCGAAGGGCTTCATCGGGTCGAGCCAGCGGCGGTGGATGCCGATGTCGAACTCGCGGCTTTCGTTGCGGTCGACGGCCAGCCAGTCGACGAATTCCGGATCGGCCGGGCCGCCCAGCCGGTCGAGCAGTGCCTCCCACGCGGCGAGCAGGTCGATCCGCCACGCCATCGCATGGCGCGCCCCGTCGAGCCGCTGGCGCCCCTGTGCATCGAGCCAGTCGGGCGCTTCTTCCAGCAGCTTTTCCAGCCGCACGCCCAGCCGGATCAGCGGCTTGCGGATGGCGGCGAGCGCGGCGGCGGCCTGTCCGACAAGCTCGATGAAATTGCCGTCCAGCTGCGCGGCCTCGGTCTCGATCCCGTAGCCCGCGTCCTGCGCCCCGCTTTCATCGCGCGCGTAGGTGAGGGCGCGCACGGCGGCGAGCAGCGCCTCCAGCGGCCCGGACGGCGCATTGTCCGCCAGCCGCTGCGTCCACCCTTCCGACGGCAGGGCCTCCGCCCCGTCGCGCGCGGCGGCGATCGCCTTGCCGCCTTCCTCGTCATAGCTCGCAATATCGGCTAGCCGCGCCGCGAGCCCGCGCCGCCGCCCGCGCGAATTGCGTTCCGGGCCGATCACCCAGCGGCGCAGTTCGATCAGCTCCTGCCCCGTCAGCGCGGCGGCAAAGGTGCTGTCGGCGGCGTCGAAGACGTGATGGCCTTCGTCGAACACGATGCGGGTGGGGCGCAGTGCATGGTCGCGCCCTCTCGCCGCATTGATCATCACCAGCGCGTGGTTGGCGATGACGAGATCGGCCTGCGCGCTCGCCCGCGCGCTGCGTTCGATGAAGCATTTGCGGTAATGCGGGCAGCCGGCATAGACACATTCGCCGCGCTGGTCCGTCAGGGCGGCGATGCCGCGTTTGCGGAACAGCGTGCCGAGCCAGCCGGGCAAGTCCCCGCCGATCATGTCGCCATCGGCGCTGAAGACCGCCCAGCGCGCCACCAGCTGCGCCAGGATCGCCGCACGCCCGCCGAAGCCGCCCTGCAGCGCATCTTCCAGATTGAGCAGGCAGAGGTAGTTTTCCCGTCCCTTGCGCACCACCACGGGCTTGCTGCCGTCGGGCCGCGTCTCGCCCCACGCACGGCGGGCTTCCTGCCGCAGCTGGCGTTGCAGGTTCTTGGTGTAGGTGCTGACCCAGACGGTGCCTTGCGCGCGTTCCGCCCACAGCGATGCGGGGGCGAGATAACCGAGCGTCTTGCCGACGCCCGTGCCCGCCTGCGCCAGCACCACGTGCGGGCGGCGTTCCTTGCCCCGTGGCGCGAACATGCCCCCGGTTTCGCGGGCGTAACTACGCTGCCCCTCCCGCCGTTCCGCGCCTTCTCCGGTCAGCCGTTCCAGCCGCCCTTCGATTTCGTTTTCCTCGATCAGCACCTGCGCGGGCTGCGGCCGTTCGGGGCTTTCCTCCCATTCGGGCAGGCGGCTGAAGAGCCACTTCTCCGCCCGCTCCGGCCGCGCGATGTGCGGGGCGATGATCGCCGCCCACGGCCAGCGCAGCTTGGCCAGCGATTGCAGGATGCTCCACGCGCCTTCGCGCTGCGGCCAGTCCGCCGCCTCGCATTGTTCCAGCAACACCGCGGCGGCGCGCTGGAGCAGTTCGGGCACCGCATCGTCGCTGGCCGGTTCGGGCAAGCCGGTCGCGTGGGCCAGCCCCTTGGGGGTCGGCACGCAGAACTGCGCGGGGCGGACGAATGCGAACAGCTCCAGCAGATCGAGCCCCGACAGGTCGGGATAGCCGAGCCGGGTCGCCACCAGCGGCGCGTTGAGGATCAGGGCGGGCGTGTCGGCGGCCAGCGTCACCGCTTCGCCTTTCGCCACACCGCGCGTCTCGCCATTGGCGGCGCGCAGCCACGTGCCCGCATGGCTGGCGTGCAGGGCGGGGAGGGGAAGCGCGGCGGCCATCCCAAGGGTTTAGAACGAAGGTGGAACGCTTGCCAAGCGCGGCGCGCGTCGATTGCTCAGAAAAAGAAGTGGATCGCAGCGCAGGTGGCGAGGCCGACGATGACATTCATCGGCAGGCCGATCTTCACGAAATCCATGAAGCGATAATTCGCCGCGCCATACACCAGCGTGTTGGTCTGGTAACCGATGGGCGTCGCAAAACTGGCGCTGGCGCCGAACATCACCGCGACCACGAAGGGGCGGGGATCGATCCCCAGCGCCTGCGTGAGAGATATCACGAGCGGGGTCATGATGACGGCGACCGCGTTGTTGGTGACGATCTCGGTCAGCGTGCTGGTGAGTGCGTAGATCAACACCAGCAGCAGCAATGGGGAAGCATCCGCCAGCACCGGCTCCAACGTATCGACGATCAGCTGGATGGTGCCGGCCTCGTCCAGCCCCATGCCGAAGGCGAGCATGGCGAAGATCAGCACCAGCGTGCTGCCGTCGATCGCGCTCCACGCCTCTTCGGGCTCGATGCAGCGGGTCAGCAGGACCACCGCGACCCCGGCGATGGCCAGCGCCACAATGGGCAGGTCGAAGATCGCCGCGCCCAGCACCACGGCGGCCAGCGTGGCGATGGCGATAGGCGCGCGGGCGCGGCGGAAGCTCTGCACGGGCGCATCGCCGACTTCGGCCAGGTCGACGTTGCGCTGCAGGGTCACGACCGCATCGTCACCCGTGGCGATCAGCAGGCGGTCGCCGGCGCGCACGCGGGCATTGGCAAGGTCCGGCCCGGCGAGGTGGCGCGGACGGGCGAGGCCGAGTACACGGACCTTCAGGCGCGACAGCATCGGGATTTCGGCCAGCCTGCTGCCGATCATCGGGTGGGACGGGGTGATGACCGCCGTGACTAGGCGCGTATCGGTCGAGCGCTTTTCCTTGGCCATCGCGATACCGCCGCCCACGCCGGTCAGGCCGATGCGGAAATCGCGCCCTTCGGCAAAGGAGGCGACTTCGGTGGGACTGGCGGCGATGACCAGCTGGTCGCCCGCGGCAAGCACGATATCGGACAGGTTCCTCCGCTCAAGTTCGCCGCCCTGCCGCACGGCCAGGATGCGTACGCCCGGGCGGCGGGACATGCGCGTATCGCCCAGCTTCTGGCCGACCAGCGGGCTGTCCTCCGCCACGACCAGGTGGCTGAGGTAACTTTCGTTTTCCGCCATCGCTTCGTCCTGCCGCCCGGGGCGGTCGGGAAGCAGAAGCGGGCCGAGCACGACCAGCGTCGCGACACCGGCGGCTGCGGTGACAAAGCCGACCAGAGAAATCTCGAAGATGCCGAAGGGGGCAAGGCCCGCCTCGGTCGCGACACCGTCCACCAGCAGGTTGGTGGAGGTGCCGATCAGCGTGATCGTGCCGCCAAGGATCGAAAGATAGGACAGCGGGATCAGCAGGCGCGTGGATGCCGTGCCCAGCACGCGCGCCAGCCGTTTCAGGATGGGGATCATCACGATCACCACCGGTGTGTTGTTCATGAAGGCCGAGGCCGCGAGCGTGCCCGCGCCGACTTCCGCCACCGCCAGCCGCGGCTTGCGCAGGGTGCGGCGGATGACCCAGCCCGAAATCTCCTCCAGTGCGCCGGTGCGAAGCAAGGCACCGCTCAGCACGAACATCGCCCCGATGGTCACCGGCGCGTTGTTGCCGAATACGCCCAGGATCGCGTCGGGATCGACGAAGCCCAGCGCCAGCACGATGACCGCCCCTGCCACGGCTATGGTCACCGGCGGACGGCGTTCGAGGAAGAACGCGACGAATATGCCGACGAGGAGGGCGAGGCCGATAACCGCCGAATGCGAATCGATGAAGGACATCACGGCGGCCATGTGGGCTGGTGATTACTGCTTCGAAAGAAAGGCGAATAGCGGCAATCTACCGGGGCTGCAATTTCCTACTCGCGTATTTGCAGCGATAAGGCCTGCGTCATGACTTTCGCTTTCGCCTCCCTCCATTCCTCTTCGCCGACCGCCCGCAGGCTCGCAGCGGATTTGCGCCAGGACCGTGTTCCATGTGTTCCATCGATGAGGATGCGCCGGGCGCGGCTCCTACGCCGATCCAACAGTTCGCACTTGCAACACGGGGCCGCTTGGCCAATGTGCCGCGCATGACCGATACCGCGCTGCAAGACGCCGCCCGCAACTCCAAGGCATGGCCGTTCCAGGAGGCGCAGCGGCTGGCCAAACGCTATCCCGGCGGCACCAAGCCCGATGGCTCGCCAGTGCTGTTCGAAACCGGCTACGGGCCCAGCGGGCTCCCGCATATCGGCACGTTCCAGGAAGTGCTGCGGACCACCTTCGTGCGCCGCGCCTACGAAGCGCTGACCGGCGCGCCGACGCGGCTAATCGCCTTCAGCGACGACATGGACGGCTTCCGCAAGGTGCCGGAGAACCTGCCGAACCAGGCCATGCTGGCAGAGCACCTGCACAAGCCGCTCAGCCGCATTCCCGACCCCTTCGGCAAGTACGAGAGCTTCGCCGCGCACAACAACGCGATGCTGCGCGAGTTCCTTGACCGGTTCGGCTTCGAATACGAGTTCATCGCGTCGAGCGACATGTACAACACCGGCAAGTTCGACGATGCCTTGCGCGGGGTACTGCGCAACAATCAGGCGATCCTCGACATCATGTTGCCGACGCTGCGGGCCGAACGCGCCGCGACCTACTCGCCGATCATGCCCATCAGCCCGGCCAGCGGCAACGTGCTGCAGGTTCCGGTGGAAGTGGTCGATGCCGAGGCCGGCACCATCCGCTTCACCGACGAGGACGGCACCGTGGTCGAGCAGAGCGCGCTAGGCGGGATGGCCAAGCTGCAGTGGAAGGTCGACTTCGCGATGCGCTGGGTCGCGCTGGGCGTCGACTACGAGATGTATGGCAAGGACCTGACCGACACCGGCGTGCAGTCCGGCAAGATCGCGCAGGTGCTGGGCGGGCGGAAGCCCGAAGGCCTGATCTACGAGCTGTTCCTGGACGAGAAGGGCGAGAAGATCTCCAAGTCCAAGGGCAACGGCCTGACAATCGAGGAATGGCTGGCCTACGGCAGCGACGACAGCCTGGGCTTCTACATCTTCCCCAATCCCAAGAGCGCCAAGCAGCTCCACGCAGGAGTGATCCCGCGCGCGGTCGACGATTACTGGGCCTTCCGCGAGCGGCTGGCCGAGCAGGACCTCGACAAGCAGCTGGGCAATCCGGCGTGGCACCTGCTGCGCGCGAACATCGCGCAGGCCGGTCGGCAAGCGCCGGGCGCGGGCGACAGCCTGCCGGTGACCTATGCACTGCTGCTCAACCTGATCGGCGTGCTGGGCGCGGAAGCCGATGCGGAGCAGGTGTGGTCCTACCTCGCCAACTACGTGCCCGATGCCGATGCGGAGCAGCATCCGCAGCTCAATGCGCTGATCGACCGGGCGCTGGCGTACAACCGCGACTTCGTGGCCCCGACACTGCAGAAGCGCGCGCCGATAGGCGGCGAGATCTACGGCTTGCAGGAGCTCGATCGCAGGCTGGCCGCGGCCGATGGAGGCACTACTGCCGAGGACCTGCAGACCATGGTCTATGAAATCGGCAAAAGCGAAGAAGTGGGCGCGGAGAACCTGCGAGACTGGTTCCGCGCGCTTTACGAAACGCTGCTGGGATCGAGCCAGGGACCGCGCATGGGCAGCTTCATCGCGCTGTACGGGATCGAAAACACTCGCCGTCTGATCGCCGAGGCGCTGAACCGCGCGTGAGGATCAGCCCCACTTCCTGACGCGGTACCACTTGGTGATGACGTATTTCTGGCCCTTCACCACGGGACTTCCGGAATGCATTGTATCCTCGTTCGGCGTGCCGTCGGGCAGGGCGTTGTTCCACATCAGCAGGGTGCCGCGCTGCGGCTTCACGCCGAAGCCGACATGCTGGAAGTCGGTGTGCCCGCCTTCCTCCACCTCGTTGAGGAACGCCATGGCGGTATAACAGCGCTGCCCGCCGCGCTTTTGTTCCAGCGGCCAGCAGCTTTCGTCGGTCGGGTGGAACCAGTCGAAATGCGGCTTGAATTCCTGGCCGGGCAGATAGCGCTGGCCCTGGATCGCTTCCCCCTGGACGGGATTGAGGCCCAGCAGGTCGTCGATCCGCCGGCTGATCGATTTCACCAGCGGATTGTTGGGATCAACATTGCCCGAATAACTGGTGCGATAGGCATCGGTATAATCGGACTTGTAGGTCTGGCTGGGCTTGGCGACGGCATCGATCTGGCGGATCAGGTTGTCGCATTCCGACGGGCGGATGAAATTGCCGACGGCAAAGATTTCCGCGGCCTCGGTCGGGAACTTGAAGACGGTTTCGTCTTCTTCAAGCCGCTTGCGAACCTTTTCGCCGATGCGGCGCAGGGCATCCTTGTCGGGAATCTTGTCGGGGAAGGGGAATTTCTTGTCAGCCATGGACGCGGAAATAGCGCTTGCAGCGTCGCCCGCAAGGGAAGAAAACACGACCCTTACAGGGAGACGGATATGATCGATGACGACGTGCAGCGCCGCTATTCCGCCGGGGCGATGTTCTTTCACTGGGTTATCGCCATCGCGGTAATCTGGAACTGGCGACTGGCGGAAAATGCACACCATGCCGCCGACCGGGCGGAAAGGATGGCCATTTTTGCCGATCACAAGGCGCTCGGTATAACTATCCTGATGCTGACGCTGGCGCGGCTGGCATGGCGGATCGGCCATCCGGCGCCGCCGATGCCGGCGGAAATGGCAGCCTGGGAAAAGGCCCTGGCCAAGACGACCCATGTCATCTTCTACGTCCTGCTCATCGGCCTTCCCGTCGGCGCCTGGCTCGCGAATTCGATGGCCGGGCGCGATATCGATTTCTTCGGCCTGTTCACCATTCCGCCTCTTCCCGTGGGTGGGAACGGCGGCCTTGCAGAAACGATCTTCGGTATCCACGGTACTGCCGGCGGACTGATGATCTGGCTGATCGGCCTGCATATCCTCGGCGCGCTGAAGCACACTTTCTTCGACAAGCGCGGCGGCCTTTCCCGCATGCTGCCCTTCGGCAAGGCCTGACCCGATACGAAGAAGCCCCCGCTCCCCCTGATGGGGGGCGAGGGCTTCCCGCAAATCCGCCGGGCGATCCATCCCGGCGGAGAGGAGCGCGGCTTACCAGAAGAAGTCGTATTCCACGTCGACCACTTCGCCGGTGTAGATATTCACCAGCAGGACGTCGTCGTAATAGCGGACCCAGCGATAGGGGCCGTAGACCGGCGGCAGGCGATAGCGCCACGGATCGTTGATGTAGTAGCGATCCGAAAAGAACAGGCTGTCGAGGAAATAGCCGATGCTCAGGCGGCGATAGCGATAGTCGCGGTAGGGCGAGTAATAGATCCCTATCCGGAACCGGTCGCGGTTGGCACGACGATAGTTGTACCAGTTGTACCGGCGATCCTGCCGCCAGCGGTTGTTCCAGCGCTGGTACTGGCCGTCACGGTAGTCGCGGCGCGCTTCGCGGTAACCGGCGCGGCGACCGTCACGATAGGCATCGCGGCGCTCGTAGCGGTCGCGGCGAGTATCGGCACGGCGACCGTCGCGATAACCGTCGCGATACGTCTCGCGACGATCGGCCCGACGTTCCGTACGGCGGTCGTAGCGACGTTCTGCACGCCGATCATACCGGGTGTCACGCGTCCGCGTTTCTGCGGGCCGAACCGTGCGGCGTTCAGCCCTACGTTCGGTGCGGATCGGGGTGGCGCGACGCTCCCCACGACGCTCGGCCCGTTGGGGCGCGCGGCGTTCCGTCCGTTGCGGTGCGCGGCGTTCCGCGGGTCGTTCGGTTTGCCGTTCGGCGCGTCGTTCGGAGCGGTTGCCACGACGCTCCTGGGCACGGCGCGCATTTCGGCGTTCGGCGCGTCGGTCCTGCCGGTCGACCCGTTCGCCGCCGCCCGGACGGGCTTCTGCCATGGCGACGTCATCATAGGCTGTGGCCTCGGCAGCCAAGACTGGGGGCGCGCTGAATGCGATTGCGGCAGCAATCGCTGCCATACCGCTGGACTTCAAAAAATTGGCGAGCTGCATGTGCGGCATCTCCTGTACAGGGCCGCACAGCAAGAGGGGCGGCTCGATGGATTGGATGTCGCAAGATGTATCGGGCTTTCCCTGACGGTTCACTGAACTGACCAGTAATCTTAACGTTCAGGTTGGAAGTGATTTATGTGAACGACCTCGCGGGCCTTGCCAAGACCAGGGCAATCGGTCACGCGGCACGGATGTACGACAGTTTCGAGGCCATCCGCGAGGACATCGCCAAAAGGCTTGGAGAGGCAGTTTCCGACCGCAAGTCGCCCATGCACACGCCGGTGGTGGCGACCGCCGATGCCGATGCGCGGGTCATGGTCCTGCGCGGCTGGGATGCGGACAGCGGTACCCTGCGTTTCCACACGGATGCCCGCGCGCCGAAATGCGCCGTTATCGGCAGTGGCGCCCCAGTGGGCGTGGTCTTCTACGACAGGGAAGCGAAGATCCAGCTTCGCCTGCACGGCACCGGGCGGATCGAAATGGACAGCGCGAAGGCAGACCGGGCGTGGGAGGAAAGCAGCAACTTTTCGCGCCGCTGCTATTTGGGAGAGGGGCCGGGTGCAGTCTCGGACGAACCGGCCAGCGGCCTGCCGGACTGGGCGGAAGGTGAAGAGCCGAGCGAACGGGAACTCGCCCCGGCGCGGGAGAATTTCGCCATCCTGCTGGTCGACGTGAACACGATGGACTGGTTTCACCTCGCCAACACCGGCCACCGCCGCGCCTTGCTTACAGCAGATGGCGGCCAATGGATCGCGCCCTGATCGGCGACGATACAAGCTTGACGAAGTTTACACCCCTGTCAATTTTGACCCAGCGTATTTTCGCAATATTTCCAGTCGTTTAGCAAGCAACCCGGCTAGAACTTGACAAAATAGCCATGGGGGCGAGACAAGCGGTTTCTTGACCCGATCGCCTCCGTACCGACCGATTGAAGGGTAGGAAATGCGCTTTTAGACGTCGTCGCCCGGAGTGATGATGCCGATGACTCGCCGCACCGTGTTGTAGAGCACGGCCACTGTGGCGGCGACCAGCCCGACCATGACGACGCAGGCTGCAAACAAACCGTCGTAGAGGCGGATGAACCAGCCTTGCGGCATTTCCTCGAACTCGCCGACCGGCAGGGTAAAGGCGAGAAGCACGATCAGCCCGATCATCAGCGATGCGGTGGCGAGCTTCGCGATCAGGTCGATGCTGCGATAGGTCGCGGCGTCGAATTCCTTCTCCATCCGCCGGATCATCCCGATCAGCGTCAGCATCAGCGCAAGCGTGGTGATCGATGCGGTGACGATGGCGGAGCCGAGGTAGAGTCCCGCCCGGCTTAGCGCCTCGATCAACTGTGTCGCCTGCGCTCCCGAATAAACGTTTCCGATCGCCTGCCGCGCAAGATAGCCCGCCGCACAGACGAGGATGAAAGCCGCCGTGGCCCAGCGATGATCGGAAAGTCTGTTTGATAATGCCATTGCGTCACCAACGGGCGATGGCGAGGGGGGTTTCGGGAAAGTCCGCGCCCGCCCGAAACCCTTGCCGCTGCGATCAGCGCGTCAGCTTCTTGTACGCCAACCGCGTCGGGCGGTCGGCCGCGTCGCCCAGGCGGCGGCGCTTGTCTTCTTCGTAGGCTTCGAAATTGCCTTCGAACCATTCGACATGGCTGTCGCCCTCGAAGGCGAGGATGTGGGTCGCCAGCCGGTCGAGGAAGAAGCGGTCATGGCTGATGACCACGGCGCAGCCAGCGAAGTTCTCGATCGCCTCTTCCAGCGCGCGCAGGGTTTCCACGTCGAGGTCGTTGGTCGGCTCGTCCAGCAGCAGCACGTTGCCGCCCTGCTTCAGCATCTTGGCCATATGGACGCGGTTGCGCTCACCGCCCGACAGCTTGCCGACGTTCTTCTGCTGGTCCTGGCCCTTGAAGTTGAACGCGCCGACATAGGCACGCGTGCTCATGTCGTGGCCGTTGACCTTCATGTAATCGAGCCCGTCGGAGATTTCCTCCCACACGTTGTTGCTTGCAGTCAGATCGTCCCGGCTCTGGTCGACATAGCCCAGGTGGACCGTGTCGCCGATCTTGATGCTGCCGCTGTCCGGCTCTTCCTGACCCGTGATGATCTTGAACAGCGTCGACTTGCCGGCGCCATTGGGGCCAATGATGCCGACAATGCCGCCCGGCGGCAGGGTGAAGCTGAGGTCTTCAAAGAGCAGCTTGTCGCCGAAGGCCTTGGTCAGGTTCTTCGCCTCGATCACCTGGCTGCCGAGGCGTTCCGGCACCTGGATGACGATCTGCGCCTTGCCCGGCTTGCGGTCGCCCTGCGCATCCTGCAGCGCCTCGAATTTCTTGAGGCGGGCCTTGGACTTGGTCTGACGACCCTTGGGGTTCTGACGAATCCATTCGAGCTCTTCCGACAGGGCCTTCTGCCGGCCGCTTTCCTCGCGCTCTTCCTGCGCGAGGCGTTTCGCCTTCTTGTCGAGATAGGTCGAGTAGTTGCCTTCGTACGGGTAATAGCTGCCGCGATCGAGCTCCAGGATCCAGCCCACGACATTGTCGAGGAAGTAGCGATCGTGGGTGATCATCAGGACGGCGCCGGCATATTCCTTGAGATGGTTTTCAAGCCAGTTGACGCTTTCGGCGTCGAGGTGGTTGGTCGGCTCGTCCAGCAGCAGGATGCCCGGCTTCTGGATCAGCAGGCGGGTGAGGGCGACGCGGCGTTTCTCGCCGCCCGACAGGTTGGAGACATCGGCATCGGACGGCGGGCAGCGCAGTGCCTCCATCGCGATTTCGAGCTGGTTGTCGAGCGTCCAGCCGTCGACCGCGTCGATCTCTTCCTGCAGCGTGCCCATTTCTTCCATCAGGGCGTCGAAGTCGGTCTCGTCCGTGGGATCGCCCATTTCGGCGGAGATGGCGTTGAAGCGATCGACCTTGTCGGCGATGTCGCGGGCGCCGTCCTTGACGTTTTCGAGCACCGTCTTGCTCTCGTCGAGCTGCGGTTCCTGCGGCAGGTAACCGACGGTGATGTTCTCGCCCGGCCACGCTTCGCCCTGGAATTCGGTATCGATGCCGGCCATGATCTTCATCAGGGTGGACTTGCCGGCGCCGTTGGGGCCGACGATGCCGATCTTGGCACCCTGGTAGAACTGCAGGTTGATATTGCTGAGCACGGGCTTGGGGGCACCGGGGAAGGTCTTGGTCATGCTCTTCATGACATAGGCGTACTGGGCGGCCATGATGGTCCTCGTTCGGGTAATCTGGTTGGCTGGATTGGCCTGCCAGATAGGGGCAGGCGGCGATGCGGGCAAGCCTGTTGGGCGCAGCGGCGCAGGCCCGCTGGACAGGGTGGCGTACCGGGGATAGCAAGCGGCGCATGAAAAACCTCATGACCGCGCTCGGCGCGCTTTCGCTTTCCCTGTCCGCCCAGCCTGCCGCCGCGCAGGACGACACGCTGCCCGCCGCCGACGTGGCGCTGGAGCGGGACGAGCTCGCGCTCGATTTCACCCGCGGCATCACGACCGAAGTGGGCGCGCGGATGCCCGGCACGCCGGACGAGGCGCGCGGGCGCGTGTGGGCGATGCGCTGGCTGCGCGAGAACGACTTCGCCAACGTGGCGGACGAGCCCTTCATGATGGACACTTGGGTCCGGGGCGAGGAGACGGCGCAGATCACCGGCGAGTTCGCGCAGACAATGACGGTGACCGCGCTCGGCACCAGCGGATCGACCGGGCCGGAAGGGATCGAAGCCGAAGTCGTCGGCTTTTCCAGCGTCGGCGAGATGATGGCTGCGCCCGACAGCGCTGTGGCGGGCAAGATCGTGTTCCTGACGCACGATATGCGCCCGACGCAGGATGGCTCGGGATATGGGTTTGCTGGCCCCGCACGCTGGGTGGGGCCGGGCTTCGCGGCGCAGAAGGGCGCGGTCGCCACGGTGATCCGATCCATCGGCACGGACAACCACCGCGTCCCGCATACGGGCGGGACCGGATGGCCCGAAGGCGTGACGCCGACGGCTGCGGGCGCGCTCAGCAATCCGGATGCGGATAATCTCGAACGCCTGCTCGCGACCGGCCGGCCGGTCACGATGAAGCTGGTGATGACCCCGCGGATGCTCGGCCGGACGCAAAGCGGCAATGTGGTGGGCGAAATCGTCGGGCGCGACCCCGCGTTGCCGCCGGTGCTGGTCGCCTGCCACCTCGACAGCTGGGACCTTGGTACGGGGGCGATCGACGATGCGGCGGGCTGCGGCATCGTGGCGGCCGCGGCAAGGGTCGCGACCGAGGACGGGCCGGCACTACGCACCATCCGCGTCCTCTTCGCGGGCGCCGAGGAAACCGGCCTGTGGGGCAGCAAGGCCTATAGCGAGGCGCATCTGGACGAGACGATTGCGGTGGGGCTCGAAAGCGATTTCGGTGCGGACCGCATCTGGCGCTTCGAAAGCAATTTTGCGGCGAGCAATCCGGCGTTGCACAAGCGCCTCGTCGCCTCCGTCGCCCGCTTCGGGGTGGCTGGCGGTAATGCGGTTGCCACCGGCGGTGCGGACATCGACATCGTCCGCGATCAGGGCGCGGCGATCATCGACCTCCAGCAGGACGGCACACGCTATTTCGACCTGCACCACACGGCGGACGACACGTTCGACAAGATCGATCCCGTGCAGCTGCGCCAGAATGTCGCCGTCTGGGCGCAGGTTATCGCTATCCTCGCCAACGAGCCCGGCAGCATCAAGGGCGACGCCGAATGAGCGATGAGGGTCCGAAAGCGCTCGTCGGCGATCAGGCGCTGACGCCGGTCCACCCGGACCACAAGAAAGTCCTGCGTATCCGCGCTGTCATCGTCTCGCTCGTGCTGCTGGTGCCGGGCATCATCGGCGAATTCGCGGCGGACGAATTGCCGACCGGTATCTTCCTGGTCCCGTGGCTTGTTTTCGCCGCGATTTTCGTCTGGCGCGTCCCGCAGCGCCGCTGGAGCCACAAGGGCTATGCCCATGACGACAACCGCCTGCGGGTGGTGAAGGGCTTCCTGTTCCGCAGCGACACGGTGGTCCCCTATGGCCGCGTGCAGCATATCGACGTGACGCAAGGCCCGCTGGAGCGCCTGTACGATTTGTCGCAGTTGGTCGTGCACACGGCGGGATCGCACAACGCGTCGGTGGTGCTGGAAGGGCTAAGGCGCGAAACAGCGGAAAGCCTGCGTGAGGAAATCCGCGCGCATATCAAGCGCGAGACGCTGTGAGCGAGGAGCCGGAGACAGGCGCAGTCGCTATGCGAGCGGGCGGCGAGGGCCACCGGACGTCGCCCTTGGGCATGGCCGTGAGCGCAGTCGACATGCTGCGCCAGATGGTTTTGCCGATTGTCGCGGTGGTGATCGGCACGCAGAATTTCGGCATGACAGTTGGTGTCACTGCCGCGATTGCGGCGACCGTGCTGGTCGTCGCCGTCGGCTCCACATGGCTGCGC
The DNA here is from genome assembly GCF_030406725.1 of Alteriqipengyuania flavescens. Taxonomy (NCBI): domain Bacteria; kingdom Pseudomonadati; phylum Pseudomonadota; class Alphaproteobacteria; order Sphingomonadales; family Erythrobacteraceae; genus Pseudoblastomonas; species Pseudoblastomonas flavescens. Next base: position 2,688,309 of record NZ_CP129107.1, on the reverse strand, counting down.
TGGAGCCGGCTCAAATACTTCATCGGCGAAACCGACATCCGGGTGGAAAGCGGGATCGTCAGCCTGGCCAAACGATCCGTCCCATATGAGCGCATCCAGGACGTCAGTCTCGAACAGAAGCTGATCCCGCGCCTTTTCGGCCTCGTCGAAGTGCGCTTCGAAACCGGCGCCGGCGGGAAGGACGAATTGCATCTCGCCTATGTTTCCGAAGGCGAAGGCGCGCGCCTTCGCGAACTCGTTCGGCGCAGGCAGGAGGAAGACGAGGCGGCTGCCGGCGGCGAGGGCGAGGTTGCTGAAGAGGCTCGCGCCCGGGTGGAAGAGGGGGAACTCCTCTTCGCCATGGGTCCGAAGCGCATTTTCACCTTCGGCCTGTTCGAATTCTCGCTGGTGGTATTTGCGGTGCTCGCCGGTCTGGCCCAGCAACTGGAATTCTTCGTCGATTTCGACATCTGGGATCTCGATCTCTGGCGCGACATCGCCGGGCAAGGATCGGACCGGATATCCAGCCTGGGCCGCATGGGGCAGGTCCTGGGGGCCGTCGCCGGCCTCGTATCCCTCGTCTTCGTCGGCTTCGCCACCGGGCTGGCGCGGACGGCGGCGCGGGAGTGGGACTTTCGCCTGACCCGCACGGCGAAGGGTTTCCGGCGCCGCCGCGGCCTTTTTACCCGGACTGACGTCCTGATGCCCGCCCACCGTGTCCAGGCGGCGAGCCTCGGCACCGGCGTGATCCGGCGTATCTTCGGCTGGCATTCGCTCAAGTTCGTCAGCCTCGCGCAGGATAGCGGCGCGGCAAACCACGTCGTTGCGCCTTTTGCGACGCGGGAGGAAATCGACCCCATTGCGGCAGAAGCCGGGATCGACCTGTCGATGGACGGGCTCCAATGGCTGCAGCCGAGCCCCAGCTACTGGCTCGACAGAACACTAGTGGTGTCTGCCTTTGCTGCAATCGTCGCTGGCGGCTGGTGGATTTTCGACCGCCCGCTGGTCGGCGCCGCCATCTTTCTCGGCGTGACCGCGATTGCCGCCATCGCCAACGGCCTCGCTTCGCTCCGCTACCGCCACGTAACGAATGAAGGCCAGCTATTCATCCGCACGGGGTTCTTGTCGCCGGATTATATCGTCGCGCCGCAGGTTCGCCTGCAATCGGTCGAGATCGCACAGGGGCCATTGGCGCGGTTGCGCGGCTATTGCGAAGTGCATTTCGGCCTGCCGGGCGGGCGCATGCACATCCACGGCGTCCCTGTCGGCGAAGCCCGTATGCTGCGTGATTCCATCCTGCAACGGATCGCGCACACGGATTATTCCCGGCTGGACGACCAGAAAATTCGCCCGCTATCCAATCTCCTTACGACCACTTAACCAAAAGGCGCCTGCGGCTGCCTGAGCCGCTTTACGTCACGAAAACTGGTCGGGGAGACAGGATTTGAACCTGCGACCCCCTGTACCCAAAACAGGTGCGCTACCAGGCTGCGCCACTCCCCGACCGTTCGTGCCACGTGGGCAAACATCGCTGCATGGGCTGCCAAGGCAGCTGTGGTGGGCCCGGCAGGACTCGAACCCGCGACCTAGCCGTTATGAGCGGCCAGCTCTAACCAACTGAGCTACAGGCCCGATGCGCAGCATTGCGGTGGACCGCCTAATCGCAGGCTGCGCAATGCGCAAGCGCCCTTCGCTATCCCGGCTGGCGGATGACCGCCTCCATGACTTCCCTGACCGAGGCGTCACGCACCTGGCGCATGCGCAAGTGGTCGAGCACGCCGCGCCACCAGTCGTAGAGGGCATCAAGGTCCCGCTCGGTCCGCACGTACGGCGTGTGGCCGGGTTCCAGGCTGGGGCTGTGGAACGAGAAATTGAGCAGGGGCAAGCCATCGTCGAGCGCGATGTCGATCGCGCTGAGAGCATCGGCCAGAGGCACGCCCTCCGGCGTCAGCGGTAGCCGTTCCAGCAGCCCCAGCCTGGCGAGGATGCCCCGCAGCTCGGGCCACCGCCACAGGCGCGGATAGATCGCGCGACCCTGTTTGCGGAACATGCCGGAAAATACCGTGGTCAGCGGCAATTCGAGCAATCGCTGCTCGCTATCCGCCCAATACGGTACCAGCGGGTGATCGTGATAGGCCGGACCGCCCGCTCCGGAATAGCCGAATAGCGGCCGCACCGACGTGTCGATCGCGATGCCTTCCTCTACCAGCAGCGCGGCTGTGTTCGGGCCGATGCCATACCGGCCGGCGCGATAAATCAGCGGATCGGTGCCGTAAGCTTCTGCGATGGCATCGCGCAGGCGCGACAGTTTCTCCTGCTCCAGCTCCCGGGGGAGGTTGCCTGCAAAGCTGTTGTATTCGCTCACTTCCTCTTCGAAGGGTGGGCTCACCCAGGGGTGGAGCTGCACGCCGATATCCGCGCGCCCCGCACGGACGGCATCGCGCAGGATTGCGGTCGCCTCTACCGAGGTCGCGACGGGATGGTCGACAAGATAGATCGGCCGGACCTGCTCGCCTTCGCAAAATTGCTGGAACCGGGCGAGGCGGGGGACATGGCGAAGTGAATGGCCTTCGCTGCGCAAAGGCTGCGACCAGTCGAATTCTTCTTCGGTGTCGACGGTCAGGATGAAACGCGGTCCGAAGCCGTGGGCGAAACGCGCCTCTGATCCCGGCGGTGGTGGATCGACAAGCGGCTGCATAGGTCCCCCGAAGCGCCGGCAACCCCCTGTCACCGGCGGATCAGGCGCGCTCGGCCTTCTCCGCCTTTTCGCTATGCCCCGCACCCGCTACGGTCAAGAGCGGCACGCTGAGCACCAGCGCCTCGTCGATCCGGGCAAGATCGCCGCCGATGGCGCGGGCCTCCGCGCGGGCGAGGCGCAAGGCGAAACCCGTGCCGAACAGGCCGGCGGAAAGTGCGCCGGAAGTGCCGCCTGGTCCGCTGGCGAAAACATCGTCGCGGTCGCCCAGCGTGGCGGGCAGGTCACAGGTGAGGACAAAGCGCTTGGGGTCTTCCACGCGCTGCATCGTGGCCGCTTCGCCCGGCGCCATTGCCGCACCGAGCGTCGCGACAAGGCGCCAGGCAATTCGTTCGGCGTCGTCGCGGCCATAGGCCACTGGTGCGCCTTGCGCGTCGCCTTCGTAAGACAGGCGCGCGCTGCGGGTGGCAAGCGACGGCGCGACCTGCTGGGCCGTGCGGGCGAATATCGCAGCCAGGTCGCTCTCGTCGTCGCCCAGCTCGAGCGCGCCGGTCTCCAGCCGGGCGAGCCGGTCCAATTCCTCGAACCCGGCGAGGATGCGCGCCGCGTCGCCGGCGATGTTCGCGGCGAGCGCGCGGTATTCGTTGGGACTGGGTCCGAAGACCTGCTGCTGAATCACTTCGGCGAAGCCCTGGATGGCATTCACCGGCGTGCGCAATTCGTGGAGTAGTTGGCGAATGCGGTCGGCGGCAGTGTTTGCTGGGCGGTCATCGTCCTCGGCAGGTTCGCGGCGCAGGCGGCCGTAGTACCCCGCGAAGCCCCCGGTCGTCTGGTGGAAATACGGTGCGGCATCGATGCGCCAATCGCCCTTGATGGCGGCCGCTCCGTCTAGGGTTAGGGGGATGCCTGCCAGCGGCACGCGTCGCGTCATCGCACCGTCGATCATCGGGCCGCCCAGCCGCGTGCCGACCAGCATCGGCGCATGGTCCGCCTCCGCCCAGGTGATCGTGCCCGACGGGTCGGATTCGAAATCGATCGCATCGGGCGCGTCTTCGCCGTGGGCAGCGTCGTTCAGCGGCAGGCGCGGGGCCGCTTCGCTGACCGGCTGGCGACGCGCCTTCTGGAAGGCTTCGATCCGCCGCACCAGCGCACCGATCTCGCTCTCGACGACAGGCTCCTCTGTCTCGACCGGCTCGGTTGCATCGTCTTGCGTCGCGGGCGCGATGTCCACGAGCTCGAGCGGTTCGTCCTGCGCGTCGTCACCGGGTAGCGGGACGATGTCCGGCTGGGGGAGCACGAGGTCGAGCACGCCTAGGCGGAGCAGCAGCGCTTCCGCAGTGCTGGGCAAATCATCGCGGTGGCGCAGGTATCCGCGCGCGGCGATGGGCAGCTGCGGGATCAGCTCCAGCCAGTCGCCTTCGCGCAACGTCGCGCGGGCCATCGCGGCAGCGGCGACGGCAGGCTCCTGTTCCGCGAGACGAGCGGCGAGGCGGGGCGAGGCGATGCGGAGCGCCGCGTCGCGCAGCAGGCCCGCCCGTGTGGCAGGGGGAATGTGCGTTTCCAGCTCGGCCAGCCGGGCGAAGGCCTCTTCCATTTGCGCGCCTGCGCGATCTTCGCGCGGGGTGCCGACGAGATCGACGAGCTGGCGGTATTGCGTCCGGCGCGCCAGGTCACCGGTCGCGCGGCTGCGCAATACGGTGTCGAGGCGGTCGTCGAATTGCATTCAGGCTCCGTCGGGCAAGCGAAAAAAGGCTGCGAACACTAGGCCGCATTACGCACAGGTAGCAGGAGAGGGGGCGCCGCCGGTGTGGACAAACAGCATGCGTTGCAAAGCGGGACATTTCTCGGCATAGTTATAAAGTTGTCGTGCGCCGCATTTTTCGTAATAGTTGCGGGGCTGCGGGAAGCATGAAGCTGCGGGAGAGGGCCCGTTTCGCTTTCCGACCCCTTGGGGTCGCGCAACGCTGAGGGGGACGGACAATGGCCAATCTCGACCAGATCGACCAGCGCCTGCTGGCCGAATTGCAGGACGAGGGGCGAATCACGAATGTGGAACTGGCCCAGCGCGTCGGCCTGACCGCGCCGCCATGCCTGCGCCGCGTGCGCGCGCTGGAAGAGCAGGGGATCATTCGCGGCTATCACGCGGACCTCGACCCGTCGAAGCTGGGCTTTGCCATCACCGTGTTCGCCATGGTCAGCCTGCGCAGCCAGGCGGAAGACGACCTGCGCGCATTCGAGGATCACATCCAGACCCTGCCCGAAGTGCGCGAATGCCACATGCTCAACGGCGAGATCGACTTCATCCTGAAGATCGTCAGCCGCGACTTGCAGAGCTTCCAGGAATTCCTGACCGGCAAGCTGACGCCCGCGCCGAACGTTTCGAGCGTCAAGACCAGCCTGACGATCCGCACCAGCAAGCACGAACCCGGCGTCCCGCTGGAGTGATGGTCCGACTGGTTTGCGCGGCTTTGCTGCTTGCATCGTGCTCCGGGCAGGACACGCCGAGTCCTCAGAGCGAAGAGGCTGGTCAGGAGGAACCTGCGAAGAGCAATTCCGAAAACAGCCGGTCCAAACGGAACACGTCGTTTGTCGCTGACGGCAATGAAAAGACAGATCAACGGCTCAAGGGCATCGAAACCGACCCGATGGTTTTGGCGCAAAAGCGGGGTCTCTCCGAGGATTTCGCCCGGATGACGGGGCAGGACCACTTGCGCTGTGCTGCGGCAATCAGCGCTTACACCTATCTCGTCCGCGACGGTGTGGCATCTGACGACCCGCTAATCATGCGCTACGCACTCGAGCGGATCGGTTGACATACCAACTCGTTTGCGATCCCTGCAAACCTCGAAGAAGGCGAGGCTTTTGCAATGGTCAACAAAATGCGCGGCGAAATCACAGCGTCGACGCCCGCCGTCAGTATTCGCGAGATGGCGCTGTCATGCACCGCACTAATTCCCGGCGAAAAAATCTACCGTTGACCGCGACTTTTGCGTAATCAACCCTCGCGCTCTTTTAGCCATCCTTCCAGCCACTTGATCGTGTAGTCGCCGGCGAGCACGTCGTCCTGCTGCAGGAGTTCGCGGTGCAGGAGGACGTTGGTTTTGACCCCTTCGATCACCATTTCCTCCAGCGCGCGCTTGAGGCGCATGATGCATTTCTCGCGACTGCGACCGTAGACGATCAGCTTTGCGATCATGCTGTCGTAATAGGGTGGGATCGAATAGCCCGCGTACAGGCCGCTATCGACGCGCACATGCATGCCGCCAGCGGCGTGGTAGTAAGTGACCTTGCCGGGGCTCGGCGCGAAGGTGAATGGGTCCTCGGCGTTGATCCGGCATTCGATCGCGTGGCCGGTGAAGGTGACTTCGTCCTGCGTGACCGACAATGGCTTGCCGGCTGCGATACGGATCTGCTCGCGCACGAGGTCGAGGCCGGTGATCGCTTCGGTCACCGGGTGTTCGACCTGCAGGCGCGTGTTCATCTCGATGAAGTAGAACTCGCCGTTTTCCCACAGGAATTCGATCGTGCCTGCCCCGCGATAGGCCATGTCGCGCATCGCCTGCGCGCAGGTTTCGCCCATCCGCATCCGGTCCTCTTCCGACAGGACGGGAGAGGGCGCTTCCTCCAGCACTTTCTGGTGGCGGCGCTGGAGCGAACAGTCGCGTTCGCCGAGGTGGATGGCGTTGCCCTTGCCATCACCGAAAACCTGGAATTCGATGTGGCGCGGGTTGCCGAGATATTTCTCGATATAGACCGTGGCGTCGCCGAATGCGGCCTTCGCCTCGCTGCCGGCCTGTTTCATCAGGCTTTCCAGCTGGTCCTCGCTCTCGCACACTTTCATGCCGCGCCCGCCGCCGCCGCTGGCGGCCTTGATGATCACGGGATAGCCGATCTCGGCCGCGATCGTGCGGGCCTCGTCGTAGTCGCTCACCGCGCCGTCGCTGCCGGGGACGAGCGGCAGGCCGAGCGCACCGGCGGTCTGCTTGGCCGCGACCTTGTCGCCCATCGTGACGATGTGTTCGGGCTTGGGGCCGATCCAGCGGATGTCGTGCGCCTCGACGATCTCGGCGAATTTCGCGTTTTCGGACAGGAAGCCATAGCCGGGGTGGATCGCGTCGCAGCCGCTGATCTCGGCGGCGGAGATGATGGCGGCCTGGTTGAGGTAGCTGTCGGTGGCAGACGGCGGGCCGATGCACACCGCGTGGTCGGCCAGCCGCACGTGCATGGCATCGGCATCGGCGGTGGAATGCACCGCGACCGTCTCGATCCCCATTTCGTGCGCCGCACGGTGGATGCGCAGGGCGATCTCGCCGCGATTGGCGATCAGGATACGCGTAATCGTCATGGGATCAGGCCACCACCACCAGCGGCTGGTCGAATTCGACCGGCTGGGCGTTGGCGACCAGGATTTCCTTCACCGTGCCCGATGCAGGGGCCGTGATGGGGTTCATCACCTTCATCGCTTCCACTATGACCAGCGTATCGCCTTCCTTCACGCTGTCGCCGACCTTGATGAAGTCGGCAGCGCCGGGTTCGGGGGCGAGATAGACGGTGCCGACCATCGGCGACTTCACCGCGTCGGCGGTACTGGCGGGCGCATCGGCCGGGGCAGCATCGGCTGCCGCCGGGGCAGGAGCGGCTGCGGGAGCCGGTGCGGCGGCCATGGCAGGGGCTGCGGCCATCGGCGCCGGGACTGCGCCGCGCGATACGCGGACCTTGCGGTTGCCGTCCTCGACCTCGATTTCGGTGAGCCCGGTTTCGGCCAGCAGTTCGGCCAGTTCCCGGACCATGCCGGTGTCCACGTTCATGCCGGACGACTTGCGATTCGTCGGTTTGCTGTCGGCCATTCGTACCCCGTTATGCAGCGAAATTTGCGAGCCGCCGCTATGCTCGCAAGGTTTTGGCGGCGCAAGAGCGATGCGCAAGAATGTTGCGCTCCTGGTGCAGGCCGTGACGCTACGTCAAAGGGCTGCTGCCGCCTCCAGCGCGAGGAGGTAGCTTTTCGCACCGTGCCCCTGGAAGCACTCGCGCGCCGCCATGCCGACATAGGAACGATGGCGGAATTCCTCCCGCGTCGAGGGATCGGACAAATGCACTTCGAACACCGGCGTCACGATCGCCTTGATCGCGTCGAGCAGGGCGATGGAGGTGTGAGTATAGGCCGCGGCATTCAGCAGCACGGCCTTCGCTCCTTCGGCCTGCGCCTCGTGCAGCCAGTCAACCAGGTGGCCTTCGTGGTTGGACTGGCGCATGTCGATGGACAGGCCCAGTTCGCGGCCCCGGTCTTCCAGCATCCCGGCAATCTCGTCGAGCGTGGTGTCGCCGTAGATCTCCGGCTCGCGCAGGCCGAGGAGATTGAGGTTGGGGCCGTTGAGGACATAGACGGTATCGGTCATGTGGCGGCCCTTAGCCGATCCCGCCGCAATCGGGAAACCTGTTGGATTGCGGCAGGATCGGCCCGGGGCGGGTCCTATTTCATGGAACACATGGAACACGGTCCTGCGGCAGAAGCGCCATCGGCCCGATCAGCCTTCCACGCCCTTGATCTTTCCCCACTGGCGCGCAGCGGTGTAGCCGAGATAGCCGGTGCCGAAGAGGGCATAGAGCGGTTCGGGCAGGCCGTTGAGATAGGCGTTCATGCCGGCGGCGATTTCCCGCGCGGTGTCGGGATTGAAAGCGGCGAGCACGCCCATCGGCAGCGAAGCGAGCAGCATGGTGTACATCACATAGAGGAAGCTCGGCCGCGCGCGGCTGGTCCACGGATCGCGGCTGCCGGCCTCGGCGACGATGGCGGCGAGGCGAACCTCGATCGTCTTCAGCTCCTGCGTGCCTTCGAGCTTGATGAGCTCCAGCTTGGCCCTTTCGCGCGCTTCCTTGTCGGGGATGATCTTGTCGATGATGCTGGCGATGGGGCCGATGAGGGAATCGATGATGGACATGTTAACGCTCCTGACTGGATGGTGGAGCCATGCCAGATAACCAAAACGGTTCGTGTAGGAAAACGGGGGCAGCAGCCGGCGCATGCTTGTTTCCGGAGGCGGAATTGCGGACAAGCCACGGCGTGAACGGCCAGATTCCCTCGATTGCCGGCAAGCGGATCGTGCTGCTGACCGCTTCGGCCTCGCGCCTCGGCGGCGGGGTCGCGGAAGCGGTCATCGCCCATGCGCGCATGGTGCGCGGTCTTGGGGCGGAGCCGGTGGTCCTCGCCCTCGATGACGAGCATGGGGAAGAGGACCGGCCGCGCTATGGCGACGTTCCGCTGCGGCTCGTCGGGGTGCAGGGGCCGCGGCGTTTCGGCTACTCGCGCTCCTTCAGGCGCAACCTGGATGCGCTCGATCCGGACCTCGTCCACCTGCACGGTATCTGGATGTACCCTTCGAAGGCCGCGCTCGACTGGCGCCGGCGGACGGGAAAGCCGCTGGTCATTTCGCCCCACGGCATGCTCGCACCGTGGATCACGGCTCGCGGGCGGCTGCAGAAAGCGGTGGCGAGGGCGCTGTACGAGCGCAGCGGCTGGAGCGAGGCGAGCGTCATGCACGCGCTGACCGGAGCGGAAGCGAAGGACATCGCGTCCGAAAGCGGCCGCACCGACAGCGCGGTCATTCCCAATGCCGCACCCGTCATGCCGCGCGGCGCCGACCTCCGCCCGCCGATGGCGCTCTACCTGGGCCGGATCCACCCGAAGAAGAACCTCGGCGCATTGCTGGACGGGTGGGACATGGCCGACAAGCCCGACAGCGCGCGACTGGTCATCGCCGGGTGGGGGGCGCCGGAAGATGTGGCGCAGCTCGAAAGGCGCGTGGCGTCGTCGCCCTGCGCGGAGTTTGTCGGCCCCGTGCACGGGCAGGCGAAGGAGGCTCTGGTCGGCGAAGCGCGTTTCATGGTGCTGCCCTCGCTCAGCGAAGGCCTGCCGATGGCGATCCTGGAGGCTTGGGCAGCGGGCACGCCGGTGCTGATGAGCGAGGAATGCAACCTGCCCGAAGGCTTTACCGCCCGCGCGGCGATCGATTGCGGTACAGACGCAAGCAGCATCGCTGCCGTGCTGACAAAGGCGCTAAATATCCCGACCGCAACCTGGCGCAAGATGTCGCAGACCGCGACGGGCCTTGCGCAAGGCCCCTTCGCGCCCGAAACCGTGGCGCAGGAGTGGGCGGCGCTTTATGCGCGCCTGATGGAGAACGCATGAGCGAACGCCCGGTTTTCGATCCGCTGTCCGGACCGCCGGCTTTACCGCTGCGCAACAAGGTGGGGCGCGTTGTGTGGATGGCCGTTTGGCTGGTACTCGCGCGCTGGACCCCGCCGCCCCTGCATGGCTGGCGGCGCTTCGTCCTGCGGCTGTTCGGGGCGCAAATCGGCGCGGGAACGCGCATTTATGCCAGCGTGTCCGTCTGGCTGCCGCGCAACCTTGTGATCGGGGGGCGATGTCTGGTCGGGCCGGGCGTGCGACTTTATAACCAGGGCCGCATCACCATCGGCGACCGCTGCGTGATCAGCCAGCGCGCGTATCTGTGTGCCAGCACGCACGATCACCGTGACCCGGCTTTCCCGCTGGTGACCCGGCCTGTCGCGATCGGCGATGGCTGCTGGATCGCTGCCGAAGCCTTCGTAGGTCCCGGTGCCACAATGGAGGACGGTGCGGTCCTCGGCGCGCGCGGCGTGCTGAACGGCACCGCGGAAGCCGGTGCGATCTACGCCGGCAACCCTGCCATCAAGGTCGGTGATCGAGGGGGCTGAATTCCACTGGTCGGGAAGACAGGATTGTCCTCGCCGCTTGCGCGGCTCGTTCGTCTCGGCTTCGCCTCGATTCCGAACAGGTTCGATCCTGTCCATCGCCATGGTGTCCGGCGGCTCTACGATTGTAAGGGGGGTGTTAATTCCACTGGTCGGGAAGACAGGATTCGAACCTGCGACCCCCACACCCCCAGTGTGATGCGCTACCAGGCTGCGCTACTTCCCGAGCAGTGGAGGCGCGCCTATAGAAGCGGCTCTTGATAATGGCAAGCAGCCGCGTTGCGCGTAAATTGCATTGCTGCTAGGCGCGCCCATCTGATTTCGCGAGGGAGGGGCCGGGAGGCTCCGACCGTGTGCGACCAACCCGTTTTTCACGAGCTTACTAGATGACCACATTCATTCTCGCCGCCGCAACATCGGGTGCGGAAGCGCCGCCCGCATGGATGCAGTTCGCACCGCTGGTGGCGATGGGCCTGATCTTCTATTTCCTGCTGATCCGCCCGGGCATGAAGCGCCAGCGCGAACATCGGGAGAAAGTGGAAGGGTTGAAAAAGGGCGATCAGGTCGTCACCGCCGGCGGGCTGGTCGGCAAGATCACCAAGGTCGACGATCACTATGTCACCATCGACCTCGGCGGCGGCACCAAGGTCCAGGCCGTGCGGCACACCATCGGCGACGTGATCGATCCGGGCACGAAGCCCGCCGCGAACGACTGAGGACGGGGCACGAACGATGCTCGATTTTCCGCGCTGGAAGAAGATTTTCCTCTGGGCCATCACCATCGCGGTGATGGTCGCCGCGCTCCCCTCACTGGTCAGCCTGGCCGGGGGCGACTGGCCCGAAGAGAGCCTGCCCGATCCCGAAGTCGCCCTGGGTCTCGACCTTGCCGGCGGCAGCCACCTGCTGCTGGAGGCAGATGCTTCGCAAGTCGCGCAGACGCGCTTGGAATCGCTGGAAAGCTCGGTCGAAAACGCCCTCGACGATGCCGATCCGCGCATCCGGTTCGGCGACATGTCGACCAGCAACAACCGCCTGAGCTTCATCCTCGACGATCCCAGCCAGCTGGACGCGGCGCGGGAGGAATTGCTGCCGATCCTTTCGGGCACCGGCGTAACGCGCGACTGGGACCTTGCGGTGTCCGACGGCAACCGCATTACGCTGACCCCGACGCAGGCCGGTTTGGACGCGGCGGTGAACACCGCGCTCGACGCCGCGACCGACGTCGTTCGTCGCCGTATCGATGGCCTCGGCACGCGCGAGCCCACCATCATTCGTCAGGGCGACACCCGCATCGTGGTGCAGGTGCCGGGCTTCAACGATCCGGAAGGGCTGAAGACGCTGCTGGGCGAAACCGCGCAGATGGAATTCAAGCTGGTCGACCCCGAACGGCAGGAACCCGTGCCGATCGCACAGGCCGCGATCGCGCCGGCCGGCATGCAGTTTCTGCCGTATGACGAGGAGGACGAGATGGCCGGCTATGGCCACTATGTCCGTCGCCTCGGCGGGATTTCGGGTGAGCGGCTGACCAATTCGCAGCAGGGCTTCGACCAGCAGACCAACGCGCCGGTGGTGAACATCCAGTTCGACGGGCAGGGCGGGGCGCAATTCGCCCGGTTGAGCCGCGAGAACGTGGGCCGCCGCTTCGCGATCATCCTCGACGACAAGATCATCTCCGCGCCCAGCTTCGAAGAACCGATCCTTGGTGGCGCGGCCCGCATTTCCGGCAATTTCACCGTGGACAGCGCCAATGCGCTGGCGATTTCGCTGAATTCGGGCGCGCTCCCGGTCGACCTGACCGTGGTGGAAGAGCGCACCGTGGGGCCTGATCTTGGTGCCGATTCGATCCGCAAGGGTATCGTCGCGATGGGCATCGGCAGCCTGCTCGTCGTGCTGCTGATGATCGCCACTTATGGCCGCTTCGGCGTCTATGCGACGATCGCGCTGGTCATCAACGTGCTCATGATCCTCGGCATCATGGCGGTGATGGGCACCACGCTGACACTGCCCGGCATCGCTGGCTTCGTGCTCACCATCGGCGCGGCGGTGGACGCCAACGTGCTGATCAACGAACGTATCCGCGAGGAACGGGCCAAGGGCAGGCGGGTCTTCACCGCGGTGGAGAACGGCTATCGCGAGGCAAGCCGCGCGATCTACGACGCCAACGTGACCAACTTCATCGCCGGCGTTCTGCTGTTCCTGTTCGGCTCCGGCCCGGTGCGCGGCTTTGCGGTCGTTCTCATCATCGGCCTGTTCACTTCCGTTTTCACCGCCGTCGTGCTGACCCGCATGTGGGTCGCCGGCTGGCTGCGGGCCAAGCGCCCCAACGACCTGGCACTGTGAGGGTCTGAGAAATGCGTCTGCTCAAGCTCGTCCCCGACGATACCAATATCAAGTTCCTGAAGTGGCGCGTACCGTTCTACGTGGTCAGCCTGATCCTGATCGCGCTGAGCTGGTTCTTCGTGTGGAACAACGGCCTCAACTACGGCGTCGATTTCGCCGGCGGTCAGGAAGTCCGCGTGACCTTCGAAGGGCGCGAGGAAGCGCCTATTCCCGAATTGCGCCAGCAGATCGGTGCGCTCGGTTACGGCGACCCCGTCATCCAGCGTTTCGGCGAAGCGAACCAGGTGTCGATCCGCGTCCGCCTGCCGGCCGAGGCGGAAGGCGTGCCCGGTGCCGCGACCGCCATCGGTAACGAGGTGATCGGCGCGATCGAGGGCGAATACGACCAGGTCCGGCGCGACGGCAACGACACCGTCTCGGGCAAGGTCGCCAGCGAATTCCGCGAGAAGGCGGGCCTCGCCCTCCTGGCCGCCATGCTGGCCATCGCGATCTACATCTGGGTGCGCTTCGAATGGCAGTTCGGCGTCGGCGCGCTGTTCGCGCTGTTCCACGACGTGTCGCTGACACTGGGGCTGTTCGCGCTGTTGCAATGGGAATTCAGCCTGCAGATCATCGCCGCGATCCTGGCGATCATCGGCTATTCGCTGAACGACACCATCGTGGTCTACGACCGCATCCGCGAAAATCTGAAGAAATACCGCAAGATGCCGGTCCCCGAACTGCTCGACCTGTCGGTAAACGAGACGCTGGCGCGGACCGTGATGACCAGCCTCACGCTGCTCGTCGCGCTGATCCCGCTGCTGTTCTTCGGACCCGAAAGCCTGTTCGGCCTGACCGCCGCCATCGTGCTGGGCATTTTTGTGGGTACCTACAGCTCCGTCTACATGGCCGCGCCGATCCTGATCTGGCTGGGCGTGACGAGCGACAGCTTCGTGCCGCAGGAAACCGAGGCAGACCTCCAGGAACGAAAGGCCCGCGGCGAAGCCTGACCGCCGGAAGTCCGGCAGGTCAGCCGGTCAACCGGTCGAAGTGTCCGGCCAGCGCCGCGGCGTTGGCTTCCCAGCTGAAGCGCTCCGCCATGGCGACCGTCGCCTCGCACTCCGGCATGTCGGCGGCGAGGTCGCGGACGGCAGTGGCAATTTCCGCGCTTTCGCGCCCGACGATCAGGCCCGCGTCACGGCTCGTGACAACCTCGCGCGCGCCGCCTGCATCGGTGATGACGAGGGGCGTCCCGCAGGCCAGCGCCTCGATCCACGCATTGGCGAGGCCTTCGCTGGAAGAGGGCAGGACCATGAGGTCCGCCGCCGACAGCAGGATCGGCATGATGTCGTGGTCGAGCGAGCCGGTAAAATGAACGCGATCAGCCACGCCGAGCCCGGCCGCCTGAGAGCGCAATTTCGCCTCGTCATCGCCGCGCCCGACGAGCAGCAGGCGCGCCCGCGGCAAACCCGGCAAGGCCGCGATTACGAATTCCTGGCCCTTTCGCGGGATGAGCGCACCGACGGTGGCCAGCAGCAGGTCGTCGTCCGACAGCGGTATGCCGAGCTCCTTGCCGAGGCGCGGCCGGATTTGCGTGTGGTTGAGCGGGCGGAACCGGTTCCGGTCGAGCCCGGTGTAGTGGATGGAAATCTTCTCGCGCGGCAGGCCGATGGCCGCCATGTCGCCCGCCAGCGCCTCGCACACGGCGAGCAGGCCGTCCGCACGTTCGGCCGCCCGCACCATCGCCTTGCGACCGTAGGCTTTCGCGCCCCAGTAATGGATGTCCGCCCCGCGCGCCTTGATCGAGAGCGGCCGGCCCAGCCCCTCCGCAATGCGCGCGGCGGCCGGGCCATCGGGATAGAAGAACTGCGCATCGACGAGGTCGAACGGTCGCTCGGCATGCAGGCGCCTTGCCAGCGGCAGCACGGTGCGGGCGACCAGCGCAGGGTTGAAACGGCCACCGAATTTCGGGATCAGCGGGAAGGTGGGGCGGTGGACCTCGACCCCGTCCTCGGTGCCGTCCACCGCCGCTTCAGCCAGCGCACGGTATTTGCCGAACCTTACGGGCGGCACGCCGATCGGGTTGACGATGGTCACTTCCCAATCGCCCCGCGCCGCCAGCGCTTCCAGCGAGCGCGCGACGAAGGTTCCAAAGCGGGGCTGCGCCGCGTTGGGGTAGAGCGTCGAAAGCGACAGGACCCGCTTCAAAGCGGGCGGACCAGCATGGTGGCGATGGCGAGCCATGGCGGATTGTCGACCACCTGCTGTTTCTGCCCCACGCCGGGCGGGAGAATGCCGACCAGCGTTCCCTGCCGGTCGATCAACCGCCCGAAGGCAAAGCGCCCGCCGGCGCGCGGGACCAGCACGTCGCGATTGACGAAGCTGCCGGCCTCGTCCGGATCGGCGCGGCGGAGCCACAGCTGGTCGCCTTCGCGATATTCGCCTTGGGAGGCTTCCACGACCAGGCAGACTATCGGGACATTGCCGGCCAGTTCGCTCGGCAGGATCGCCTCGCGCGGCTTGGCGAGCGCTTCGGCGCCCGCGTTGGTCAGCGCTGCGATCACTTCGGGTGCATCCGCACTTTCGCTGCGAATCAGGCTTTCCGGTTTCACCCCCAGCGCCTTGGCGATCCGGTCGATCCATGCCGTCGAGAGCGTGCGGGTGCCGGTTTCCAGCCGTCCGACCGTCTGCGGCGTCGTTGCGGGATCGCAAGCGACGGCAAGCTCCGCCAGGGTCATGCCCTTTTCCTTGCGGATCGAACGGATGCGATTGATCATGGCGGGCTCCAATAACCGATTTGGTTCTTTCCTACAGATCGTGAACCTTGGCAAGGGCGGTGGACCGATTCTTGCCATGCACTAGCAAAGGGGACCACCGCCATGACCCGCCAATTCGTCGAACGCGAACTTACGTCCGAGGGGCCGCGCAAAACGGGCACTGCGCCGCGCCGGGGGCGGAGCGTCACGGTCAACCAGGCGGAATCGCCGGTCGCCTGGCTCTATGCACGCGGCCACCTGAAAGAGCGTCTGTTCGCCGCCGCGGAGCGGCTGCGCGCCGATTGGGAGCGCGCGCAACTGGCACCCAGCGTCACGATGCGCTGGGACCCGGTGCGGGTGAAAGGCGGCGAGCAGAACCTGACCCGGTCGGAACGGCAGCTGGTGGCAAAACAGCGTTTCGACGGCGCCATCGCGCTGGCGGGCAAGGGGCTGGAAGACATCCTCTGGCGCGTGGTGTGCGCGGGCGAGACGCTGCCGACGGCGGAAAAGGCTCTCGCCTGGCCCGCGCGCAGCGGCAAGCTGGTGTTGAGGCTGGCGCTGGAGCGGGTGGCGGATTTCTACCGCATCGCTTGATCAGAGCCGGGCGGCGACCTCTGCTTGCAGATCCGGCAGCAGGTCTCGCTCGAACCAGTCGTGTTGGCGCATGAAGAGCGTGCTGCGCCAGCTGGGATGGGGCAGGGCGATCCGCTCCGGCAACAGGTCCCGCCAGGCGGCGACCCTTTCCGCCATCGGCCGGCCCTTCATCGCGGGCAGATAGGCTCCCTGCGCGTACGTGCCGACAAGCACGGTCAGGCGATCCGCGGGCAGCACGGGGAAGATGCGCTGGTGCCACAGCGGCGCGCATTCGGGACGCGGCGGCTTGTCCCCGCCTTTCGCCTTGCCGGGATAGCACAGGCCCATCGAAACGATCGCAACGCGCGCGGGATCGTGCAGCGTGTCGGCATCGATGCCCAGCCAGCCCGCCAGTCGTTCGCCCGCCTTGTCGTCGAAGGGAATGCCGCTTTCATTCGTGATGCGTCCGGGCGCCTGCCCGATGACGAGGATGCGCGCCGTGGACGAAAATTGCGCGATGGGTCGCGGTTCCAGCGGCAGGTAGGGCGCACACAGCGTGCAGGCGCGCACCTGTGCGTGAAGGTCGCTCAAGCCTCCACTCTCTCCGCCAGGTCCAGCCAGCGTTCCTCCGCCGCGTCCTTTTCGGCCCGCGCATTTTCGAGACCCTTGGAGATATTGGCGAACTTCTGCGGATCGGCGGTGTAAAGGTCCGGGTCCGCGAGGATGGCCTCGCCCTTCGCAATGGCCGCTTCCAGCTCCTCGATCCGCGCGGGCAGGATCTCGTAGTCGCGCTGGTCCTTGTAGCTGAGCTTGGCCGATTTCGGCGGCGCGACCGGCGGGGAGGGCTGGGGCGCCGGGGCATCCTTGGCCTTCGACCGGGGCGTCACGGTCAGATTGCGGCGCTTGGCCTCCCAGTCCTCGTACCCGCCGGCGACGATATCGACATGGCCGGTCCCGTCGAGGCCGAGCGTGACGGTCACGGTCTTGTCGAGGAAATCGCGGTCGTGGCTGACGATCAGGACCGTGCCATCGTAATCGGCAATCACTTCCTGCAGCAGGTCGAGCGTTTCGAGGTCGAGGTCGTTGGTCGGCTCGTCCAGCACCAGCAGGTTGGAGGTACGGGCGAATTCGCGCGCCAGCAGCAGGCGCGATTTCTCGCCGCCTGAAAGGATGCCGACCTTGGTGTCGACGATCTTCGGGTCGAACAGGAATTCCTTGATATAGCCCTGCACGTGCTTGCGGACGCCGCGCACGTCGATCCAGTCGCCGCCTTCGGCCAGCACTTGCCGCACCGTCTTGTCGGGCGACATCAGGCTGCGCTGCTGGTCGATCATCACGCCGCTCAGGGTCTTGGCGCGGGTCACGGTGCCCGTGTCGGGTTCCAGCTCGCCGGTCAGCATCTTGAGCAGCGTGGTCTTGCCCGCGCCATTGCCGCCGACGATGCCGATGCGGTCGCCGCGCTGGATGCGGAAATCGAACGGCTTGATGACCGTGCGCCCGTCGTATGTCTTGCTGATGCCTTCCGCCACGATGACCGACTTGGTCTTGGTCTCGTCGCTCTTGAGGTCCAGCTTCGCCTTGCCGGTCGGGTTGAGCATGGCCGCACGCTGGGCGCGCATTTCCCACAGCTTCTCCAGCCGACCCTGGTTGCGCTTGCGCCGCGCGGTGACGCCGCGTTCCAGCCAGTGCGCCTCCAGCTTCAGCTTTGCGTCCAGCTTCTCCGCCGCGCGCGCTTCTTCGGCATAGACCTGCTCTTCCCATGCGTCGTAACCGCCGAAGCCCACGTCCTTGCGGCGCAGGGAACCGCGGTCGAGCCACAGCGTCGCACGGGTCAGGCGCTTCAGGAACGTCCGGTCGTGGCTGATGACGACGAAGGCGCCCTTGTAGCGGTCGAGCCAGCTTTCGAGCCAGTCGATGGCGCTAAGGTCGAGATGGTTGGTCGGCTCGTCCAGCAGCAGGATGTCCGGATCCTGCGCCAGCGCCTTGGCCAGCGCGGCGCGCCGCCGTTCGCCGCCGCTGGCGCCCTTCGCCGCGGTCGTCATGTCGATGCCGAGCTGGCCGGCGATAGCCTCTACCTCGTGCTCCGCCGGGGCGTGTTCGCCTGCGAGCGCGAAATCCATCAGCGTGGCGAAGGGGGAGAAATCCGGGTCCTGCTCCAGGAAGACGATCCGCGTGCCGGGTTTCACCTTGCGGATGCCGCGGTCGGCCTCGATCCGGTCGTCGATCAGGCGCAGCAGCGTGGTCTTCCCCGCGCCGTTGCGGCCGATCAGGGCCAGCCGGTCGCGCGGGCCGATGTGGAGGTCTATGCCTCCGGCACCGCCCTGGTCCTCGGGCCGCCCGAACAGCCAGCCGCTGCCCTGGATGAGGCCGAGACCTTCCCAGCTGAGGATCGGAGGTTGTGCCATAGCGCCGCGCAGGTAGGCGCGCGGCGGCGCTATCGCAAGCGGAACGGCCCCAATCTCCAGCGGAACGCCATCGTTCATGCGCGCGTTATCCCGTTGCGCCGAAACGCATGGCGCAACCTTTGGAGAATTCGCATGCTTCGCTACGCCCTGCCGCTGTTCGCTTCCGCCGCCCTTTTCGCCAGCCCCGCCGCCGCGCAGGTGCAGGTACAGACAAGCGGCCCGGTGGTCGAACTCGATGTCTTGGAGGTCGTGGAGGTCGAGCCGGACATCGTCACGCTGAGCGCCGGTGTAACCACGCTCGCCCCGACGGCCGTGGAAGCGCTGGAACAGAACAGCGCGAAGATGCGTCAAGTTGTTGCGCGGCTGAAAACGCTTGGGATTGCCGAGCGCGATATCCAGACGTCCTCCCTCAATCTCAATCCGCGCTTCGATTTCAATCCGCAGACGAATACGCAGGATTTCCGTGGCTACCAGGTCGCGAACCGTGTCACCGTGACCTTGCGCAAGGTCGACCGTGCGGGCGAGGCGCTGGACGCGTTGGTGCGCGAGGGCGCGACCGATTTCTACGGCCCGAATTTCGGCCTGGACGACGATACGGCGGCCAAGACCGAAGCGCGCGCCAATGCAATTCGCCGGGGACAGGATATGGCCCGCGAATACGCCCGCGCGGCGGGTTATCGCGACGTCCGCCTGCTCCGCGTGGCGGAATCGGTGCGCGGGCGGGAGATGTTCTCGCAAGAACGCGCCATCACTGTTTCCGCGTCCGATGTCAGCAGCGGCGCCCCACCCATCGAGCCGGGTGTCGTCGGGATCGGCGTGCAGATCTCCGTGTCTTACGAGATGGTCAACTGACGCGGCCCGAAGCTGAATGGGCCCAAAGCTGAACGAGAGGGTGACTGGCGAATTCACCCCTTGTTCAATGCTGCGGGGTTAGGCACGAAACCATGATGCGCCGGACCCTCCTTTCCCTGACCCTCGTCGCCGCAGCGGCGGCCGTCGTGCCGACCGGCGCGGGCGCGCAGGCTTTCGACGATGCGGCCAACGCGCGCGAGCAGATGGAATCGGGCAGCGTCCTTTCCCCGCGCGAGGTGGAGCGGCGGATTGTCCCCGACTATCGCCGCCGCGGGTACGAGTATCTCAATTTCGAGTACGATTCCCGCGCGCACGCCTATCGCCTGAAGTTCATCCGCGAAGGCCGCGTGACCTTTGTTGATGTCGATGCGCGCAGCGGCCGGATCATCCGCCGCCGGCGCTGAATTGCGCCGCTTGCCGGAACCCTTCCATTGCTTGACGGATATGTGGTGAAACCCCAAACGCGGGGGCAATACGCCGCAAGGCGGGCAATTAGGCATCATAGGGGAATTCGATGCGCATCCTGATCGTCGAGGACGAGCCGACACTCGGCCAGCAGCTCAAGAACACGCTGGAACAGAACGGCTATGCCGTGGACCTGTCCACCGATGGCGAGGACGGGCACTTCCTCGGCAGCACGGAGGAATACGACGCCGTAATCCTAGACCTCGGCCTGCCCGAAATCGACGGCCTGACCGTGCTCGGCATGTGGCGCAAGGAAGGCAAGACCTTCCCCGTGCTGGTGCTGACCGCGCGCGACAGCTGGTCCGACAAGGTGGCCGGGCTGGATGCGGGCGCGGACGATTACCTCGCCAAGCCTTTCCAGACCGAAGAGCTGATCGCCCGCCTACGCGCGCTGATCCGCCGCTCCACCGGCAATGCCACCAGCGAACTGATTGCCGGGGACGTGCGGCTGGATACGCGCAGCGGCCGCGTGACGCTGGCCGGTGAACCGGTGAAGCTGACCGCGCAGGAATACAAGCTGCTCAGCTACCTGATGCATCACAAGGGCAAGGTCGTCAGCCGGACCGAGCTCATTGAGCATATCTACGACCAGGATTTCGACCGCGATTCGAACACGATCGAGGTCTTCGTCACCCGCATCCGCAAGAAGCTGGGTGCCGATGTCATCACTACCATCCGCGGCCTTGGCTATAGTCTCGACGACCCGGCCGACGCGCCCCGTGGCTGATCGGGGCGGTTGATTTGGACGCGGTCGCCACATCGGGGAGCGATCCCGCGCTGTCGGCCGCCGCGGAGAAGGCGACCATGGAGGCGGAGCAGGGCGCGGCGATAGCGTCCGGCGCCGCGCCGCCGCACACCGGATCGCTCAGCCGCCGGATGCAGCTGATTGCGGCGGTGTGGATCACGCTGCTGCTGGCCGTGGGCGGCTTCGCGCTCGACCGCACGCTGACCAGCCTGGTGACCGACCAGTTCGACGACCAGCTCGATTACATGCTTACCGCCATGGTCGCCTCGGCAGAGATCGACGATTTCGGCGACGTGATGTTCAACCGTCCGCTCGGCGACCAGCGCTTTCTCGAACCCAATTCGGGCATGTACTGGCAGGTCACGGGGGAAGGGCGCGACCCCTATCCCTCGCGCTCCTTGTGGGCGCCGCGCACGCTGGAAGTGCGCGACGGTTTCTTTGCCGAGCCGGTCATCTACGACAGCAGCCAGTATCCGGACGAGGCGCTACGGATCACCCAGCGTTCCGTCGTGCTGCCGGGCAGCGATACGGAGTGGACCTTCGCGCTCGCTGCCGCGCGCGAGGATCTCGACGAGCAGATCAACCGCATTCGCAGCATCCTGTTCTGGAGCTTCGTGGTGCTCGGCCTCGGCCTGTTCATCCTCGCCTTCCTGCAGACGATCTACGGGCTCGGTCCGCTGCGCCGGGTGAAGGAGGCGATCATCCGCATCCGAACCAGCGGGGCGAACCGGGTGACCGACCCGCTGCCGCTGGAAGTGCAACCGATGGTGGAGGAATTGAACGGCCTCCTCGCCCATTCGGAACGGCAGGCGGAAGAGGCGCGGATGCACGCGGGCAACCTGGCGCATGCCTTGAAGACGCCGCTGACCGTGCTGGTCAATGCGGCAACGGCGAAAGACCCGGACCTGTCCGACCTCGTCCACCGCGAGACCAAGGTGATGCAGCGGCAGGTCGAACACCACTTGGCCCGCGCGCGCGCCGTGGGCCGCCGTGCGACGGGGCTCAGCCGCGCGCATGTCGCCGGCAGCGTGGAGGCGGTGCTGCGCGCCGTGACCCGACTTTACGAACGGACCCGCTTCGACCTCGATGGCAACATGGACGTCAATGTCGCCATCGAACGCCAGGACCTCGACGAAATCCTCGGCAACCTGATCGAGAACGCGGCGAAATACGGCGGCGGCAGCGTCTTCGTCACCATTGATGCCGTACCCAATGCCGAGCAGTGCGAAATCTGGGTCGAGGATGACGGGATGGGCATTCCGGATGCCGAGCGCATCCGCATTTTCGACCGCGGCGCGCGGCTCGACACCGGCAAGCCCGGCACCGGGCTCGGCCTCGCCATCGTGCGCGACGTAGCCGAAATCTACGGTGGCGGCGTGCGGCTGGAGGAAAGCGAGGACCTCGGCGGGTTGCTCGTCCGTCTCAGCCTGCCGCGCGCTGCCGAGGCTGTTCAGCAAAACCCCTGAAAGTCTTAATTGTCGCAATCTGTAACGACGGGTTCAGAGGCGGTTCAATTCGTCGCCCCTACAAGGCAGGTCATCTACAAACCTTCCGATGGGAGACGCGCGATGACCCGCATCTTTAAACCGATCCTGCTGGTCGCCGCGACCGCCACGCTCGGTGCCTGCACGATGTACGATCCGTATTACGACGATTACCAGTACAGCTACGGCTACCGCGCATCCTCGCCGTACTGGGGCTGGTACGACGACTACTATTATCCCGGCGTGGGCTATTACATCTACGACCGGTCCGGCTATCGCCATCGCTGGGGCGATCACCATCGCCGCTATTGGGAAGGCCGCCGTGCCGGCCACCGCCAGTTCCGCGAACAGTGGGGCGGTTACGGCTACACCCGCCGCGGGGATTATCGCGACCAGCGCCGCGACCGCCGTGTTGAACGCTACGAAGGGCGCCGCGATAACCGCGAGGAGTATCGCGAATACCGCCGCGAACGGCGCGAAGACTACCGCGACCAGCGCCGCGACCGGCGCGAGGATTACCGCGACCAGCGCCGCGGCGGCGAGCGCTCACGCGACCAGCGGCGCGGTGGTGACCGCAGCCGGTCCGACGGCCGTAGCGAAACCCGTGCAACGCCTCCGCGTACCCAGC
Organism: Alteriqipengyuania flavescens; assembly: GCF_030406725.1. NCBI lineage: Bacteria > Pseudomonadati > Pseudomonadota > Alphaproteobacteria > Sphingomonadales > Erythrobacteraceae > Pseudoblastomonas > Pseudoblastomonas flavescens. The sequence goes on along the minus strand of NZ_CP129107.1, from coordinate 2,665,677 downwards.
GGACGGAGCGACCCGCCCGCCCGGTGGTCCAGCGACGGGAGCGGACTGAGTCCGCAGCGCAGCGATCCGCGCGCCAGGCAGAACGTGCCGAGCGCCGCGAAAGCAGGGTTTCGAGCAAGCGCCCCAGCCGTGCCGACCGCGAGCGGCGCCAGCGCGTTGACGACTGACGCGGTTTCGATCTAGCCGCCGCGAACCTGTTCGTGGTGGCGGATCACTTCGTCGATGATGAAGCGCAGGAATTTCTCGCTGAATTCCGGATCGAGGTCCGCTTCCTCGGCCAGCCGGCGCAGCCGCGCAATCTGCTCCTGCTCCCGGTTCGGATCGGCCGGGGGAAGGGCGGTTTTCGCCTTGTAGGCACCCACCTGCTGGGTGATCCGGAACCGTTCCGCCAGCATGTGGACGAGCGCCGCGTCGATATTGTCGATCGACTTGCGAAATGCGGCGAGCTGCCTGTCGGGCGATGTGTCTGGCATAGAATGCGCAAACTAGCGGCAAACGCGCGCTTGCCAAGCGGCGCGGCAGCTTCCACATGGCAGCCATGACCGCAGAGGTTATCACTCTACCGCGCGCGCAGCCGTCGCTCGACCCGATGCTGGCGCTGACCGCGACCGCGATGAATTCGGTCAACCGCGTCATCCTCGACCGGATGCAAAGCGAGATTCCGCTGATTCCGACCCTGGCCGGGCATCTGATTTCCGGCGGCGGCAAGCGCCTGCGCCCGATGCTGACGCTCGCTGCGGCGGAGCTGATCGGCTATGGCGGCAACCGCCATCACAAGCTCGCCGCGGCGGTGGAGTTCATCCACACCGCCACGCTGCTGCACGACGACGTGGTCGACGGCAGCGAACTGCGCCGCGGCAAGGCGGCGGCCAACATCATCTACGGCAACCCTGCGACCGTGCTGGTCGGCGATTTCCTCTTCAGCCGCAGCTTCGAACTGATGGTGGAGGACGGCTCGCTGCGCGTCCTCAAGATCCTGTCGAATGCCAGCGCCGTGATTGCGGAAGGCGAAGTCGACCAGCTGACCGCGCAGCGCCAGATCGAGACGAGCGAAGAGCGCTATCTCGGCATCATCGGCGCGAAAACCGCCGCGCTGTTCGCTGCCGCCAGCCGTATCGCCGCCGTGGTCGCCGAACGCAGCGACAAGGAAGAAGAGGCGCTCGACGCCTATGGCCGCAATCTCGGCATCGCCTTCCAGCTGGTGGACGATGCGATCGATTACGATTCGCAGGCTGCCGAAATGGGCAAGGATGCGGGCGACGACTTCCGCGAAGGCAAGATGACCCTGCCTGTGATCCTGGCCTATGCGCGCGGGGAAGAGGACGAGCGCCAGTTCTGGCGCGACGCGATCTCCGGCCGCCGATCGGGCGACGAGGAGCTTGCCGAAGCGATCCGGCTGGTGCGCAAGCACGACGCCGTCGCCGCCACGCGCGAACGGGCCCGCCATTTTGCGCAGCGCGCTGCCGAAGCGCTTTCGATCTTCCCCGACAGCAAGGCGCGCGCGGCAATGGTCGAAGCGGCACAATTCGCGGTTTCGCGCGGATATTGACCGCGCTGGCCTGCCGCAGGCTGTGAGCGACCTACCCATCCACGCCGTCCTGCCGGACCTGCTGGACGGCCTGCGCACCGGTACCGGCGCGGTCCTGGTCGCACCGCCGGGGGCAGGCAAGACCACCGCCGTCGCTCCCGCCCTGCTGGACGAGCCGTGGTGCGATGGCACCGTACTCCTGCTCAGCCCGCGCCGCGTTGCCGCCCGTGCGGCGGCGGAGCGCATGGCCGCGCAGCTCGGCGAAAAGGCCGGCGAGACGATCGGCTACGCGACACGGCTCGACACGCGGCAATCGGCGCGCACGCGCGTCCTCGTCGTCACCGAGGCCATTTTCGTCAATCGCATCCTCGCCGATCCGGAATTGCCGGGCGTCTCCGCCGTCCTGTTCGACGAGGCGCACGAGCGGCACCTCGACAGCGACCTCGGCCTGGCCCTCGCACTGGAAAGCCGCGCCATCCTGCGCGAGGACCTGCGCGTGGTGGTAATGAGCGCCACGATCGACGGCGCGCGCTTTGCCGGGCTGTTGGGCGACGATACGCCCGTCATCGAAAGCGAGGGCCGCGCGCATCCCCTGCGCATCGAATGGCTGGGCGCGCGTGCGGAGCAGCGGATCGAGGACCGCGTGGCGAGCGCGATCCGCCAGGCCTGGCGCGACGAGGCGGGCGATATCCTCGCCTTCCTGCCCGGCGTGGGGGAAATCGAGCGCGTGCGAGAACGGCTGGCCGAAGCGATGCCGAACACGCCGGTCCTGCCGCTGCACGGCCAGGTCGAGCCGCGCGCGCAGCAGGCGGCGATCAGGCGCGATCCGGACGGAAGGCGACGCATCGTCCTCGCCACCGCTATCGCCGAGACGTCGCTGACGCTCGACGGCGTGTCGGTGGTGGTCGACAGCGGCCTGTCGCGGCGCGCGGAATTCGACCAGGCCGTGGGCTCCAACCGCCTCGTGACCGTCCGGGCAAGCCAGGCTGCGGCCGCGCAGCGGGCAGGGCGCGCGGCGCGGCAGGGGCCGGGCGTGGCCTACCGCCTGTGGGAAGAGGGCGGGCACGGCGGGCGGCAGGCTTTCGACCCGCCGGAGATCGCGGCGGTGGACCTCGCCCCGCTGGTCTTGTCGCTCGCCCGCTGGGGCACGGGCGATCCTGCCGCCTTGCCGTGGCTCGACGAGCCGCCCCCTGCCTCCATCGCCTCGGCGCGCGAGCGGTTGGGCAGGCTGGGCGCACTGGAGGATGGCAGGCTGACCGCTTTTGGCGAGAAGGTCGCCGCGCTGCCGATGGACCCGGCGCAGGCGGCGATGGTGCTCTACGGCGCAAAGGCCGGCGATGCGACGGTGGCGGCCAAGCTTGCTTTGCTGTTGCAGGAGCGCGGGCTCGGCGGGCGGAGCGAGGACCTGCTCGCGCGCCTGCAACGCTGGGACGGCGATCGCTCAGCCCGGGCAGAGGCGTCGCGAAAGCTGGCCGCGCGCTGGGCAAAATCGGCGGAGGCCCTGGTCGACACGGTCGACCCCACCCAGGGCGATCCCGGCATCTACCTTGCCCGCGCGCGGCCCGACTTCGTCGCGCGGCGGCGCGATAAGTCGGGCGAGAGCTGGCAATCCATCGGCGGGCGCGGCTTCGCGCTCGATCCCGCATCGCCGCTTGCCTGCGCAGACTGGCTCGCCATCGGCGATGCGCAGGGCAGCGCCAAGGGTGCGCGCATCACCGCCGCGATTGCCATGGAAGAAAGCGACGTCGCCCGCGCCCTCTCGCATCTCGCCACGCAGCGCCGAACCGTCCGCTGGAATGCGAAAGAGGGCAGGGTCGAAGCGCGGCTGGAGCAGCGGATCGGAGCAGTCTCGATTGCCAGCGGTCCCGATCCGGAGCCCGACGCCCAGCAGGTGGAAGCGGCGCTTCTCGAGGCTGCACGCGGGCGCCTGGCCGATCTCCTGCCCGCCAGCCTGCTGGCCCGCGCGCGCTATGCCGCGATCGATGCGCTGTCACCCGAAGCACTCGTGGAGAACGCCGGCCAATGGCTCGCTCCGCTGCTCTCGGGCAAGCGCACCCTCGACATCCCGGCCGCGCAGCTTGCCGAAGCGGCGCTGTCGCTGGTGGGTTGGGACACGCGCCAGCGCCTCGACACGGTGGCTCCGCGCCAGTGGACCAGCCCCGCCGGCACGCAGCACGCGGTGGACTACGCGGCGGAGGGCGGCCCGACGGTGGAGGTGCGGGTGCAGGCGCTGTTCGGCCTCGACCGCCACCCCATGGTCGGCAGCACGCCCCTGCTGCTCCAGCTGACCAGCCCGGCGGGCCGCCCGATCCAGGCGACCCGCGACTTGCCCCGCTTCTGGCGCGGCAGCTGGGCCGATGTACGCAAGGACATGAAAGGGCGCTATCCCAAGCACCGCTGGCCCGACGAGCCCTGGGCAGAGGCGCCCAGCCTGAAAACGAAGAATGCCTTCAATCGCTAGCGCCAGCGCGCGGGCGACTTGATTTTTGCCGCGCCGCGCACGAAAGGGATCGCATGAGCGCGATCATTTACCAGCGGCCCCAGAGTGCGATGCAATCGGGCAAGGCGAAGACCGACCAGTGGATCCTCGAATTCGAGCAGTCCGAAGCGCGCGGCTCCGACCCGCTGATGGGCTGGACGTCGAGCGGCGACACGCAGACGCAGGTGGTTCTGAAATTCCCTAGCCTCGATGCGGCGAAGGCCTATGCCGACAAGCACGAGATTGCCGTGCGCGTCCACCAGCCGCCGAAGAAGACGCTGAAGCTGCAGGCCTACGCCGACAATTTCCGCTAGGCTGGCGGACACGCGGCCTGAAGGCTCTGCGCGCCCGCCAATCCAGGATCAGTCGATCAGGTGAATCGATCCGCTGTCGAACAGCGTCCGGCAGTCGCTCGCATCGTGCATGCTGTCTTCCGCCAGTAGGGTTTCGGCCATGCCGGTGCCCGTGAAGCGGGGATCGTCGCACTCGCCGTCGTTGGCCCATTCGCTCGAATTGTCGCCGAAATCGATGGACGACGCGGTGCGGCCGCCCGCGGAAATCCGGATCGAACCGGCTTCGTAAAGGGTGCGGCAGTCGGTCGCGTCGCGGCGCGCATCCTCTTCCAGCAGGATGTCGGCCATGCCGGCGCCGGTGAAGCGGGGATCGTCGCATTCACCGTCATTCGCCCATTCGCTGGAGTCGTCGCCGAAGTCGAGGCCGCCGGTGGACGTGGTGCCCGCCGCTCCGCGCAGCCGGATCGAACCGGCCGCATAGAGCGTGCGGCAATCGGTCGCATCATGGCGTGCATCTTCCTCCAACAGTACCCCGGCCATCCCGGTCCCGGTGAAGCGGGGATCGTCGCACTCGCCGTCGTTCGCCCATTCGCTGGAGTCATCGCCGAAATCGACTGTCGTGTCGTCCGCCCGGCGAAGGGTCACAGCCACCGTGTTGCGCGCCGTGTTTGCCGACGGGACGGAATTTTCCATGCCGATGTAAGTGATCTTGCCCGCTGCATGCAGGGCGCGGCAGTCTGCGGCATCGCTGCGGACATCCTCGGACAGCAGGATCTCGGCCATGCCGTCGCCTTCGAAGCGCGGATCGTCGCATTCCCCGTCGTTGGCCCAGTCGCTCGAATCGTCGCCGAAGTCGATTGCCTGCTGGGCTGCTGCGGGCGCTGCGAATGCCGTGGCGGAGAAGGCCAGGGCCGCAAGAATAGTGAATTTCCTCATGAATATAGTCCCCCTTCATCGGCGAGATAGCACAGCGCCGTCTCCCGACAATCGAATTACGCTGATCGGCTTGCCGGTTTCTGAATGACGACTTGATCCAGCAAGCATCCGTCGCCATATGGCGCGCGGGAGTCGGGTGGACGTTTGCGTTCGCTCACCGGGTCAGGTCCGGAAGGAAGCAGCCCAGGTGAATTGCGACGGGTCGCCCGGCTCCTTTTTTGCAGGTGCTCTGCCTTTCAAGTATTTTCCACCATCGTCGGCATGACTTTCCGGGCGCAGCCGCCTACCTTGTCGCGCATGGGCGATTCACCGGACAATCCAGACGACCTGCCATGGGCGACCGAGGCCGATGAGGCGGCGGAAGCGGCCCCGAGCGCGGCCGAGCTGGAGGCTGCGGGCCAGTCCGCCATGTTCGGCGACGCGTCGGCCGAGGCCGCGCCGCAGCCGGTCGCCGAGAAGCCGAATGCCGCGCCGGCCCCCGATGCCGCGCAACCCTATCGCGTGCTGGCGCGCAAGTATCGCCCGCAAACCTTTGCGGAGCTGATCGGGCAGGACGCGATGGTCCGCACGCTCGGCAACGCCATCGCGCGGGACCGGCTGGCCCACGCCTTCCTGATGACCGGGGTGAGGGGGGTCGGCAAAACCTCCACCGCCCGGCTGATCGCCAAGGCGCTCAATTGCATCGGGCCGGACGGCAACGGCGGTCCGACAATCGATCCGTGCGGCGTGTGCGAGCCGTGCGTTGCCATCGCCGAAGGCCGACACATCGACGTGATCGAGATGGACGCCGCCAGCCACACCGGCGTGGACGACGTGCGCGAGATTATCGAAGCGGTCCGCTATGCCGCGGTCAGCGCGCGCTACAAGATCTACATCGTCGACGAAGTTCACATGCTGTCGCGCAATGCTTTCAATGCCTTGCTTAAGACACTTGAGGAACCGCCTGCGCATGTGAAGTTCATCTTCGCCACGACCGAGGTCGACAAGCTGCCGGTCACGGTGCTCAGCCGCACCCAGCGTTTCGACTTGCGCCGCATCCCGACGCCCCTGTTGAAAGACCACTTCGCGAAAATCTGCGCCCTCGAGGGCGTGGAGGCGGAAGACGAGGCTCTGTCGATGATCGCGCGGGGTGCCGAAGGGTCGGTGCGCGACGGGCTCTCCATCCTCGACCAGGCGATTTCCCACGCCGACATGGAAGATGGCGGCGCGGTCAGCGCAGGCCGCGTGCGCGACATGCTCGGCCTTGCCGACAAGACCGCGCAGCGCCGCCTGTTCGCCGCCGTTCTGGAAGGCGATCCGGCCGCCCTCCTCGACGGGCTGGATGAGCAATACGCACTCGGCGTCGAACCGCTGGCGCTGATGCGCTCGCTGATGGACCTGCTCAACCGTATCGCCGTGACGCAGGTCGGCAAGGGAGAGGCCGACGCGCCAACCGAGGACGAGCGGCAGGTTCTGGCAAACTGGGCGGAGCGCCTGTCGCCCGCGCAGCTTCACCGCCTTTGGCAGCTGATGCTGAAAGGGCATGACGAGGTGCGCGCCGCGCCGGACCCGCTGGTGGCTGCGCAGATGGCCTTGCTGCGCATCCTCCATGCCGCCGACTTGCCAGACCCCGGCAAGCTTGCGAAGCAGATCGAGGACATGGCCGCGAGCGGCGTTACTCTCCAAACTGGGGCGTCTGCAGAAGGGGGTGGGGCAGGGGCGCCCGCCGCGCTCCTTTGGCCCGACGTGATCGCCAGGGTCGAGGCAAGCGGCAACCACCTTGCCGCCAGCCAGATGCGCCTGCAATTGCGGATCGTGACGCTGGAGCCGGGCAAGCTCGTCTACAGCCGCGAGGATCGCTTCACCGATCCGGTGCTGCCCGAAGTCCGCGACGCGCTCTACCGCGCCTATGGCAACCGCTGGACGGTGGAGGAGGTCGCGGAAGGCGGCGAACCGACGCTGGTCGAGCGGGAAGAGACGGCGAAAGAAGAAGCCGCCGCCGCGCTGCTTGAAAATCCCATGGTGAAAGCCGCATTCGCCGCATTTCCCGATGCGGAAATTATCAAAGATGATACCGCGCCCGACCGGCGCCGCAACTGGAGCAAATCCGCATGAAGTCGATGGAAGAAATGATGAAGGCGGCGCAGGAAGCCGCCGAAACCATCCAGAAGCAGATGAACGAAACCCAGGCCAAGCTGGATGCCATCGAGGTCGAAGGCACATCGGGCGGCGGCCTCGTCAAGATCCGCTGTACCGCGAAGGGCCGCATCATGGGCGTACATATCGACGACACTCTGATGAAGCCGGAAGAAAAGCAGATGCTGGAAGACCTCGTCACCGCCGCCTTCAACGACGCGCGCGACAAGGCGGACCGCGTGGCGGGCGAGGAAATGCAGAAGGCGCAGGCCGGCATGGGCCTGCCGCCGGGCCTCAACCTGCCGGGCATGGGATAGTAACCGCTGCCTTCGCGCCGCTTGCAGCCGCGCCACTTAGCCCCATATCCACCGGTAATTAACGCACCCGCGCCTTTGGTGGGCGCGCGCGTGCTATGACCGGATGACATGATGAAACTTTACCCCCTGCTCCCCTTGCGCGACATCGTCGTATTCCCCGGCATGGTCGTGCCGCTGTTCGTCGGCCGCGACAAATCGGTCGCCGCGCTGGAATCGGCGATGGAGGGGGACAAGGAAATCTTCCTCCTCGCCCAGCTCGATCCCTCGTGCGACGATCCCGATAGCGAGGACCTGTACGATGTCGGCGTGATCGCCTCGGTCCTGCAGATGCTCAAGCTGCCGGACGGCACGGTGCGGGTCATGGTGGAAGGCCAGTCGCGCGCGCAGGCAAAGGCGCTGCAGATGGACGGCGACCTCGTCGTCGCGCAGGTGGAGGAGCTGGACGAGGCGAGCGTGAGCAACGCCGAAGTCTCCGCCATGATGCGCAGCGTCGTCGAACAGTTCGGCGAGTACGCCAAGCTCAACAAGAAGCTGCCCGAAGAGCTGGAGACGGAACTCGGCGAGATCGAAGAGCCCGGCCCGCTGGCCGATGCCATCGCCGCCAGCCTCAATGCCAAGGTGTCCGACAAACAGACGCTGCTGACCGAAGCCGACCCGATGAAACGGCTGGAGATGGTCTACAGCTTCATGGAAGGCGAGCTGTCGGTGCTTCAGGTGGAGCGCAAGATCCGCGGCCGGGTTAAGCGCCAGATGGAAAAGACCCAGCGCGAATATTACCTCAACGAACAGATGAAGGCGATCCAGTCCGAGCTGGGTGGCGGCGACGGGGAGGATGGCGACGAGCTCTCCGAACTCGCGAAGAAGGTCGAGGAAACGGAGCTTTCCAAGGAAGCGCGAGCGAAAGCCGAGGCAGAGCTGAAGAAGCTGCGCGGCATGCAGCCGATGAGCGCCGAGGCCACCGTTGTGCGCAACTACCTCGACGTGCTGCTGGGCTTGCCGTGGGGCAAGACCAGCGAGATCAAGACCGACATCGCCGAAGCGCAGGACGTGCTCGACGCCGATCACTATGCGCTTGAGAAGGTGAAGGACCGGATCGTCGAGTACCTTGCCGTGCAGGCGCGCACCAACAAGCTGAAGGGGCCGATCCTGTGCCTCGTCGGACCGCCGGGCGTGGGCAAGACCAGCCTCGGCAAGAGCATCGCCAAGGCGACCGGGCGCGAGTTCATCCGCCAGTCGCTGGGCGGCGTGCGCGACGAGGCGGAAATCCGCGGCCACCGGCGCACCTATATCGGCAGCCTGCCGGGCAAGATCGTGACCAACCTGAAGAAGGCAGGCACCAGCAACCCGCTGTTCCTGCTCGACGAGATCGACAAGCTCGGCCAGGATTTCCGCGGCGATCCGGCTTCCGCCTTGCTCGAAGTGCTCGACCCCGAACAGAATTCGAAATTCCAGGACCACTACCTGGAGTTGGATATCGATCTTTCCGACATCATGTTCGTGACCACCGCGAACAGCCTCAACCTGCCGCAGCCGCTGCTCGACCGGATGGAGATCATCCGGCTGGAAGGCTATACCGAGGACGAGAAGGTCGAGATCGCCAAGCGCCACCTGATCGCCAAGCAGGTCGACGATCACGGGTTGAAGGACGGCGAATTCGAACTGACCGAACCCGCGCTGCGCGACCTTATCCGTTACTACACCCGCGAAGCTGGCGTCCGCACGCTGGAGCGCGAGATCGCGCGGCTGGCGCGCAAGGTCCTGCGCGCGATCCTGGAAGGCAAGATCGAGCGCGAGACGATCACCCCGGAAAATCTCGGCGATTATGCAGGGGTGCGCAAGTTCCGCCACGACATGGGCGAAGAAGAGGCGCAGGTCGGTGCGGTTACGGGCCTTGCCTGGACCGAAGTCGGCGGGCAGCTGCTCACGATCGAAAGCGTCACCGTGCCGGGCAAGGGCGAAATCAAGGCGACCGGCAAGCTGGGCGACGTGATGGGCGAAAGCATCCAGACCGCCTTCAGCTTCGTGAAAGCGCGGGCGCCAGCCTATGGCATCAAGCCGAGCCTGTTTCACCGCAAGAACATCCACATCCACCTGCCCGAAGGCGCGGTTCCGAAGGACGGGCCGAGCGCGGGCATCGGGATGGTGACCTCCATCGTTTCCACGCTGACGGGCATCGCCATCCGTCCGGATGTCGCGATGACGGGCGAGGTGACGCTGCGCGGCCGCGTGCTGCCCATCGGTGGCCTGAAGGAAAAGCTGCTGGCGGCGCTGCGCGGCGGCATCACGACCGTGCTGATCCCGGAGGAGAACGAGAAGGATCTCGCGGAAATCCCGGCGAACATCACCGAGGGGCTGAAGATCATCCCGGTCTCGCATGTCGACCAGGTGCTCGACGTCGCGCTGACCGAGGAGACCGTGGCGATCGAGTGGACCGAGGCGGACGATCTCGCCAGCCAGCCCGATCCGGGCGCGGTGACGAGGGGCGGCGCCACCGCGCATTGACGCGCTGCACCGCAGCACAAACGGTGCCCTTTTTAACAAAGGGCACGTTGGCGCGTCGCCTATCCGTAAAAATGCGCCGAAATGCAGTTAATGCGCCCCGATAGCCCTTGCCAGCGGGGCCAAAAGCGCCTTGTATCCCGCTCCGGACGCGGCGATTCACACGCCGCGACATTCAATTAGAAAATCTATCCAGGGGATACTTCCAACATGAACAAGAATGACCTGATTGGCGCCGTCGCGGATTCGAGCGGCCTTTCGCGCAACGACGCGACCAAGGCGGTGGAAGGCGTGTTCGACGCCATCCAGAACTCGCTCGCCAAGGGTGACGAAGTTCGCCTGGTCGGTTTCGGCAGCTTCTCCGTCGCCAAGCGCAAGGCCAGCACCGGCCGCAACCCGCGCACCGGCGAGCCGATGACGATCAAGGCGTCGAAGCAGCCGAAGTTCAAGGCCGGCAAGGGCCTGAAGGACGCAGTCAACAACTGATTCGCACCGCGCAGCGCCTCATGGCGCCGGCATGAAAAAGGGCCGCTCCGGGGTGACCGGGGCGGCCCTTTTCTTTGGCTTGAAGGCCGTGTGGCTTACAGCCCGATGAGCGCCATCGGGGCGACCTTGGAAGTCGCGTCCAGCGTCCACACCATGCGGCGGCGGCCGTCGTCCATGCGCTCGAACCCTTCGTCCGTGTTGTTGGCCAGTACCTCGCCATCGGTAATCAGAGTGAAGGTGCCGCCGATATTGCCAATGCCTTCGATCAGTTCCTCGCTGTCGCCGCCGTCGCTGTCCATGGCGATCGCGAAGGCGAGCAGGTTGATGCCACCCATGCCCATGGAATTGCCGGGGTAGGGCGAGGCCTGGTTGACCGCGAGGCCCGGTGCATCGATCCGCACCGCACCGTCGCGGCGATAGGCATAAAGGAACGGCTGGGCAGCGGTCATGCCTTCCACCATCGGGAAGGCGAAGTCGTGGGTCATGCGGCTGGACACGCGGTATTCGATGTCGAACTTGCCGTTGCCGGTGTAGTCGACCTTTTCCCAGCCGTACTGGCGCCGCAGGCGTTCGGCGATCTTGTTGCCCGCGTCCGGATCGGTGGGGTCGATGCCGCCAAACAGCGCCGCCATCTGCTTGGCCTCGCGCTCGCGGCGCTCCTTCGCGCGTTCGGCGCTGTCCTTGCGGTCCGCTAGTTCCTCGGCGGTGCATTCGCGTTCGATGCGGCTGTCTTCCCAACTGTAGTCGACCGATTCGACCGCTTGGGTCGTAACCCGCGGCGCCATGATCGTGGCGTTCGTCCCGGGCGATGCCGCGCTGCCTTCCATCGGCTCGGCGGCCTCTTCGACATCGGCTTCGGCAAGGGCCTCCGCTGCTGCGTCGGCCTCTACAGCGGCGGCCTCTTCCATCGCATCCTCGGTTTCCCACGAATAATCGTAACATGGCTCGTCGAGGTCGACGTCTGCGGCGCTGCCGCGAGAAAACGGGCCGGACCCGGCGAGCTCGGTCAGGCCGAGCAAGGTAACTTCGCCGTCGTAGGAATAGGTGAAGCTGCCGTCGGCCATCAGCTCCATTTCGCTTTCGAACTGGCCGGGCACCATGAAGCAACCGGAAAGCAGCGCGGCGCCCGCGCAGGCGAGCGAGACGCCGGCGATGCGGCGCAGGTTGGAAAAATGCATCGAAAGACCCCCGTATTCGGCGGCCCGCTGCCCGTCAGCCGCCGCGTGTCGCCACGGCGTATAATGCAATCGCGGCGGCATTGGAAACGTTCAGGCTCTCCATCGCCGCACTGATCGGCAGCCGGACGAGGGCATCGCAGTGCTGACCGACATTGGAGCGCATGCCCGGGCCTTCCGCGCCGAGGACCAGCGCGACCTTGCCGGCATCGGGCAGGGCTTCGGCCAGCGTCGCGTCCGCCTCGCCGGCAAGGCCGATGCGCCAGAACCCGGCCTCCGCCATTTCGTCCAGCGCGCGCGAGAGGTTGACCACGCGGACCCACGGCACGGTTTCCAGCGCGCCGGAGGCTGCCTTGGCGAGCGCGCCGGATTCGGGCGGGGCGTGGCGGTCCTGCGTGACGATGGCGGCAGCGTCGAACGCGGCGGCGGACCGCAGGATCGCACCGACATTATGCGGATCGGTCACCTGGTCGAGCACGAGGATCGGGCGCTCCGGCCCGTCGTGCAGCACTTCGTCGAGATGGAGGTCGTCAAGCGGCTCGCAATCCAGCACCAGCCCCTGGTGCGGTGCATCCTTGGCCACCAGCCGCGCGAGGTCGATCACATCGGCGTATTCGACGGTGAAGTCCTCGGGCAGTTCGCCGTCGAGCCGGGCGATCGCATCGCGCGTCGCCCACAGCTTGCGGTGCTGGCGGGCGGGGTTCTTGAGAGCCGCTTCCACGGCGTGGTGGCCCCACAGGCGCGTCGCCCCGCTGGAAGCCCGGCCGCTGCCACGCCCGCCCTGGTTGCGCCCTGCGCGGCCGCGCAGGGCCCTCTTGCCGCTCTTTGCCATGATGCGAAGTCCTTTCGCGGGCGCCTTTGCCAGCGATAGGCGGGAAGGGGAAGGGCCGGTGGTGGACAGGGCTGGATTGGACGCCGCTTCGCAGCGCCGCCTCCGCTTCGCTCCGAAACCGGCCCAGCGTGTTCGTGCTGCGCAGGAACCGTACGCTGGTTCGCGCGGACCTTGTGCCCTGGGACGGTTGTGCCAGATCTGATGGAGGCCGGTGGTGGACAGGGCTGGATTCGAACCAGCGTACGCTTGCGCGGGCAGATTTACAGTCTGCTGCCTTTAACCACTCGGCCACCTGTCCACACCATGGCCCGGTGGCGGAAAATCCGCCCTGGATACGGGAGCAGCGCCAAGCAAATCGCCGCCGCGTCCCTGCCGAGAGGCGCCCCTTTGGCGAAGGGGTGGGGCCGTGTCAATGGCCCGCTTCGCAGTTGCCGGATCGCCGCCATGGGCCTAGATCGCTGCCATGGAATACACGCATTGCCCCGTGATCAGCGCCACCGGCCTGTTCACCCCCGCCGAAAGCATAAGCAACGAAGAGCTGGTGGAAAGCTTCAACCGCTACGTCGAGGAATTCAACGCCGCCAACGCCGCCGCGATCGAGGCGGGCGAGGTGGAGGAATTGCAGCCCAGCTCCGTCGGTTTCATCGAGAAGGCGAGCGGCATCAAGTCGCGCCACGTCATGGCGAAGGCCGCGGTCCTCGACACGGCGACCATGGCGCCCCGGTGGGACGAGCGCGGTGACGACGAGCTGTCGATCATGGCCGAAATCGGCGTGAAGGCCGCGCGCGAGGCGCTGGAGCGCGCCGGACGGAAGCCGGAGGATGTCGATGCCGTCCTGTGCGCGGCATCCAACATGCAGCGCCCCTATCCCGCGATGGCGATCGAGATCCAGCAGGCGCTGGGCATCGACGGCTTCGGCTTCGACATGAACGTCGCGTGCTCTTCCGCCACTTTCGGCATCCAGACGGCGGCCGACTATATCCGCGCCGGCAACGCTCGCAGCGTGCTGGTGGTGAGCCCGGAAATCACGAGCGGGCACCTCAACTGGCGCGACCGGGACAGCCATTTCATCTTCGGCGACGTGGCGACTGCCGTGCTGGTGGAAGACCGCGCGATGGCCCCGGCCGAACACTGGGAAATCCTCGGTACGCGGCTGAAGACGGTCTTCAGCAACAACATCCGCAACAATTTCGGCTTCCTCAATCGCGCCACGCCCGAAACGGAAGGCACGGCGGACAAGCTGTTCGTGCAGGAAGGCCGCAAGGTCTTCAAGGAAGTGGTCCCCATGGTCGCGCAGATGATCGTGGACGAGGCGGAGCGGCTGGATATCGACGCGCAGGGCCTCAGGCGGCTGTGGCTGCACCAGGCGAATGCGGGCATGAACCGCCTGATCGCGCAGCGCGTCCTGGGCCACGAGGCGAGCGAGGACGAGAGCCCGACGGTGCTCGATACCTACGGAAACACTTCCAGCGCAGGCTCGATCATCGCATTTCACAAACATAGCGAGGATCTCGCCGCGGGTGACAAGGGTCTGATCTGCAGCTTCGGTGCGGGCTATTCGGCCGGCACCGTCTTCGTCGAGAAGGTCGGGTGAAGGGCGCGCGCATGGGTTGTGACAGCGCCCGCCGCGGCCTAGGCAGCTTCGATGGCAGGTGAAATTCTCGACAATCGCGGCCGCGGGGACGTGGAATGGCGTTTCCCGCCGATCCATCCCGAAGGCCGCAAATACGGTGTCATCGCGCTCGCCGTCTCGCTGTTCTTCCTCCTGATCCTGGGCTGGGAGATCGTCGGCTGGCCGCTGCTGGCTTTCTCGGCGGGCGTGTTCGCCTTCTTCCGCGATCCCGAACGCGTCGTGCCGCAGGAAAGCGATGCGATCGTCTCTCCGGCCGACGGGCAGGTCACGCTGATCGGCAAGGTCGTGCCGCCGCGCGAACTGCTGGTGGATGACGGAACCGGCGCGGTGGGCCTGCCGCATGGCGAGGTGACGCGGGTTTCCATTTTCATGAGCGTGTTCGATGTCCACATCAACCGCACGCCCATCGGCGGCACGATCCGCCGGCTGGTCTATGTGCCGGGGAAGTTCATGAACGCCGACCTCGACAAGGCGAGCGAGGAGAACGAGCGCCAGCATATTCTGGTCGAGCGTAACGACGGGACGATGGTCGGCTTCACCCAGATTGCCGGGCTCGTGGCGCGGCGGATCATTCCGTTCGTGAAACCGGGCGACACGGTGGCGGTGGGCCAGCGCGTCGGCCTGATTCGTTTCGGCAGCAGGGTCGATGTCTACCTGCCTGCGGGCACGGAGCCTGCGGTGATGCTGGGACAGAAGATGGTGGCCGGGGAAACGGTTCTGGCCCGCATCGGTTCTACCCCCATGATCGAAGGTATTTCCCAGTGAGCGAAGCCGGCGGACCGTTCGGGCCGCGCGGCGGTGTCGGCGAGAAAGTGAGCGTGAAGGGGCAGGGGCGCGGCCTCTCCCTGCGCTCCGTCATGCCCAACGCGATAACGGCGGCGGCGCTGTGTTCTGGCCTCACCGGCATACGCTTCGCGATCGAGGGCAACTGGCAGATGTCGCTGTTCGCGATCATCCTTGCAGGCGTGCTCGACGGGATCGACGGCCGGGTGGCGCGGCTCCTGAACGCGCAGTCGCGGTTCGGAGCCGAGCTCGACAGCCTCGCCGATTCGCTCAGCTTCGGCATGGCGCCGGCATTGATCCTGTTCCTGTGGGCGCTCGACGACCTGCCGCGGGTCGGCTGGTTCGCCGCGCTCGCCTTCGCGATTTGTTGCGCCTTGCGCCTGGCGCGCTTCAACGCGCAGATCGACATGGACGACCAGCCGCATAAGAGCCTAGGCTTCCTGACCGGCGTGCCCGCACCGGTGGGGGCGGGGCTTGCCTTCCTGCCCGCTTATATCTGGCTGGCCACGGGGGAAGAGCTGTTCCGAGAGCCCATCCTTGTCGCGGGATGGGTGGCCGTCATCGCGTTCCTGATGATTTCCAACATGGCGACGCCCAGCTGGGCTTCGCTGCGCCCGCGTCGCAATTTCCGGCTGGAAGCGATCGCGCTGGTCGGGATCCTGTTTGCCGCGCTGCTCACCGAGCCGTGGTGGACGCTGGCGGTTATCTGCATCGGTTACCTGGCACTGATGCCGTGGGCCTTGTGGCGTTACCGCAAGCTCAAGCGTGGACGCAGCGCCGACCGTAGCTAGTCCGGCGGCGCGGCGCGCTGACCGGGGCCCTGCGATGCATCGGCTGCCGCAGTTCGGGCCGAAATTCGGATTGGCCGCAGGTTTTGAGCCGGTAGGCGAGCGCTTCCTTCGCATCGAGATCGGCAAGCTTGCCGCGCAATTCGCCGGCAATCGCCATGGCGTTGCGCAGCGACGTGCCGATCACGCCGAGCGATACGGCGGCGATTGCGAGAAGAACTAGCGAGATCGTGAATGTCATCATGGCTCGAACTTTCGAATTCGGTTCGCGAGGCCTGTTGGCGACCTGTGGAACACTTGTGGAAAACCCCTGATCGGTGCTATCGGTTCCCGGCACGGAACTGACGACCCATTCTGTTCTCTATATGTTCCTCATCGGGGCGGCGCGGTCAAGCGCTTTTTCAGGAAATGTTCCGCTTCGGTAGTGCGCATGGGCGTTCGCTGCACGAAAGGGCTGGATTTTCGCGGAGTGAATCGCTAACTGCGCGCTCGCCCGGTCGGTCACGGTCGTGTCCGGCGAGAGGCAAATCCACATGGGAAGCGCCCATACCGGTGCCGCACGCGGGATCTCCGCAGCGCGGTTCCAGCTTCCCAGAGGCACAACCGGAAGGAATTCTATTATGGCGGCACCTACCGTCACCATGCAGCAATTGATCGAGGCCGGCGCACACTTCGGCCACCAGACGCACCGCTGGAACCCGCGGATGAAGCCGTATATCTTCGGCGCCCGCAACGGTGTTCACATCATCGACCTGTCGCAGACCGTGCCGCTGTTCGCACGCGCGCTCGACTTCATCAGCTCCACCGCCAACGCCGGTGGCAAGGTCCTGTTCGTCGGCACCAAGCGCCAGGCGCAGGAACCGATCGCCGAAGCTGCCCGCATGAGCGGCCAGCACTTCGTCAACCACCGCTGGCTGGGCGGCATGCTCACCAACTGGAAGACGATTTCGCAGTCGATCCGCCGCATGAAGACGCTCGAAGAGCAGCTCGGCGGGGACACCAGCGGCCTGACCAAGAAGGAAGTCCTGCAGCTGACGCGCGAGCTCGACAAGCTGCAGATGTCGCTTGGCGGCATTCGCGACATGGGCGGTACGCCCGATGTGATGGTCGTGATCGACGCCAACAAGGAAGACCTGGCGATCAAGGAAGCCAACGTCCTCGGCATTCCCGTGGTCGCCGTGCTCGATTCTAACGTCGATCCGTCGGGCATCGCGTTCCCGGTCCCGGGTAACGACGATGCGGCGCGCGCCATCCGCCTTTACTGCGAAGCCTGCGCCGAAGCGGCGCGCAAGGGCGGCAGCAACGACGCGGGCGGCATGGCAGGCGAGATGGAAAATCCGCCGGCCGAGGAAGCCGTCGCTTAATCGAACTGACGCAAAACGCGTCTACCGGCGCGCCGGGCCCGGATGCGGCCCGGCGCCCCACGATTTTATTCCAGGAAGGATTTGAACCATGGCCGATTTTACCGTCGCCGATGTGAAGACCCTGCGCGAGAAGACCGGCGCGGGCATGATGGACGCCAAGAAGGCGCTGACCGAAGCGAACGGCGACATCGAAGCCGCCGTCGACGCGCTGCGTGCAAAGGGCCTCGCCACCGCGCAGAAGAAGTCCAGCCGCACCGCTGCCGAAGGCCTCGTCGGCGTTGCAGTCGAAGGCACGAAGGGCGTTGCCGTCGAAGTGAACTCCGAAACGGACTTCGTCGCCAAGAACGACAAGTTCCAGGACTTCGTCCGCAAGACGACCGAAGCCGCCCTGTCCGTGAGCGGTGACGACGTCGAAGCGCTGAAGGCCGCGTCCTATCCCGACGGCGGCACCGTGGGCGACAAGCTGACCGACAACGTGGCGACCATCGGCGAGAACCAGCAGGTCCGCCGCATGAAGACGGTCGAAGTGTCGAAGGGCGTTGTCGTGCCCTACATGCACAACGCGGCCGCCGAAAACCTCGGCAAGATCGGCGTTCTCGTGGCGCTTGAAAGCGAAGCAGGTGAAGACGTTCTCATCCCGCTCGGCAAGCAGCTGGCCATGCACATCGCCGCCGCTTTCCCGCAGGCGCTGAACGCTGACGGCCTCGACCCCGCGATGATCGAGCGCGAGCGCGCCATCGCTGCCGAAAAGGCTGCCGAAAGCGGCAAGCCGGAAAACGTGCAGGAAAAGATGGTCGACGGCGCGATCAAGAAGTTCGCCAAGGAGAACGCTCTTCTCAGCCAGCTGTTCGTAATCGACAACAAGACCCCGATCTCGGATGTCGTCGCCAAGGCCGGCAAGGATGCAGGCCACGAAATCGTGCTGAAGGACTATGTCCGCTACCAGCTCGGCGAAGGCATCGAAAAGGAACAGAGCGACTTCGCAGCCGAAGTCGCAGCTGCCGTCGGCGGCTGATCCTTTCGATTACAGCGCAAACGGAGCGGCCGGGGTGACGATGTCATCCCGGCCGTTGTCGTATCCGGCGAGCAGATCGCAGGCGCGTAAGAATCAATCGATCGGGCGGAAGCCCTCGTCGGTAACTCGCAGATTGAGCGGGTCCATTCCCGTTACCGAAATGGCTGCGCTTCGGGCACTGGACTTGATATTGGCAAGGCGAGCAGGATCGCCTGCGGAAGCCTCCAGCTCATTCATGAACAGAACCGCGTGAATAACGAATTCATCGCTTATTGCCTGGCGGTCGCTGTCCGACATTTCGGGGAATGACTCGACGAGTGCCGCGGCGACTTGATCGCGAACGCCCTGGGCCTGGGCCGGCGTAGTATCGGTGGAAACTCCATGGGCGGCATCCCAGACGATCAGCCACCAGAACGCATAGGTGTCGGCGAGATTGTTCGTCGAGAGACCATAGTAAGACAGTTCGCCATCGATCATCGCATAGAAATCATCGTCGAATTGCGCGGCGAATTCGTCACGCTGTGGTGCGGGCACCAGGTTTCGCGCGACGCGACTGGCAGTTCTGCGGCGCTGCGATTCCGTCGGGACGAAGTTGAACTCCGTTCGGGCTTGCGCATCGACAGTCCTGTGGCCCGGTTCGGAAACCTGGTCCTCCAGAGCGATGGTTGCCGCCTCGATCCCTGCGTTGCCGATCCCGGCCGAAATGAAGCCGCCGCCAATATCCTGGGCGGCTGCGGGGCTGACGAATATCGCGGGCGCGACCAGTGTGACGGCAAAAACCAGGTATCGAGGCAGACACATGGGATGTCTCGAAAATGTTTGTGTTGCCACAGATTGCACCAGGCGGTCGGTTGAAGCAAGGGCCTTGGCAAACTGCCAGGGAACACTTGGCACTGCGCGTCGCTGTCTTCAAAGCCGCGCGAGTTCAATTATCCCGAGAGAGGACAACGACCCGCATGCGGAGCGCGAATACTGATCGGGTAATTCCGGCTGGAAGCTAGAGGACAGAGAGTCCGGCGAACCTCAGGCGCCTTTCGCGCGCAGTTCAAGGATCCAGATTTCCGGCCGCGCGAAGAGGCGTATCCATATCAGGCTGGTACCGAGTCCGGCGCCGGTGACGACCGTGTTGCCGCGCTCGTCCACCATGCCGCACCCGTAGCGATCGCCGTAGTCGGACATGTGGGCCGGCGCGCCGCCCCACGGATAGGCGATCTGCCCGCAATGGGTATGCCCGGCCAGCATCAGGCCGAAGTCCGGTGGAAGGGCGGGAAATGGATCGGGGCTGTGCGACAGGATGATGCGCGGACCTGACAGCCCTCGCATGGCCGACAGCGTAGCGGGCACATCGTCGCGACCGGTATAGGCATCGTCCAGCCCGCCGACGGCGAGCGGGCCCACCTGCTTCGCCTCGTTGGACAGCAAAGTTATCCCCGCCTTGCGCAATTCCGCAGCAAGCCCCGGCAGGTTGTACCAGTGATCGTGATTGCCCGGAGCAGCGACGACACCCAACCGGGCTTCCAAACCTGCAAGCGGGGCGATGATCTCGTCGGGCCGGTAGATATGGGTCGCGGTGCGCTTGTGGCTCACGAAGTCGCCCGCGATCATCACGACATCGGGACGTAGCGCGTTGATCTGCGTGACGATCCGTTCCAGTCGCTCGGGGGGCATGTCGGGTCCCGCAACGTGGATGTCGGAAATCAGTGCGATCCTGACCGGGGGCGAACCGGCCGGAAGATCGGCAGTGGCGATTACCGTGCGCCTGACGACCGGGTCGCCCATCGTGTGCCGCCAGGCCAGCGCCGTGATCCCCGCAAGCAATATCGCGGCCATGAGCCAGAGCTTCTTCGAGCGGAGCAGTCTGCCAACCATGATCGTTCTACCGCCCCTAAGCCTTTGCCTTGCCACGATGTCCCCGCTAAGGCGCTGCGGCAAGCCATAACAACCCGGAAAGCGCCCACATGCCCCCTTCGCCGCAGATGCCCGAGATGAAGCGCGTCCTGCTCAAGCTGTCGGGCGAGGTTCTGATGGGCGACCAGCAGTACGGCATCGACCCCGCCTTCGTCGCCGAACTGGCGGAAGAAGTGAAGGCGGCAAAGGATGCCGGGCTGGAAATCTGTCTCGTCATCGGTGGCGGCAATATCTTTCGCGGCATGGCGGGCGCGGCCAAGGGCATGGACCGCGCGCAGGCCGATTACATGGGCATGCTGGCCACGGTGATGAACGCGCTGGCCATGCAGAACGCGCTGGAGCAACTGGGCGTCGACACGCGCGTCCAGTCCGCGATCGAAATGGACCAGGTGTGCGAACCGGTGATCCGTCGCCGCGCCGAACGGCATCTCGAAAAAGGCCGCGTGGTGATCTTCGCCGCCGGCGTCGGCAGCCCGTTCTTCACCACCGATAGCGGCGCGGCCCTGCGCGCGGCGGAAATGAAATGCGACGCGCTGCTGAAAGGCACCAGCGTGGACGGTGTCTATGACAGCGACCCCAAGCACAATCCGGCGGCAAAGCGTTTCGATACCGTGAGTTACGACCGCGTGCTGGCAGCCAATCTCAAGGTCATGGACGCCTCTGCCGTGGCGCTGTGCCGCGACAACGACATTCCCATCGTGGTCTTCTCCATCCGCGAGAAAGGCAACCTTGCCCGCGTGCTGGCGGGCGAGGGCGTCCAGACCATCGTCCAGACCCAAGACTGATCCCCGAAGGAAACTTGACCCATGGCAAAATTCGACAAGTCCGACATCGAACGCCGCATGACCGGCGCGGTGGAATCGCTCAAAGGCGACCTTTCCGGCCTGCGCACCGGGCGCGCCAACACCAGCCTGCTCGATCCGGTCACGGTCGAGGTCTACGGCAGCATGATGCCGCTGAACCAGGTCGCCACTGTCTCCGCGCCGGAGCCGCGCATGCTGAGCGTGCAGGTGTGGGACAAGGCGAACGTCACGGCGGTCGAGAAGGGCATCGCCCACGCCAATCTGGGCCTCAACCCGATGCAGGACGGCCAGACCCTGCGCCTTCCCATGCCCGACCTGACCGAAGATCGGCGCAAGGAACTCGCCAAGCTGGCCGGCAAATATGCGGAGAACGCGAAGATCGCGATCCGCAACGTGCGGCGCGACGGGATGGAAGCGTTGAAGGAAGACGAAAAGAAGAAGGAAATCTCCGAAGACGACCGCAAGCGCCTGGAGGACGAGGTCCAGAAGCTGACCGACAAGTACGTCGCCGAAGCGGACGAGGCGGCAGCGGCGAAGGAAAAGGAAATCCTGACCCAGTGAGGGCAGCGCGGCCAGGACCTTTACAATGAACGGGGAGAGCCAGCGCGCGAAACACGTTGCCATCATCATGGATGGCAACGGGCGCTGGGCGAAGCGCAAGCACTTGCCGCGCGCGATGGGGCACCGGCAGGGCGTCGAGGCCGTGCGCAAGCTGGTGCGCGCCTGCGACGGTCTGGGGCTGGATTGCCTCACGCTCTATGCCTTCAGCAGCGAGAACTGGAAGCGCCCGGAAGACGAGGTCGACGACCTGATGGACCTGATGCGCAAGTTCATCAAATCGGACTTGCCGGAATTCATTGCCAACAACGTGCGGCTGCACATTATCGGCGACTGGCGCGGCCTTGCGCCCGATATCGTCGCCATGCTGGAAGACGCGCTGGGGCGGACCGCGGGCGGCACGACCACGCTGGCCGTGGCGCTCAATTACGGATCGCAGGGCGAGATCGTGCGCGCGGCGCGGCAGGCGGCAGCCGGCGGCGAGATTACCGAGGAAAGTCTTGCGCGGTATCTCGACACGGCGGACCTCCCGCCGCTCGACCTGCTGATCCGCACCAGCGGCGAGGTGCGACTGTCGAACTTCCTGCTCTGGCAGGCGGCCTATGCCGAGATGCTGTTCGTCGACACGCTGTGGCCCGACTTTACGCCGGACCACCTGCAGCAGGCGCTCGACGACTTTTCCGGGCGGGAGCGGCGCTTCGGTGGCCGGTGAGATCGACCGGCAGTCGGATCGCAAGCGCGACCGGATGAAGGCTTTTGCCAAGCGGTACATGACCGTGCCGCTCGCTATCCGCACGTCCGACCTGCAGCGCCGTGCCGCTTCTGCGGCGGTGATGATGGCGGCTGCGCTGGGGGCGCTGTGGGCGGGCGGGCTGGTGCTCGACCTTTTCATCATCGTCGTGGCCGCAGCGACCTATTTCGAATTCGCGCGGCTGATCCTGCGCATCGAGATGGGCGCGCTCGCCCGCGTGTTCGGCTGGCTGGCCGGTGCGGCCTATATCGTCGCTGCCGCCTATGTGCTCGTGAGCGCCGCATCGCGTGAAGCGATCGTGCTGATCGTCGGCTGCGTCGTTTTCGTGGATACGTTTGCCTATGGTTTCGGGCGCACATTCGGCGGACCCAAGATCGCCCCGAAGATCAGCCCGTCCAAGACTTGGGCAGGCCTCGGCGGTGGGGTCGTGGGGGCGACCACCGCGCTGGTGCTGTTCCTGCTGTTTTCCGAATACGGCTCGACCGTCACGTATCGCCCGCCGCTGGAATGGGTGATGCTGGTCATCCCGGGCGCGATGATCGCGGTGCTGGCGCAGGCGGGCGATTTTTTCGAAAGCTGGCTGAAACGCAAGGCGAAGATGAAAGACAGCTCCAACCTCATTCCCGGCCATGGCGGCGTGTTCGACCGGACCGACGGTATCTTGCCGGTGGCGATATTCTTCGGCGCGATGTTCTCCACGCTGGCGCCGCACTGGATCGACCTGTGACCCGCTCCATCTCCATCCTCGGCGCGACCGGTTCGGTCGGCGCTTCCACGCTCGACCTGGTCCGGCGCAACCGCGACCAGTGGCGCGTCGTCGCGCTCACGGCCAACAGCAGCGCCGCTGAACTCGGCGAGCTGGCGCGCGAATTCGATGCCGGGATTGCCGTAGTCGGTGACGAGGCGTGCCTCGGCGACTTGCGCGATGCGGTCGGCAATAACTGCGAGGCCGCAGGCGGGCGGCAGGCCCTGCGGGAAGCCGCCGCGCGCCCCGCCGACATCACGGTGGCCGCCATCGTCGGTTGCGCGGGCCTGGGGCCGGTAATGGCAGCCATCGAACGTGGGGGCACGGTTGCGCTCGCCAATAAGGAAGCGCTCGTTTCCGCAGGCGAGGTGATGACCGATGCTGTCGCGAAGCACGGCGCCACGCTGCTTCCGGTGGACAGCGAGCACAACGCGATCTTCCAGTGCCTTGCCGGCAACCGGATAGAGGATGTCGCGAAGATCACGCTGACCGCCAGCGGCGGCCCCTTTCGCGAATGGTCGCAGGCGCAGCTCGACGCGGCCACGCCCGCGCAAGCCGTCAAGCACCCCAACTGGGACATGGGCGCCAAGATCAGCGTCGATTCCGCCACGATGATGAACAAGGGGCTGGAATTCATCGAGGCGCACCACCTGTTTCCCGTCGGTCTCGACCGGCTGGGCATCGTGGTCCATCCGCAAAGCGTCATCCATTCGATGGTGGAATACCGCGACGGGTCCACGCTCGCGCAACTGGGCCCGAGCGACATGCGCGTGCCGATCGCCAGCTGCCTTGCCTATCCGCAGCGGATGGACACGCCGATGCCGCCGTTGGACCTCGCCGATATCGGCCAGCTCACGTTCTTTGCGCCGGACGAGGAGCGTTTCCCCGCCACCCGCCTGGCGCGCGAGGCGGTGCAGGCGGGCGGGGCGGCCCCTGCCGTGCTCAATGCCGCGAACGAGGTCGCCGTGGCCGCCTTCCTCGCAGGTAAGCTCGCATTCACCCGGATCGCGGTAGTGGTGGCACAGACCCTGGCACAGTGCGCGCCCCCGGCACCTTCCTCGCTCGATGACGTTCTGGCGGTAGATGCCGAGGCCCGTTCCTGCGCCGAACGCATGCTGGAGACCGCGTAAGTGTTCGAATCCGTTCCCTGGTGGATGATGGTGCTCGGCTTCCTGGCGGTGCTCGGCCCGCTGGTGACGCTGCACGAATTCGGCCACTACCTCGTCGGCCGCGCCTTCGAGGTGCAGGCGGACGCATTCTCGATCGGCTTCGGCAAGGAGCTGGCGGGCTTCACCGACAAGCGCGGCTGTCGCTGGAAAATCAGCGCGCTGCCGCTGGGCGGCTACGTCCAGTTCCGCGGCGACATGAACCCGGCGAGCCAGGGCGACGATGCCGCGCTGGCGGAAATGGACGAGGAGACCGCGAAAGGCGCGTTCCAGAACGCCAAACTGTGGCAGCGTGCGCTGATCGTGGCGGCAGGGCCGGCGATGAATTTTCTTATCGCCATCGTCATTTTCGTCGGTTTCTTCATGTTCTACGGCAAGCCGGTCGCTACCAATCTGGAAGAGCAGATGACGGTGGCCAGCTTCGCCGAGGAATCCGCTGCGCGCGAAGCGGGCTTCCGCATCGGCGACCGCATCCTTGCCATCGACGGCAAGCCGGTGGACGACTTCCGCGACATCCAGTCGACCGTGCAATTCTACCCCAGCCGCTCGTTCGAATTTACCGTGGAGCGCGGCGGGCGCGAACTGGTGCTGCCGGTCACCTCCCGGCCGGAAACCATCACCGACCGGTTCGGTAACGAGATGACCATCGGCCTCGTCGGCATTTCGCCGGCGGCGGTTGAGTACGAGTTCGAGGGCCAGTCCCTGCCTGCGGCCACCCGGATGGCCTTTGTCGAAACCGGCCGCACGCTCAACATGATGGTCAGGGGAATCGGGCAGATCGTCTCCGGCCAGCGTTCCGTGAAAGAGCTTGGCGGGCCGATCAAGATCGCCAAGTTTTCGGGCGAACAGATGAGCCTCGGCCCGCTCGCCTACGTGACCTTTGCGGCGTTGATCTCAATTAACTTGGCATTCATTAACCTGCTGCCAATTCCCGGCCTCGACGGCGGGCACCTGGCTTTCTACGCGGCCGAAGCGGTCCGCCGGAAACCCCTGGGCCAGCGCAGTCAGCAATGGGCGTTCCGCACCGGCATGGCACTCGTGCTCGCGCTGATGCTGTTCGTGACGGTAAACGACATCATCTCGCTCCCCATCTTCGGGAGCTAGCTGGGGAAAGGATCGTATCGCGGACGGTTTGGCAGGAGCCGATGCTTGAAAGGGGAACGGGCATCGGGCAAGGGCGAAGCGCACACGCCCACCGGCTTTCAGGCAGGCCTGCCACAGACCGAAGGGCATCCGCGATCAGGCGCGATCGAATGCGATACGAATAACGGGATTGGCCCTTCAATGAACGGACGGGATATGAGCCACACGGTTACCACTTCAGGCGCGCGGCGCCGCGTTGCCGCTTTCTGCGCGGTGGCGATGGCCGGCACGATGCTGGGCGGTGTTCCCGCTTTCGCGCAGGAAGTGGTCGGGGAAGCGGCACCTGCCGCCACGACTTCCATACTCCCGCAGGAACAGGTGATCCGCACGGTCACCGTGGTCGGCAACCAGCGGCTGGAGGCGGACACGATCCTCTCCTACATTCAGCTGCGCCCCGGCCAGGTCTACACCGCTGCGGTTGCCGACCAGGCGCTTAAGGACCTGTCGGCGACCGAACTGTTCGCCGATTACCGGATCACCAACAACAACGGCAACGTCGTAATCGAGGTGGTCGAAAACCCGATCATCAACCGGATCGTGCTGGAGGGGAACAGCAAGATCAAGGACGACAAGATCCTTCCCGAAATCCGCCTCGCCCCGCGCCAGATCTACACCCGTTCGAAGGTCCGCGCCGACGTCGCCCGCATCATCGAGCTCTACAAGCGGCAGGGTCGCTATGCCGCTGTGGTCGAACCCAAGGCCGTGCAGCTCGAACAGAACCGCGTCGACATCGTCTTCGAGATTACCGAAGGCCCGAAGTCGAAGGTTCGCCAGATCAACATCATCGGCAACGAGGCGTTCTCCGACAGCGAAATCCGCAGCGAGATGGCGACCAAGCAGTCGCGATGGTTCCGTTTCCTCAGCTCGAACACCACCTACGATCCCGACCGCCTGGCATTCGACCAGCAGAACCTGCGCCGCTTCTACCTGACCGAAGGCTATGCCGACTTCCGCGTCGTTTCCGCCGTGGCCGAGCTGACGCCGGACAAGGAAGACTTCATTATCACCTACGTGGTGGAAGAGGGCGAGCGGTACCGCTTCGGCGACGTTTCGGTCGATAGCCAGCTGCGCGATTTCAGCGACGAGGCGCTGACCCGCGGCCTGTCGATGAAGACCGGCGACTGGTACGATGCGAAGGCCGTGGAAGACACGGTGGAAGGCCTGACCGAGGCTGCCGGCACCTTCGGCTACGCCTTTGCCGAAGTGAACCCGCGCTTCTCCAAGAACGCCGAAAACCTGACGATGGATGTCGAATTCGTCATCCAGGAAGCGCCGCGCGTTTACGTGGAGCGGGTCGACATCAACGGCAATACGCTGACGCAGGACAAGGTGATCCGCCGCGAATTCCGCATCGCGGAAGGCGACGCCTTTAACAGCCTCGCGCTGGCCCGCTCGACCGCGCGCATCAATTCGCTGGGCTATTTCCAGGAAAACTTCGAGATCGAACAGCAGCCGGGCAGCGCGCCCGACCGCATCGTGCTGGCCGCCAACGTGCAGGAACAGCCGACCGGCCAGCTGCAGTTCGCCGCTGGTTTCTCCAGCCTCGAAAGCTTCATCCTGCAGGGTTCGATCAGGCAGGTGAACTTCCGCGGGCGCGGCCAGACGGTCGGCGCCAGCATCAACTATTCGCGCTACTCGCGCTCCGCCTCGCTCAGCTTCTTCGAGCCATACCTGTTCAACAAGAGCATTTCGGCGGGCATCGATCTCTACCGGCGCGACCTCAACAACTACAACACCTTCAGTAGCGATCGGACCACCACTTTCGAGCAGACGACAACCGGTGGCCAGATCCGCCTCGGCATACCGATCACGGAATATATTTCCGGTATCGCACGCTATACGCTGAATTTCGAAGACGTGTTTATCGACGAGGATCGCTATTTCGCGGACTTCGACGGCGATGGCATCGAGACCTGCCAGCCCCTGCTTGGTTCTCGCTACCTGTGCGACCTGATCGGGGAGAGGACCAGCTCGATCCTGGGCCTTTCGCTCAATTACAACCAGCTTAACAATGGCATTCGTCCGACAAGTGGCCAGGCAGGCAGCGTATCGCTCGATTTCGCGGGACTGGGCGGCAACGTGAAGTACATTCGCGGCCGGGCCAACGCGCGCAAATACTGGAACGTCGGCAGCGGCTTCATCTTCTCGCTCTCGGCCGAAGGCGGCTACATCAAGGGGCTGGAGGAGCGTGACGATCCCTTCGTCGATCCGGTCCGCCTGACCGACCGTTTCCAGCTTGGCGAACCGCAGCTGCGCGGTTTCGACATTCGCGGCGTCGGCCCGCGCGTCATCCGCCAGCCCATCGTGGCCGGCGAAGATGGCGAACCTGTCATCATCACCGACCAGGAAAACGTACGCGGCGACCCGCTGGGCGGCAATGCCTATTATCTCGGCCGCGCCGAGCTCGAAATCCCGCTCAGCAGTGGTGCCCGTGAACTGGGCCTCCGCCCGACGGTCTATGTCGACATCGGCTCACTGTTCGACGTGACGCAGCCGGAACTCCTCAGCAGCCCGCTGGGCAACGAGATCTTCATCGCCAGCCGCGACGACAACGGCAACCCGATCTACCGCCAGGTCAACGATCCCGACGATGAGACGGACGATGTCCTGCTGGCCATTCCGGAAGGCGATCCGATCCCGGACGGCTTCTCCGCCGAAGGACGTTCCTTCCCCGCATTCCGCGAGGTGTTCCTCGGGAACAGCGCACAACCCCGTATTTCCATTGGCGTCGGCGTCAACTGGAACTCCCCGTTCGGTCCGCTCCGGATCGACTTCGCTCACGCTTTGCTGAGCCAGGAAGGCGACGACGTTAAGGCCTTCTCATTCAACGTAGGAACGCAATTCTGATGACCAAGATTTTCCGCACCGCAATCGCCGCGACCATGCTCGCCGGCGCTGCCACCGCCGCCACCATGCCCGTGCAGGCTGCCGCCCAGGTCGCAGGCTTCGCCACAGCCAATCCCGAACTGGCGATCGCGCAGTCGACGGCGCGCGCAACCGCCTACCAGCAGATCGGCCAGCAGTACCAAGCGCAGATCACGCAGATCGGCCAGCTGTCCGAACAGCTCGCCACGCTGGAGCAGCAGATCGATACCAACCGCGACGGCCAGGTGACACAGGCAGAAGCGCAGGCGAACTCCGCTGCCCTGCAGCAGGCGCAGACCCTGTCGCAGCAGCTCGACACGCTGAGCCGCCCGATCCAGTTGGCGCAGATGTACGCGCTCGAGCAGATCGCCCGCGACTACGGCAACGCGCGCACGGCGGCCATGCAGTCGCGCGGCGTGCAGGTCCTGCTCGATCCGACCGCGGTGCAGAGCGCACCCGAAGGCTTCGACATTACCGATGCCATCGTGGCGCAAATCAACACGCGCCTGCCTGCCGTGACGACCGCACCGCCGGCGGACTGGCGCCCGAGCCAGACAGTCCTCCAGCTGCACCAGACCGTGGGCCAGATCATCGGCATCGCCGTGCGTCGCCAGATGATGATCGACGCGCAGCAGCAGCAGGGCCAGCAGCCGGCAGCAACGCCGGCGCCGACGGGCCGCTAAGGTAAGGCGAAGCGGGGGCAAGGCCATGAGCGACGAGAAGACCAGCGAAGCCGGCAATGCAGCCGGCGGCGCCATGGACATTCAGGCAATCCTGAAGGCCCTGCCGCACCGTTACCCCCTGCTGCTCGTCGACCGGGTCGTATCGCTCGAACTGGGCGAGAAAATCCACGCGGTGAAAGCCGTCAGTATGAACGAGCAGTTCTTCCAGGGCCATTTCCCGGCCCAGCCGATCATGCCCGGCGTGCTGCAGGTTGAAGCGATGGCGCAGGCCGCCGCAATTTTGGGCATCGAGACGCTGGAACTCGCCGGGACGGGCAAGCTCGTCTATTTCATGGGCATCGATAACGCGAAATTCCGCGCGCCCGTGACGCCGGGCTGTCTGCTCGACATGCATGTGGCGTTCGTCCAGAAACGCAGCCGCGTCTACAAGTTCCGCGGCGTCGCCAGCGTAGAGGGCAAGACCACCTGCGAGGTCGATTTTACCGCGATGATTGCCGATCCCCCGAAATAGGGCGCACACTTCGCTTGTCATTCGCGCGCGATGCCGCTAGGCGCGCGCCTTTCCCGATCAACAGCACGCCCGGTCGGTACCGGGCACAGCTACCAAGGACCATGCCATGAAGGCCGATACGCATCCCGATTACCACATGATCACGGTCAAGATGACCGACGGTACCGAATTCCAGACGCGCTCCACCTGGGGTAGCGAAGGCGACACGCTGTCGCTGGAAATCGACCCGACCAGCCACCCGGCATGGACCGGCGGAAAGCAGCAGATCCAGGAAGGCGGCCGCGTCGCAGCCTTCAACAAGCGTTTCGGCGGGCTCAGCCTCAAGAAGTAAGCCTCGCTTGCATCGAACACGTGAAGGGCGGTCCTGCGGGGCCGCCCTTTTGCGTTTCTAAAGCTCCGGCTCGAACTTCAGTGTGCCGGCCACTTGAATCCTGCGACCCGTATCGCGCGGGTGGTTCTGCCCGTCGTGGACCGGCAGCGCGGGATAGTCGTAGCGCGAGACGCCGTCCAGACAGACGCTGTTGATGCCGAACTTGTCCGGCTCCGATCGCAGCTGGTGGAACACGTGGATGCCGCAGGTGCTGCAGAAGCGGTGCTTCGCGACGCCGGTGTTGAAAGTGTAGAGCGTCAGCGCATCCTCGCCTTGGTCGATTGTCAGCGCATCGAGCGGGACATCGACCATGACGTTGCCCTTCATCTCGCAATAGGAGCAATTGCACAGGTGTGGACGGGCACCGGCGGGCATTCGGGCGGAAAAGCGCACCGCGCCGCAATGGCAGCCTCCCTTGCGGACGATGTCCGTCATGCACTCCCTCCTGCTGCAGCCAATGCCCAATGGTTGATGTCGGGCGTCACTAGGATCGGGTCGAACCGCTCGGCCTCGGGCCAATCGAATTCGTCCTCTGTCGCAGCGACGGACTCTCAGATCGCGTCAGCAAAATTCGCTAACTGGGCCGGCTTCGATATTCTTGTGCTAGAATATCAATCTCGGCAACTGGTCTTTCGGTCCAGCACCTCAAAGTGTCACTCCATCGGACTTTAGCGAAGCCAAGTGTCCGATATCTTGCGGAGCCATGGCAGCTCTGCACTTCCGTGAAAAGCATCAAGCGATATTTAAGTTTTCTTCTAG
Organism: Alteriqipengyuania flavescens; assembly: GCF_030406725.1. Lineage (NCBI taxonomy): Bacteria > Pseudomonadati > Pseudomonadota > Alphaproteobacteria > Sphingomonadales > Erythrobacteraceae > Pseudoblastomonas > Pseudoblastomonas flavescens. Next base: position 2,635,172 of record NZ_CP129107.1, on the reverse strand, counting down.
CTTTTGCACGCTTTTCCGCCAGCTGGCGACGAAAGGTACCTTTGAATCGAATTTGCACTGCGCCCCCGAAGTGTTCCCTTGATTTCCTAGATTTCATGAAAAATACGAAATTTTGCACCAAGGTCAATGCGATCTCATATGAACCTTACGCAATTGTAAGAATCGGACATAAATTTGCTAGTAGGTCGCCGGCAACCATTGAGTTTCGTGAATCGAATTATGCTTAAAAACGAATGGTTTATCTCAGATTGACGGTACACACGTGCCCGTTCCCCGCGAGAGCAATTCTTTTCATATTTTTTCGCACGAATCCAGTTTCCAATGGTTAATCCCGGGCGTCACGAGCATTGGGTCGAGCCGCTCCGCTTCGGGCCAGTCGAACTCGCCTGCGGTCGCGGCAAAGGCTGCATCGCGCGTGGCCATGTCCGGCCACAGGGCGATGGCGACGAGCGTGCCGTCGGCATCCTCGCCAAGCAGCGATCCTTGCCCGCCCAGTTCGCGCAGTCGCAATGTCGCGCGCTCCCACGTGTCGCGGAAGGCCGGTCGTTTCTCGGCAGCCACCCGCCAGCGATAGATCGCCACCAGGCCCGGTTCGTTCATCCCCACGGTTTCTCCCTGTACCACTTGGTGATCACGTATTTCACGCCCTTACGCACCTTCATGCCGTGGTGGAGCGTGTTGACGTTGCCGCTGCCGTCGGCCTTGCGATTGTTCCAGCACAGAAGCTTGCCGGTTTCCGGCTGGAAGGTCTTGCCAATCACCTTGAAACGGGTGCCGCCGCCAGCTTCCACCTCGTTTAGATAGATCATGAAGGTCCACGTCCGTTGCCCGGCCACGGTGCAATACTGCTCCCAGTCCTTGCCGTGCGGGTCGAACCAGTCGGTGTGCTGCTTGAATTCCTGGCCCACGGCATAGCGCTGGCCCTGCACGGGTTCGCCGTGGGCGGGATCGATGCCGTTGAATTCGCGCAGCCGCCTCTCGAGCTCGATCACTGCCGGCTGGGCAGGGTCGAGATCGCAGGTTTCGCTGGTGCGGAAATAGTCGTCGCCATTGTGATCGGCGAGGGTGGAGGGCCTGCGGTTCGCGTCGATCAGCTCGATCAGCTCACCGCACAGCCCGGCCGGCAGGAAATCGTCCGCCACCAGCAATTCGAGCTTGGGGGAGGGGACCTGCTTCACGCCGCCCGTGGCGCGCAGGATGTCGGGGGAGGATTCGCCGGGGCCAAGCATTCCCCTCGTTCTACGCCGCAGCGCTCATGTCGCAAGCGCGAAACTTTCTTGCGCAAACAGCGCCCGGATGCAGTTTTCGCTTCCCAATTCCGGCCATCCATGCAACAGGCCGCGCCCGCCCCAGATGACCGCTTGACCGGCGGCGCGAGGGGCGTAACAGCGCGCACGTCCGGCACGGGCGGCACGTTTGCGTGACGATAGTGTGGCGATCGTAGCTCAGTTGGTTAGAGCGCCGGTTTGTGGTACCGGAGGTCGGGGGTTCGAGACCCCTCGATCGCCCCATCTTCCCCGTTTCCCGGACTTGATATTCCAGCGCGAAATTTCGCGCCAGGCGGGTGAGCGACGATGACCGCATTCTGGGCCGAACCGGATTACGACGACCACGAAATCGTGCATTTCGTGCGCGATCGCGACAGCGGCCTGACCGCCATCATTGCCCTGCATTCCACCCATCTCGGCCCGGCGGCGGGCGGCACGCGCTTCTGGCATTATGCGGAGCCGAAGGCCGCGATGCGCGATGCGCTGCGCCTCAGCCGCGGGATGAGCTACAAGAACGCCATGGCCGGCCTGCCGATCGGCGGCGGCAAGGCGGTGATCCTGGCAGACGAGGACGGGACCAAGACGGAAGCAATGCTGGCCGCATTCGGCAAGGCGGTCGACGGGCTGGGCGGTCGCTACGTCACGGCAGAGGACGTGGGGATCTCGCCCGCCGACATGGAACTGGTGGCGCAGTACACGCAGCACGTCTCGGGCCTCCCGGTGGAAGAAGGCGATGCGGGCGGCGATCCAGGGCCGTTCACGGCAATGGGCATTTTCCACGGCATCAAGGCCGCGGTCGCTCACAAGCTGGAGCGAGAGGACCTCGACGGCGTCCATGTCGCCCTGCAGGGCACCGGCAGCGTTGGCGGCGGCGTGGCGCGCCTGCTGGCCAAGGAAGGCGCCAGGCTGACGGTCGCCGATATCGATACCGGCCGCGCCAAGTCTCTCGCCAAGGAAGTTGGCGGAGAGGCCGTGGCGGCGGACGCGATCATGTCCACCCACTGCGATGTCTTCAGCCCCAATGCGCTGGGCGCGATACTCGATGAAGAGGGCATCGCCCGGCTCGATTGCAGCATCGTGGCAGGCGGCGCGAACAACCAGCTCGCCCGGCCGGAACACGGCAAGCTGCTGGCCGACCGCGGCATCCTCTACGCGCCCGATTACGTCATCAATGCCGGCGGCATCATCAGCGTCTGCCTCGAATATCTCTGCCGCACCCAAGGCCAGCCGTGCGACATCAACGAGGTGCGCAAGCGCATCGCGCAGATCCCCGACCGGCTGCAATCGATCTGGACCAGGTGCGACGAAACCGGCGAGCGTCCGGACGTGGTGGCCGACGAGATGGCGCAGGAGCTGATCGGCCGGAAGTAAGTGGGGCCATCGCGCCCGAAGCGCACGAATTTCCGCCACAAATGCGGTGAAAGCTGCTAGGGGGCGGCGACTCTCCCGATCATCTGCTATCAATGCATTATTTCGCCAATCCCACCCGCTTCCTGAGCATTGCGCGCTGGCTCACGCCGGTCTTGCTGTTTGGCGGCCTGCTGCTATCGGCGGCGGGGCTCGCATGGGGGCTTAGCGTCCCGCCCGACCGGCTGATGGGGGAAACCGTGGCGATCCTGTTCGTCCATGTGCCGGCGGCATGGCTGGGCATGGGCGGATGGACGGCGATTGCGGTTTCAAGCCTGGTCGTGCTCGTCTGGCGGCACCCGCTGGCCGCAATCGCGGCGCGCGCCGCGGCTGTGCCCGGTGCGGTCTTCACCGCGATTTGCCTTGCCACCGGGTCCATCTGGGGCCGGCCCACCTGGGGCACGTGGTGGGTGTGGGACGGACGGCTGACCAGCATGCTGGTGCTTCTGTTCCTCTATTTCGCTTACATCGCGCTCAGCTCCGCCACTATGCGCGAAGGCGCGTCGGAGCGGCTGCCTGCCATTTTCGGCCTGCTGGGTGCGGTCAATATCCCGATCATCAACCGCTCCGTGGTGTGGTGGAATTCGCTGCACCAGCCGCCCAGCCTGACCATGGGCAATTCCGCGATCGACGCGGTGTACCTGTGGCCGCTGGTCCTGTGCGTGACCGGTTTCTCGCTGCTGTTCGGCGGCGTCGTGCTTGCACGAATGCGGGCGATCCTCGCCGAAACGCAGGCCGAGGCGCGCCTGCGCCGTCTGGCGCGGGAGGGGTAGCGCGATGCGCGAAGCACTCGACCAGGGCGATTTCGTCCTCGCCGCCTATGTGCTCACCATCGTGGCGGCAATGGCGCTTGCCGTTTGGAGCTGGGCGTGGATGCGTCGGGCGGAACGGCGCAAGGCGGACCTGAAGCGCAAGTGAGCACCATCAAGCCAAAACACCAGCGGTTGGTGCTGGTCGCCATCGCGCTCGCGGCGCTGGTCGGCGCCGGCCTGCTCGCAGCGTGGGGCCTGCGCAACCAGGCCAATTTCTTTTACGTGCCCGCGCAATATATCGCGGAAAAACCTGCTTCGGACCGCCTGATACGGCTCGGCGGCATGGTTGAGGCCGGATCGCTCGAAACCCTGCCCGACGGGGTGACCGTCACTTTCACCGTTGGCGACGGCAAGGCGCGGGTGCCGGTGCGCTATACCGGCATCCTTCCCGACCTGTTCGTGGAAGGCTCCGGCGTGGTGGCGGAGGGGCGGCGGCAGGCGGACGGCCTGTTCCTTGCCGAAAACCTCCTCGCCAAGCATGACGAGAACTACATGCCGCGCGAGCTGGAAGGCATGGACGCCGAAGCCAAGGCCGACACGCTGGCGGATACCGTCGAGTGATCGCCGAACTGGGACTTGCGGCGCTGTGGATGGCGGCCGCACTCGCGGCGCTGCAGCTGGTCGCTGGCGCGTTCGGCGTTCGCGCGGACAGCATCCTTGTAGACATGGCGCGCCCGGCGGCGATCGTTCAGGCGCTGCTGGTGATGGGCAGCTTCACCGCGCTGCTATACGTTTTTGCGGTCACCGATCTGTCGGTGGCACTGGTCGCCTCGAATTCGCACAGCGCCAAGCCCTTCATCTACAAGGTCACCGGCGCGTGGGGGAGCCACGAGGGCTCGATGCTGCTGTGGGTGACCGTGCTGGCAATGTCGGGCGCGCTCGTAGCCCGCTTCGAACGCCGGCTGGATGCACGAAGCCTCGCGGGAACACTGGCGGCACAGGGCGCGCTGGCGCTTGGCTTCTATGCTTTCCTGCTGTTCAGTTCCAACCCGTTCGAGCGGCTGGCGACGCCGGTGCCGGAGGGCCTCGGCCTCAACCCGCTGTTGCAGGACATCGGCCTCGCCTTCCATCCGCCCACGCTCTACCTCGGCTATGTCGGCCTTTCGGTCGCGTTCAGTTTCGCCGTGGGTGCGCTCCTGACGGGCCGCGTGGACCGCGCCTTTGCCGATGCGATGCGCCCGTGGGTGCTGGGCGCCTGGGTCTTCCTCACGCTCGGCATTTCGGCGGGTAGTTACTGGGCATACTACGAGCTCGGCTGGGGCGGCTGGTGGTTCTGGGACCCGGTCGAGAACGCCTCGCTGATGCCCTGGCTCGCTGCCACGGCGCTGCTCCACTCGGTGAGCGTCCTGTCATCGCGCGGAGGTCTCAGGACCTGGACGATCATGCTGGCGGTGACGGCCTTTGCCATGTCGATGCTAGGCACGTTCCTCGTGCGCTCCGGCATCCTCACAAGCGTCCATGCTTTCGCCGTCGATCCGGAGCGCGGAGCCTTCATCCTCGTGCTGATGGTGCTTTACACCGGCGCCGCGCTCGGCCTGTTCGCCTGGCGCGCGTCCGCCATCGCGGAGGGGCAGCGCTTCGCCGTGGTCAGCCGCGAGGGTGCGCTGGTGGTGAACAACGTGCTGCTCAGCGCAATCCTCGCCATCGTGCTGTTCGGCACGCTGTACCCCGTCGCGACCGAGGCGTTCGGTGTGCGGGTTTCCGTCGGCCCGCCTTATTTCAACCCGGTCTCCGCCATGTTCTTCCTGCCCCTGGTGCTGGTGCTGCTCGTCGGCCCGCTGCTGCGCTGGAAGCGCGACCGGCTGGACCGGATCGCGAAGCCCGCGATTGCCGCGGCCGTGGTGCTGGGCGCGGCTTTGGTCGGCGTCGCGATGCTGGGCGGGGCGGGCCTCCTCCCGGCACTCGGAATAGCTTTGGCCGTCGCTCTCGGGGTGGCGAGCTGGATGCCACTCAAAGGCCGGCGCTTGCGCTATGTTGAGCTGTCCGTCTGGGGCATGGTGCTGGCCCATTTCGGCCTCGCGGTAAGCCTGTTCGGCGCGGCGGCTGATAGCGGCTTCAGCAAGGAAACGCTGGCTGCCAGCGCCATCGGCGACATCATGGCAATCGGCCCGTACGAAGTCGAACTGACTTCGATCACGCCCGTCGCCGGCCCCAACTGGACCGCGACCGAAGCGACGATGCTGGCGCGGCGGGGCGGGGCGAGTTACGAGCTGCATCCGCAATCGCGCAGCTTCTGGCAGCCCCAGCAGCAGACGAGCGAATCCGCGCTGCTGGGATCGTGGAACGGCCAGCTTTACGCGGTTATCGGAGAACAGGCGGACGGCGGGCGGTGGCAGGTGCGTCTGTGGTGGAAGCCCTTCGTCACGCTGATCTGGCTCGGCAGCATCCTGATCGCGCTCGGCGGCGTTCTCGCGCTGGTCGGGCGGATGGGGAAGCGGCGGAAACGCGACCGCGCGCGGGCGCGAACGGCGCGGCAGCAGGCGGAGCTGGCAGCGCTATGAAGATGAAGTTCGCCCTGATCCCCGTCGCCATAGTCGCACTGCTAGGCGGGTTCTTCGCCTACAAGCTGACCCAGCCGCGCAACGATTTCGTGCAGAGCGCGATGGTGGGGCAGCCGGTGCCCGCTTTCGTGCTGCCGCCGATCAGCGAGAGCCGGCCGGGCGTGCAGACAGCGGACCTGCGCGACGGCAAGCCCAAACTGGTCAATTTCTTTGCCAGCTGGTGCCTGCCGTGCCGGGTGGAGGCGCCTTTTCTCGACCGGCTGGAACGGGAAGGGGCGACCATCGTCGCGATTGCGATTTCCGACGAGGGCGAGGATGTCGACAGGTTCCTGGCCGAATTCGGCAACCCGTTCGCGCGCATCGGCGACGATGAGAATTCGCAGATCCAGCTGGAATTCGGATCGAGCAAGGTGCCCGAAACCTTCGTCGTCGATGGCGAAGGCGTGATCCGGTACCACCACATCGGCGATATCGCCGAGCGCGACATCCCGGTGCTCTTGCGCGAGCTCGAAAAGGCCGGGCAATGATGCGGTTGGTCGCCTTACTCTTGCTACTGTTCGCGATCCCCGTGCCGCTGGCCGCGCAGCAGGCCACGGCGCCGGCGCAATATGCCTATACCCAGCTGGCCGACCCGTCACAGGAGGACGAGGCACGCGCGCTGATGGAGACGCTGCGCTGCGTGACCTGCCAAAGCCAGTCGATCGCCGATTCCGATGCGCCGATGGCGGGCACGATGCGCCATGTCGTGCGCAGCCGGATCGCGGCGGGCCAATCGCCTGACGAGATCCGCGGCTTCCTGATGTCGCGCTATGGCGACTATGTCAGCTACGAACCGCAGGTATCGCGCACGACCTGGCCGTTGTTCGCGATCCCGGCGCTGCTGGTGCTGCTGGCGCTCTTCGTGCTGGCGCGCAGGCTGCGGAGGCGCGCGTGACCTGGCTGCTCGTCCTCCTTCTTGCCGCAGCGGCGTTCGCGGCTGCCGCTTTTGTCCTGAAGATGCCGCGCGGCGCATGGATGCTGTTTGCCGCCGCCCTGCTGTTCGGCCTTACCGGCTATGCCCTGCAGGCGAGCCCCGACCTGCCTTCTGCGCCGAGCGACCAGTCGGGGGGGGAAGCCGACGACGGCAGCCAGATGATCGAGGCGCGGCTGCGCTTCGGACGGTCCGACCGATTGCTTTCTCGCGAGCTCATCACTGCGGACAGCCTGACCCGGCGCGGGCAGTTCGCCAATGCCGCCGCGGCGCTCAGGTCCGCTGTCGAACGCAGGCCGCAGGATGCGGAACTGTGGCTGGCACTGGCCATGAACCTCGTCGCCCACGCCGAGGGCCGGTTGACGCCGCCGGCGGAATACGCGTTCGAGCGGGCGGAGGCTGCCGCACCGGGACAGGTGGCCGCAGGCTTCTTCCGCGGCGCGGCCATGCTGGGTCAGGGACAGCTGGACGAAGGCCGCAGCGAATGGGCGCGGGCGCTCGGTCAGGCTGATGGCAACGCCTGGGGCCGCGCCGAATTGCAGGCGCGGCTGGCGCAGCTCGATGCCGCGCTTGCCCAGCGCGGCGGGCAGGGCGGGCAATGACGCCGGAAACCGCGCAATCCGGTACCTATTGCGGCACCATTGCCGCGCTGCTAGTGCGCGCGCTTTCCGCCATGGAGCGAGGGGCGTAAATCCCGATGAGCGAAGCAGCAGCGCCGCTGCCTGAAACAGGCGGAGCGCACGGCCACCACCGAGACAAGAAGAAGGCCGCGCTGGCAGTCGGCGCGATCGGCGTCGTCTTCGGCGACATCGGCACGAGCCCGCTGTACGCCTTTCGCGAGACCTTTACCGGGGCTCACAGCGGCGGCTTGCTGATTGACCGGCTGCACGTGTTCGGCGTGGTCAGCCTGATCTTCTGGTCGATGCTGCTGGTCGTGGCGATCCAGTACGTCACCATCCTGATGCGCGCAGACAACAAGGGGCAGGGCGGCAGCCTTGCGCTCGTCGCGTTGCTATCGCGCCATATCGGGCGCGGTAGTTACGGCTGGCTGGTCGTGGTGCTCGGCGTGTTCGCGACATCGCTGTTTTACGGCGACAGCATGATCACGCCCGCAATCTCGGTCCTATCGGCTGTCGAGGGGCTTACGGTGGTGGACCACCGACTCGACCCGCTGGTCATCCCTATCGCACTGTTCCTGCTGGTGTTCCTGTTCCTTTTGCAGAAGCGCGGCACGGCGAAGGTCGGCGCGTTATTTGCGCCGGTGATGATCGTCTATTTCTGCGTTATCGCGGTGCTCGGCACGATCCAGATCGTCCAGAACCCCGAAATCCTGTTTGCGCTCAATCCCTGGTACGCGGTCCAGTTTTTCATCACCGACAAGTGGATCGCGTTCTTCGCGCTGGGCGCTGTTGTCCTCGCCGTGACCGGTTCGGAGGCGCTCTATTCCGACATGGGCCATTTCGGGCGCGGCCCGATGCGCCTGTCGTGGTTTGGCTTCGTCATGCCATGCCTCTTGCTCAATTATTTCGGGCAAGGCGCGATGATCGAAGGACTGCCCGCTGCCGAAGCGGCCGAGGTCGTGCGCAACCCGTTCTTCCTGCTGGCGCCGGAGAATCTGCGCCTGCCGCTCGTCATTCTGGCGACCTGCGCCACCTTCATTGCCAGCCAGGCGGTGATCTCGGGCGCGTTCTCGATCACGCACCAGGCGATCCAGCTGGGCTTCATGCCGCGCATGAGCATTCGCCACACGTCGGAGGAAGAGGCGGGCCAGATCTACATTCCCGTGATCAACTGGGCTTTGCTGATCGCCGTGATCGTGCTGGTCCTGACTTTCCAGAACTCCTCGGCCCTAGCGAGCGCATACGGTATCGCGGTCACCGGCGCGGTGACCATCGACACGCTGCTGATGGCGGTGCTGCTGGTCGGCGTGTGGAAATGGAAATGGTGGCTCGCCGCGCCGGTCGTGATACTCTTCCTCATCGTCGACGGGGCCTATTTCGTCGCCAACCTCTTCAAGGTGCCGGACGGCGGCTGGTTCCCGCTGCTGGTGGGCGCGATCGTGTTCACCATGCTCACCACCTGGGCGCGCGGCCGCACCTTGATGCGCAAAAAAATGAGCGAGGTCGGCCTACCGCTCGACGTGTTCGCGAAGAGCGCGCGGGGAAGCGCCAAGCGCGTTCCCGGCACGGCGATCTTCATGAGCAGCAGCACCAGCGGCGTGCCATCCGCGCTTCTGCATAACATCAAGCATAACAAGGTACTGCACGACCGGGTGGTGGTGCTGACCGTCGACATCGCCGACGAACCTTACGTCGATGAAGCCTATCGCTGCGAAATCCACGAGCTGGAAGACGGGTTCTTCCGGGTCAGCCTGCACTACGGCTTCATGGAGGAAACCGATGTTCCGCGCGCCCTGACGCGCAAGGAAATGTGCGGCGGGCCGTTCGACATGATGAAGACCAGCTTCTTCCTCAGCCGCCAGACGCTGCTGAGTGCGGAGAACCCCGGCATGGCCGTCTGGCGCGAGAAACTGTTCGCCTGGATGATGCGCAATTCCGCAACGCCGATGGAATTCTTCCGCCTGCCGACCAACCGCGTGGTCGAGCTCGGCAGCCAGATGAAAATCTAGGCGCAGCAGGGTTTTTAACGGATCTGCGGCTATTGAGGCCGCATGATCGCTGCCGCGCCGAGAGAGCCTGTTTCGTCGCCTTCTGCGCGTGGTTTCTGCCCCCCGCTCGGCCACAGCTTCTTCGTCATCCTGACGCTCGGCGTAGCCTGACTGGGCCTGCTGATGGGCCTGAAGACCCTGCTGATGATGATCTACCTGACGGGCTTCATTCCGACAGCGGTCACGGCGACGATCCATGTCCTCTTCCTGCGTCGTACGCCGCTTTGGCTGGCCAGTCTAATCGTTGTCCTGGTGGGCACGGCAGCGGCTTACCTGTGGTGGCTCCCTGCGCTGGGGCAGGCCCTGCGCGCGCATTATGTCACCGCAGCGCTCCTGCTGTCCGCTGCCGGTGCTGTTTCGCTCATTCCCGCAGCTGGGCGTGCCCGCGAGTTGGCGATGGCGCGGCGTTATCGCACGATCAGCCTGTAGGCGGCTCGTCTTTCACGACGTCGACTTCCTGTCCCACGTCCAGCCCATGCCGCAACAGCATCGGGATCTGGGTGAAGGTGAACAGGAACGTCAGAGGCAGGAACACCCACAGTTTCGCCGCCAGCCAGTCCTCGAAACTGAAGAAGTGGCGCAGCCCCTCGTTGAGCAGCGCCAGCGCGATGAAGAAAATGCCCCAGTTGCGCGACAGCTTCAGCCATCCTTCGTCGGACAGGCCCTCGAATGCGGTTTCCAGCGCCCATTTCAGCAGCGCCTTGCCGCGCGCATAGGCCACCAGCAACGCGACGGCGAAGAAGGCATAGATCGCGGTTGGCTTGATCTGGATCCAGAAGGGGTCGCCCAGGAAGATCGTCAGCATGCCGAAGCCCACGATCAGCACGGTCGAGAGCATCAGCATCGGGCTGATCTTGCCGAGCCGGAATTTCGACACGGCGAGGGCGATCAATGCCGCGACGATGAAAGCACCGGTCCCGCGAATGACGGCAAAGATTTCTCCAGAGGCGCTTTCACCTTCAGGCGCGAAATAGCGGTAGGTGAGGAAGAATACGAGCAGCGGCCCGTAATCGACCGCGACGTTGATCCAGCTGGACCCGGCGGATTGCTTCTTCGTCTCGTCGGCCATCATGCCACCCCCGCAATGACGCGCGCGACCAGGTCCGGATCGAACGGGCGCAGGTCGTCCATCCCTTCGCCGACGCCGATGGCGTGGATGGGCAGGCCGAACTGCTCGGCCGCCGCAACCAGCACGCCGCCGCGTGCCGTGCCGTCCAGTTTGGTCATGATCAGGCCGGTGACACCCGCGACCTCGCGAAAAATCTCGATCTGGCCGAGCGCGTTCTGGCCGTTGGTGGCATCGAGCACCAGCACCACGTCGTGCGGCGCTTCCGGGTTCAGCCGGCCGAGAACCTTTCGGATCTTGGCGAGCTCGTCCATCAGCTCGCGCTTGTTCTGCAGCCGCCCGGCAGTATCGACGATCAGCGCATCGGTCCCGACATCGGTCGCTGCCTTGACCGCGTCGAACACGATGCTGGCCGGATCGCCGCCTTCCGGCCCGCGGATCAGCGGCGCACCGATGCGGTCGGCCCATACGGCGAGTTGCTCGATCGCGGCGGCGCGGAATGTGTCGCCCGCAGCCAGCATAACCTCGTAATCGTCTTCGTAGAAAAGGTGGCCGAGCTTGGCGATAGTGGTCGTCTTGCCGGATCCGTTGACGCCGATCACCAGGATCACCTGCGGGCGGGGGAACGCCGTGACTTCCAGCGGTTTTGCGACAGGGCGCAGGATAGCGGCGATTTCCTCCGCCACGGCTTCCTTCAGCTCGCGCTCGGTGATGGTCGAGCCGAAGCGCTTTTCGGCCAGCTTGGCGCGGATGCGGCCGGCGGCGGACGGGCCGAGGTCGGACACGATCAGCGCGTCCTCCACCTCGTCAAGCGTGGCGTCGTCCAGCTTCGTGTTCCCGACCGTCCCGGCGAGGTTGCCGGACAGGCGCTCGGAGGTCTTCTTTAACCCCCCGAAAACGCGGTCGGTCCAGCCGGAATTGTCGGCGGCGTCGGTCATGCAAGCAGTCCTTCGTCGAGGCGGGTGGGGGTGATGGTCACGACGGTGCCCGGTACGGCACCTTCCGGCGCGCGGACGCGGGCGAAGTTCGCTGCATGTCCGGTCCCGTCCTTTTCGACAAGCACGGCCAGGGGTTGGCCTACGAGCGAGACGAGCCATGCCTGCCGAACCTTCGCTGCCGTCTCGCGCAATTCGGCAGCGCGGGCCTTGATGGTCGCACCGTCCACTTGGGGCATCCGGGCGGCAGGCGTCCCGGGGCGGGCGGAATAGGGAAAGACATGCGCGTGGACGATGTCCAGTTCCTCGATAATCGCGCGGTTTGCCGCGTGGTGCGCGTCCGCCTCGGTCGGGAAGCCTGCAATCAGGTCTGCGCCGATGGCCAGCTCCGGCCGTCGCGCCTTGAGCCGCTCCACCAGCGACAGGGCGTCGCTCCGGCCATGCCGCCGCTTCATTCGCTTGAGGATCAAGTCGTGCCCGTGCTGCAGCGACAGGTGCAATTGCGGCATAACCCGCGCTTCGCCCGCGATCAGGTCGAACAGCAGCGGGTCGATTTCGATCCCGTCGACCGAGGAGAGGCGCAGGCGGGGCAGGGCGGGATACTCGCGCAGGATCGCCTCTACCAGAACCCCCAGCCCGGGCGCGCCGGGCAAATCCTCGCCCCAGCTGGTCAGGTCTACCCCGGTTAGCACGATCTCCTTCGCGCCGCGCGCAAAGTGCGCGCCGACTTCGCGCAGCACCTGCGACACAGACAGCGAGCGGCTGGTGCCGCGGCCCTGCGGGATGACGCAAAAGGTGCAGGCATGGTCGCAGCCGTTCTGCACGGCGACGAAGGCACGGGTCTTCGTGGGTGCTTGCGGCGTTTGCGCCGGCGGCAGGTTCCAGCTGCGCGGATCGAGCTTGGCGGTGTTTGCGACTAGCCCGTCCACTTCGTCCATCGCGGCGAAGCGTTCGCGCTCGATATCGGCCGCGCAGCCGGTGACAAGCAGCCGCGCATCGGGCTGGGCACGGCGGGCCTTGCGGATCGCCTGGCGCGTCTGGCGCACCGCTTCGCTGGTGACCGCGCAGCTGTTGACGATGACGACTTCGCCCGGCTCGGCCGCGAACATCGCGCGGATACGCTCGCTTTCGGCGAGGTTGAGGCGGCAACCGAGAGTGACGACATGCGCGCTCATGAATAGTCGACCGCTTTGAAAGTGCCGCGAAAGCTCTCCGCCGCCGGGCCGGACATCATGATCCGGTCCTCCCCCGTCCATTCGATGTCGAGCGGGCCGCCGGGCAGGCGCACCGTGACGCTGCGCTCCGTAAGGCCGCGCTTCGCCGCTGCGACCGCCGTCGCACAGGCGCCCGTGCCGCATGCGCGCGTGAGCCCCGCGCCGCGTTCCCACACGACAAGGCGGATCGACTTCCGATCCATGACCTGCGCCACGTTGACGTTCACCCGTTCGGGAAAAAGCGGGTCGTTCTCGATAATAGGGCCGAGCCTGCCGAGCTCCACCGCGCCGAGGTCGTCCACGAAGAAGATGACGTGCGGGTTGCCGACGTTGACGGCGACCGGCGCCTCGAGTTCGCCCCAGGCGACGGGCATGGAGGCAGTGTCCATCGCATAAGCGAGCGGGATCTGCGTCCATTCGAACCGCGGGCTGCCCATGTCGATCCGTGCGCCGCGATCGGCTGGTACGGCGTCGATGATGCCGCCTTGGGTAAGGATGCGCGCAGGCTTGCCTTCGCGAAGGGACACGGCGCGCGCCGCGTTCCCGCAGGCTTCCACTTCACCGCCGTCGCTGTTGAAAATGCGCATGCGGACATCGGCCTCGTCCGTATCCTCCAGCACGATCAGCTGGTCGCAACCGATGCCGGTGCGCCGGTCGGCCAGCGAACTGACCAGCTTTTCGGTCAGCTGCGGCAGCGCCTGTTCGCGCGCGTCGAGCACGATGAAATCGTTGCCGAGGCCGTGCATCTTGGTGAAGGAAACCCGCATGTCTGCCGGGCATTAGGGGGCGGGCGCGCCCCAGTAAAGCTATGGGGAGTAAAGCGAAGGCCGGACGGCAGGCTGTCAGCCGGTGCGGCGGGCAGGCTCCGTCTCGGCAGCCCGGGCCGCCTCGTCGGCGGTCAGCGCCTCGAGCTCGGCGGCAGGGACCACGAGATCCCGGCTCGCCAGCCAGTCTCGCGTCGCGGCCGCATCGGCAGGGCGGCCGTAATGATAGCCCTGCGCCTTCATCCCGCCCATGCCGCGCAGCAGGCCGAGGATCGCCTCGTTCACAACGCCTTCCGCGGTGATCGGCAGGTTCAGCCCCTGGCCGAGCTGGACGATGGATTCGACGATGGTGGCGGCGTTCTCGTCGCCGTCGACGCCGCTCACGAAGCTTCGGTCGATCTTGATCCGGTCGAACGGCAGGCTGCGCAGTTGTGACAGGCTGGAATAGCCGGTGCCGAAATCGTCGAGACTGATCTTCACGCCCTGGTTCTTCAGGCTGGCGATGACCGTGCGGACGACTGCCAGATTTTCGTGGAGGCAGCTTTCGGTGATCTCCACCTCCAGCCGTCGCGGCGGGAAATGCGCGGCGTGGAGTCGCTGGAGCAGCTTTTGCGCAAACCATGGATCGCGCAGCTGGACCGGCGAGACGTTGATCGACAGTGTCAGGTGCTCGCTCCATCCGGCGGCATCGGCCAGCGCCTGCTCCACCAGACGGTCGGACATTTCCGAAATGATGCCCATTTCCTCGGCGATGGGGATGAAGATGTCGGGGCCGACGAGGCCCATGTCGGGCGATTCCCACCGGGCGAGCATCTCGAAACCGATGAGGTCGCCGGTGGCGAGATCGATCTGCCGTTCGTAATACGGCTTGAAGTGGCCCTCGCGCACGCCGTTGCGGATGCCCACTTCCAGCTCGTTGCGGAAGCGCAGTTCGTTTTCCATCGCCGGTTCGAACCAGGCGAATTGGGCCCGACCGGCCTTCTTGGCCTGGTACATGGCGATATCGGCGCGGTGGACGAGGGCCTGCGACAGGCATTCGTCGAGCGATGCCCCTTCGAGGCCGTCGCTCGCGGCGATCCCGATCGAGGTGCTGATGTCAATTTCCAGCCCGTCGATCACCACCGGCGCGGACATGGCCCTGAGCAGCGCCGCGGCGTGCCGGTCCACCGCATCGCGGCTGCGCGCGTCGAAACGCATGAAACAGGCGAATTCGTCCCCGCCAAGTCGGGCGACGAGCGTATCGGCCGGCATGACACCGCGGATACGGCGAGCGAGTTCGACCAGCACCTGGTCGCCGACCTTTTGACCGTTCAAGTCGTTGATGGCCTTGAAATGGTCGAGGTCGAGCATCATCGCCGCAACCAATCGTCGCTCGCCCGCAGCCGCCTGTAGCAGTGCCGCACCGGCGGCGGAAAGGCTGCGGCGGTTGAGGCAATCGGTCAGCGGATCGGTCTCTGCAAGGCGGCGGGCGAGGGCTTCGGCCTCGCGGCGCTGCTCGATCTCCGCGGTCAGTTCGCGGTAGCGGCGCCAGACGAGGATGATCAGCGCCACGTTCAGGATCACGGCGTTCAGCAGCAGCGGGTCGGGGGCGGGGGCCTGGCCGAGGACGTTCTTCACGGTCTGCGCCAGCACCTGTCCGGCAGTGCCGACGAACAGGATGATGGCCGCAATGGCGATGCCAAAGGTGATGAAATCGCGCTTCGCACCCTGTTCCGGCTTGGCGGAACGGGCCATGGCGTCATCCGTAGTCGGTTGAGAGACGCTCAATCGTACCCCCTTGCACGTGTCCGCAGGATATCGCGCAAGGAGTTGAAATTCTGGTTAACACGAGCTTTCCGCCCGCCCGGGCACGAGGAGATATGATGGCGAAACGCTACTGGCTGCTGAAATCCGAACCGTTCAAGTACAGCTGGGACGATCTTGTCGCGGAAAAGGAAGGCACGTGGGACGGCGTTCGCAACCACCGCGCGAAGAACAACCTGGCGGCGATGGAAGTGGGGGACCAGGCGTTCTTTTACCACTCGCGCGAAGGGCTGGAGATTGTCGGCATTTGCGAGGTGAGCGTGGCCGGCATCACCGACCCCACGGACGATACCGGCAAGTGGGCCGCCGTGAAGGTGAAGCCGAAAACCAAGCTGCCGAGCCCGGTCACGCTGAAGCAGATCAAGGCCGAACCCGCGCTGGAGGATTGCGAACTGGTGAGCCAGTCCCGCCTGTCGGTGGCGGAGATCAAGCCGGAGGAATGGTCCGTGATCATGTCGCTGGCCGGCGTGTAATTTGCGACGAACCGAGTACAGGCGCGGAAACCAACGGTCAGGGTGCGCGTTGATCGATTGAAACCGTTAGACTGGTCCGGCGATACCACTTCTGCCGACCGTTCGGTTTCAACGGAAAGAGCCGCTCCTTTCGGGAGGCGGCTCTTTCTTTTTTGTGCGCGCTACTTGCCGCGCAGCCCGCTGATCGTGGCGCCGGAGGCTGCGATATATTCGATATCCGTGACGGCATGGATGAGGCGCAGGCCGCTGCGTCCACGCGCTTCGTCCAGCGCAGCCAGCATTTCCTCGGTGGTTTCCACGCGGACCGACCATGCGCCGAAGGACGCGCCGAAAGCCGCGAAATCGGGATTGGCAAGGGTGGTCGCCGAGATGCGGCCGGGATGCTCGCGCTCCTGGTGCATGCGGATCGTGCCGTAGGCCGAATTGTCGACCACGATGACGGTGAGGTCGAGGCCGTATTGCGCTGCGGTTGCCAACTCCTGCCCGTTCATCAGGAAGTCCCCATCACCCGCCACCGCGACGACTTGCCGGTCCGGGAAACGGCGGGCGGCGGCAACCGCTGCGGGCACGCCGTACCCCATCGCGCCGCAGGTCGGGGCCAGCTGCGAAGGGTGCGCACGATAGCGCCAGAAGCGATGCCACCAGCCGGCGAAATTGCCCGCGCCGTTGCAGACGATCGTATCTTCCGGCCAATGCTCCACCATCGCACCCACTGCCATGCCGAGATCGAGCTTTGCTTCGCCCGGCTGCGGTGTCGCCCATTCCGACCATTCGCGATTGGCCTGCGCGCCGGCATCGAAGGACAAGATGTCGTCATCCCACAGCGCCGCGGTTTCGGCGAACTCGGCCGTATCGCAGCACAGGGCCAGATCGGCGCGATAGACGCTGTCGAGCTCTTCCGGATCGGGATGGACGTGGATCAGGATCTGGCCGGGATGGTTGGGCGTCACGACGGTGTAACCGTCCGTCGTCGCCTCGCCCAGGCGGGCGCCGACGACGAGGACGAGGTCGGCGTTCTTCACGCGTTCCACCAGCTTGGGATTGGGGCCGTAGCCGAGTGCGCCTGCATAGACCGGGCTGCTGGCCGGGATCGCGTCCTGCCGGCGGAAAGCGGTGGCGACCGGCAGGCCGATCCGCTCGGCGAACTGGGTGAAATACTCGCGGGTCCGCGCGTTCCACCCTGCGCCGCCGACGATTGCAACGGGGGAGGCCGCATCGCCGATCATCGCCATCAACGCACCCATCGCGTCGGGACAGGCGGCCTGCGCGGGGCGGGTGACCATCGGCCGCGGCGCGCCAGCGACCTCTTCCACCAGCATGTCTTCCGGAAGGGCGAGGACAACCGGGCCGGGGCGACCGTTCATGGCCGTGGCATAGGCCCGGGCGATATATTCGGGCACGCGGGCGGGATCGTCGATCCGCGCGGCCCATTTGCAGATGGGGCCGAAAAAGGCGGGAAAGTCGATTTCCTGGAAGCCTTCGCGGTCGCGCATGGGGCGGCCGACATCGCCGACGAACAGGATCATCGGCTGCGAATCCTGCATCGCGACATGGACGCCAATGCTGGCGTTGGTCGCGCCCGGGCCGCGGGTGGCAAAGCAGATGCCGGGGCGGCCCGTCATCGCTCCGTCCGCGCAGGCCATGAACGCTGCCCCGCCTTCCTGCCGGCAGGTGATGACGTCGATCCCTTCGCGGTCATGCAGCGCGTCGAGCACGGCGAGGAAGCTTTCGCCCGGCACGGTGAAAATGCGGTCGCAGCCCTGTTCGATCAGGCTGTCGACGAGGAGGGCGGCCGCGGTCTGGTTTTCGCTCATGCCAGCGCCCTAGCGCCGCCCCTTCGCAACGGCAATCCGCCATCTTCAGCGTGAACGATCAGCCTTAATGTCCCGTCCTGCGACGGTGGATTTCCTGCCGTGGCCATTATCGTAAAGAAGGCGTTAACACCTTCGTTATGAGACGCTCACTCACACTCACCACCGAAGCAGCCCGCCACCCGTTCCGCGCCAGCCTGCCGCCGCATGTCTTTGCGCGCAGCGGTGAGGAGGCCGAGCCCGTGCCGAGCCGCATGCCTTGGCGAATCGAGGCGGAAGACATCCGCCATTTCATGATGGCCTATTGCGCCTGCCTGTTCGGCGTGTCCGCCTACATCGCCTGACGGACAGGCCGGGCAGCGCGCTCAGCCACCAGCAGCCGATAGCCTAGCCAGATCGAAACGAGGCACATCGCGCTCGACAGCAGGACCTGCTCGGCCAGCGGAACTCCGATCGTGCTCAGGGCAAACGCCAGCACCGATCCGAAGACCATCGCACCGGAATTGACGATGTTGTTCGCCGCGACCGTTCGGCTGGTGACATTCGCGGGCACGCGCGTGGTGAGGAACGCGTAGAGCGGCACCACGAACATCCCGCCGAAGATCGCGATCAGCAGCAGGCTCCCCAACACCACCCACGCCAGCGGGTAGGAGAGGAAGGTGGAGACATCCATCAATTCCTGGCTGCGCAGCCCGGCATTCCACGCCCGGCACACGAAGTAGAATACGGCCACCATCGCGCCCATCGCGGCGACCGACGCCGGTGCGTAGCGGGCGGAAACCTCGCCTTTCAGGAGCATATTCACCGCGACCGAGCCGATCGCCACGCCGATGGAGAAGAAGACGAGGAACAGGCTCGCCACCTTCGGATCGGCCATCAGGACGTTCTTCGCCAGCGGGGGAAACTGGATGAACAGCACGCTGCCGATGGTCCAGAAGAAGCTGATGGCGAGGATGGCGAACCACACCTCGCGGTTGTGGACGGTGTCGCGCACCAGCCGCCATGAGGAGGTAAAGGGATTGAAGTCGATCGTTTCCTGCGTGCCCATGGGCGGGGCGGTGGGAACCTGGCGCGACACGGCATAACCGATCAGCGCGAAGGCGATGATGGCATAGGCGGCAATCTCGATCGCTTCGGACAGCAGGCCGGCAAGGATGACGCCGCCCATGATGGCGATGTAGGTCCCGGCCTCGACCAGCCCGGTGCCGGCCAGCACTTCCCCCGGCTTCAGGTGCTGGGGCAGGATCGCGTACTTGATCGGCCCGAAGAATGCCGATTGCACCCCGGTGCCGAACAGGGTCGCGAGCAGTAGCGGGATCGCCACCGTGTCCACCGCGATGCCGCGCCAGGCCAGGAACAGGCCGACCGCGCCCACCGACATCAGCAGGATCTCGGCAAACTTGATCCACCGGATCAGTCGCGCCTTGTCCCGCAGGTCGGCGAGCTGGCCGGCAAGGGCGGACAACAGGAAGAAGGGCAGGATGAACAGCCCCGAGGCGAGGCTGGAGAACATCGTCTCCGTCTCCGCCGAATTATAGACGGTGTAGACGACGAAGAGGACCATCGTCGTCTTGTAGACATTGTCGTTGAAGGCGTTGAACAGCTGGGTGACGAACAGCGGCAGGAAACGCCGTGCGCGTAAGAGTTCGGTTGTGGTCGACATGCGCGCCCTTGGTAGCCCCTGAAGTGTGCGCGACCGTAGCGGCAAGATGACGCGGGACAAGTGATTACTCGCGGCTTTTGCCCGGCGGCCTGGCGCGCTAGGGGTCGCAGTCGATGCTGTCCCTGCCGAACATCCTCACCATGAGCCGCATCTTCGCGGTGCCGTTCCTCGTCGCGCTGCTGTGGTGGCCGGGGTGGGAACTGGGCTACCTGCTTGCCTTCGGTCTCTACAGCCTGATGGGGATCACCGATTACTTCGACGGGATGCTGGCGCGCTCGAGCGGCACGGTCAGCAAGCTGGGTGCCTTCCTCGATCCCATCGCCGACAAGATCATGGTGGCCGCCGTCATCCTGGTGCTGACGGCGCAAGGCTGGCTGCGCGGCCCGCTGGTGGGCGACTTCCACGTGATCGCCGGGTTGGTGATCCTGATCCGCGAGATCGCGGTGAGCGGTCTCCGCGAATTCCTCGGCGGCATACAGGTTTCGGTCCCTGTCAGTCGCCTCGCCAAGTGGAAGACGACCTTCCAGATGCTATCGCTTGGCTCGCTGATCCTTGCAGGCGGCCTGCCGCGCTGGATGATGACGCTGGGCGAATTCACGTTCAACGTGCCGCACATGGTCGGACTGTGGAGCCTGTGGGCCGCAGCCATCCTGACGGTCATCACCGGTTGGGATTACCTGAGGGTCGGCCTGAAGCACATGGACTGACCCTGTGGCCGGCGACCTCATCCTCGAATGCGATTGTGGTGCGATCGGCGGCAAGCTGTCCGCCGAAGCGGCGGCGGAGGGAAGCTGGCTCGTCTGCCATTGCCGCGATTGCCAGGCTTTCGTGCATCACTTGGACAAGGGCGATCGCGTGCTGGACGATTATGCGGGAACGCCGCTGGTGCAGACCCGCGCCTTTGGCCTGCAAATTGATAAGGGCGAGGAAAGCCTCGCCAGCGTCCGCGTGACGGATGGCAAGCTGCTCCGCTGGTATTGCCGCGAGTGCCGCACCCCGATCGCCAACACGATGATGGACGGCAAGTGGCCGTTCCTTTCGCTGATCGCTTATCCGCTGAAAGGCGAGACCCCCGCCGCCGCCGGTGATCCGGTGCATGTGTTCACGGAGAGCGGTTGCGGGGACACGTCGGGGCTGAAAACGGGTGGCGCGCTGAAAATGATCGCGCGGGTATTCGGGCGGATCCTGTGCGACAAATGGCAGCGCAAGGGACGAACGGGGGCTTTTTTCGATGCGGAGGGCCGGCCGATCGCGCGGCCCCACCTGCTCACCAGAGAAGAACGGAAACTGGCCGACTCGCGCGCAGGCGGGTTCTGCGAAAGCCGTACGGTTTCCGGTCAGCCCATGTAGCCGGAACCGGTCTTACGGGTTTCCACCAGCGGGATGCCGAAGCGGTCGCGCGGATCGTTGCGGTCGAACACTTCGTCCTCGTCATATCCGAAGGTCTCGACCACCTTGGAGTGCAGCGGCATTTCGAACTTGATCCCGGCATTCTTGCCGATCCGCCAGACGATATGGCCGGGCATCTCGACGCCTTCCTTCAGCGTCACGATCAGCGGTGCGCCTTCCTCGGCTTCGGTGTCCGACAATTCGATCATGCAACCGCCGCTCGACAAGTTGTAGAGCGCGGCGCTGCCGCTTTGCGTCTCGGTCTCGAAATGGACCGTGTGATCGGTTGTGAAGCGATTGTACGAACGCATGTGCCCTTAACCCCTGTGCTGCCCCACGTTCCGGAATAGCAGGATCGGGGCTGACAAAAGGTTAATACGCAGGTTTGCTTACCCCGCGCGTAACTCTTCGGCCAGCAAGCGGAAATCGTCCTCGCGCGGTGAATTCTTGCGCCAGACCAGGGCAATATGGCGCACTGCGCCGTCGCCTTCCAGCGGGCGGGCGACCACGCTGGTTTCGTGCAGGATCCCCGCGTCGATGGCCATTTCGGGCAGCATCGTGACGCCGAGCCCGTTGTCGACCATTTGCACCAGCGTGTGCAGGCTGGTGCCGATCATGGTGGCGCTGTCGCGCAATTCGGGACGGTTGCAGGCGGCAAGGGCATGGTCCTTCAGGCAGTGCCCGTCTTCCAGCAACAGCAGCGTGCCTTCCTCGATGATCGCGGGATCGACCTCATCGGGCAGATTGCCCGGCTGGCCTTCGGGAAAGGCGGCGAACAGGCGATCGGCCTCGATCTCCTCATAAGCCGCCTCGCCGATGGGGTAGGGCAGGGCCAGCAGCACGCAATCCGCGCGCCCGTGCTGGAGCGATTCCATTGCCGCAGCACTCGGTTCCTCGCGCAGGAACAGCTTGAGGCCGGGCCGTTCCTGCTTGAGGCGCGGCAGCAGGCGAGGAAGCACGAAGGGCGCGATGGTGGGGATCACGCTGAGACGCATTTCGCCCGACAGCGGCGCGCCGGCGGCCTGGACCAGGTCGGACAATTCCTCCGCCTCACGCAGCACGCGGTGCGCTTTTGCGACTACCGCAGTGCCAAGACCGGTGAAGCGCACCACCCGCCGGCTGCGCTCCACCAGCGTCACGCCGAGGAGCGATTCCAGTTCGCGAATACCTGCCGAGAGGGTCGACTGCGACACGAACACCGCTTCGGCCGCGCGGCCGAAGTGGCCGTGTTCATGCAGCGCTACGAGATACTGCAGCTGCTTCAGCGTGGGCAAATAGGTGGACATCGGATCAGGCGGTCGCGGCCTCTTCCGCTTGGCCGTTGATGCGGGTCATCTTGAGGCGACCCTTTTCCACCGCGAAGGCCATGCGTCCTTCGACCAGTTCCAGCGCATCCTTGCCGAACACTTCATAGCGCCAGCCTTCAAGGATCGGCAGGTCCCGTTCGCCGGAAGCCAGCGCCTCCATCTCGTCGGAACGGGTGAGGAGGCGGCTGGCGACGTCGATTTCCCGGCTGCGGATCTTCAGCAGCAGCTTGAGCAGGTCGCCGACCAGCTTGCCTTCCTTGCCCAGCGGGCGGCCCGAGGAGCGCTTCTCCGGCATTTCGTCGTCCGGCAGCGGCTCGGCATTCGACAGGACCTTCATCATCCGCCGGCCGATGTCGTTCTCGCGCCAGGCGTTGGAAAGGCCGCGAACCTTCGCAAGGTCGGCCTGCTTCTTGGGCGGATGGCTGGCTATATCGGCCAGCGTCTCGTCGCGCATGATCCGGCCGCGGGGGATGTCCTTGGCCTGCGCCTCCCGCTCCCGCCAGGCGGCGAGCGCCTTCAGCCGCCCGAGGACGGTCGCGTTGCGGCTGGGCGCGCGAATGCGGCGCCAGACCTCGCCGGGATCGTTCCGGTAGTTTTCCGCATCGGCCAGCTTGTCCATTTCCGCATTCAGCCAGCGGCCGCGATCGGTCTTGATCAGCTTTTTCAGCATCTTCGGGAAAATTTTCGCGAGGTGCGTCACGTCGCCGATGGCATATTCGATCTGCCGGTCGGTCAGTGGGCGGCGGCTCCAGTCGGTGAAGCGGGCGCCCTTGTCGATAATGAGGCCGAGCCAGCTTTCGACCAGGTTGGCATAGCCGATCTGCTCGTTCTGGCTGATGGCCATCATCGCGATCTGCGTGTCGAAGATGGGATGGGGCGTCCGCTGAGTGAAATTATAGACGATCTCCACGTCCTGCCCGCCGGCATGGAAGACCTTCAGCACATCCTCGTTATCGGTGAGCAAGTCCCACAGGGGTTTGAGGTCGATGCCGTCTGCAAGCGGGTCGATAGCGGCAGCCTCTTCCCCGTTGCCGATCTGGACCAGGCAGAGGAGGGGGTAATAGGTATTCTCGCGCATGAATTCCGTGTCGACGGCGACGAAGTCGGACTTGGCTAGGCGCTGGCAAAGATCGGCGAGGGTTTCGGTATCGGTAATCAGGTCGTGGATTTTCATCGGTCTTTTCTCTGGTCGGGCGGTATGCCGCCCATCGGCCCTTGCTCCCCGTGTCGGGGGGATCGCAAGCCAGTCTGGCGCGCCCGAGCTTGACAAAAGCCGGGGCTTGCCCTGTTAGCGCGCGCGTTCCGCTGGTAGGGAGCGCCCATCACGCGGCCGCGCCCTTAGCGCCTTAATCCCCGAATTGGAAAGTTCACAGATGCACGCCTATCGTACCCACAACTGCGCACAGCTTACCAAGAGCGATGTCGGCGAAACCGTCCGCCTGTCGGGCTGGGTACACAACAAGCGCGACCATGGCGGCGTGTTGTTCGTCGACTTGCGCGACCATTACGGCATCACCCAGATCGTGGCGGACAGCGATAGCGAGGCGCTGCCCGTTCTGGAACGGCTCAAGCTGGAATCGGTCGTCACGATCGACGGCGAGGTAAAGGCGCGCGATGCCGCGGCGGTGAACGCCAACCTGCCGACGGGCGAGATCGAAGTCTTCGCCCGCAGCATCGAAGTGCAGAGCCGGGCGGAGGAACTGCCGTTGATCGTGAACCAGGCGGAAGATTATCCCGAAGAGACGCGCCTCAAGTACCGCTTCGTCGACCTGCGGCGCGAGCGTGTCCACAACAACATCATGCTGCGCAACCGGGTCATCACCAGCCTGCGCCAGCGGATGATCGCGCAAGGCTTCAGCGAATTCCAGACGCCGATCCTGGGCGCGTCCAGCCCCGAAGGCGCGCGCGATTACCTCGTGCCCAGCCGTTTGCATCCCGGCACTTTCTATGCGCTGCCGCAGGCCCCGCAGATATTCAAGCAGCTGCTGATGGTCGCCGGTTTCGACCGCTATTTCCAGATCGCGCCGTGTTTCCGCGACGAGGACCTGCGCGCCGACCGTTCGCCTGAATTCTACCAGCTCGACTTCGAAATGAGCTTCGTGACGCAGGAAGACGTCTTCCAGGCGATCGAACCGGTGCTTGCCGGCGTGTTCGAGGAATTCGCGGGCGGCAAGAGCGTGACCCCGGCGGGCGAATTCCCGCGTATTCCCTATGCGGAAGCGATGCTGAAATACGGCACCGACAAGCCCGACCTGCGCAACCCGCTGATCATCAGCGACGTCACCGACCACTTCACCACGTCAGGCTTCGGCCTGTTCGAAAAGATCGTCGGCAGCGGTGGCCGCGTTCGCGTCATCCCCGCGCCGGCCACGCATGAAAAGAGCCGCAAGTTCTTCGACGACATGAACGATTGGGCGCGCAAGGAAGGCTTTGCCGGCCTCGGCTACGTCACCCGCAAGGGCGGCGAATTCGGCGGGCCTATCGCCAAGAACCACGGCACCGAAGGCATGGAAAAGCTCTACGCAGAGCTCGGCCTTGGCGAGAACGACGGCCTGTTCTTTGCCGCAGGCAAGGAAGAGGATGCCGCCAAGCTTGCCGGTGCCGCGCGCACCCGTGTGGGCGAGGAGTTGGGCCTGATCGAGGAAGGCTGCTTCAAGTTCTGCTGGATCGTCGATTTCCCGATGTTCGAATACGACGAGGACCTGAAGCGCGTGGATTTCAGCCACAACCCGTTCTCCATGCCCCAGGGCGAGATGGAAGCGCTGGAGAACAAGGACCCGCTCGACATCCTCGCCTGGCAGTACGACATCGTCTGCAACGGCTACGAACTGTCGAGCGGCGCGATCCGGAACCACAAGCCGGAAATCATGTACAAGGCCTTCGAAATCGCCGGCTACGACAAGGCAACCGTGGATGCCGAGTTTTCCGGCATGATCGAGGCGTTCAAGCTGGGCGCCCCGCCGCACGGCGGCTCCGCCCCCGGCATCGACCGCATCGTCATGCTCCTGGCCGACGAGCCCAATATCCGCGAGGTCATTGCCTTCCCGCTCAACCAGCGGGCGCAGGACCTGATGATGGGCGCGCCGAGCCCGGTCAGCGCCGGCCAGCTGCGCGACGTCCACATCCGCACGATGGACGTGCCGAAGGGCGATGCAGGGCAAGGCCAGCGCGTGGACCGCGCGGGCGACTGATCCCGGCTTCCAGGCTTATCCGCCGCTGACGGCCAGCCCGTCGTTCGCCGCGTCGTAGCGGATGGCGATGCCGAGCGCGCGCAAGCTGTCCAACGGCACGAAATCGGGTCCTTCCGCGACCAGCCGCGACGTGGTTTCGCTGCCTTCTGGAAACAGCGCGCCCAATTCGGTCGGGCGGGCCATCAGCGTGCCGTCGGGCTGGACCAGCAAGGCGATCGAGCCCGCGCTGCGGCCGCCGATCGAAACGGGCCGGTTGATGCGGACGGGGTCGGTATTCGACTGGTCGTTCGACATGCGGCCCGGAGCGAGGCGGAAGCGCACGTCCATCACCCCGTCGAGTTTCGGCGCGGTTCGCGTCGGTGCCGCGCCGTCGGGCCTTTCGGCAGTCGCCAGTTCATCGACCGGTTCGAGGACGAATTCGCCCTCCGAATCAAGCGCTTGGTCCGCTTCCGGCGTGGCGAGGCGCGGTGCGATTGCGGCAGTCTATTCCGGCAGGTCGACGCGTACCGGGTAGTCGCTGCGCCAGACTCCGTCGGTGAAACCGAGGATCTGGCCGCGCACCGATCCATCGGGCCCGAGCACGGCGATCAGCGGCATGGCGACGAGGACGACGCCGAGGATGGCGGCCATCCACGCCACCTCCCATCCGCCGATCCTGTCCTTCAATTTCTGCAGCACCGATGCCTCCCCCCGAAAGCGGTGCCGAGTATGCCTTTTTTCGCGTTCGCTGGCAAAACCGTAATATCCTCCCCACATAACGCTCCGTCCGTGCTGCGGCAGCACTTGCGCTTGCCCGCGCCGTTCATTAGGGCGAAAGCCAATTCGAAAACCCAGGTTCAAGAGGGATATTACATGAGCGATACCGCAGACCGCGTGCAGAAGATTGTCGTCGAGCATCTCGGCGTTGAAGCCGACAAGGTGACGCAGGACGCCAGCTTCATCGACGATCTGGGTGCCGACAGCCTCGACATCGTCGAACTGGTCATGGCGTTCGAAGAAGAATTCGGCGTCGAAATCCCCGACGATGCGGCGGAAAAGATCGCCACCGTCGGCGATGCCACGAAGTACATCGAAGAACACAAGGGCTGAGCAGGGCCGAGCGCTCGCTAGCCGAGGATACGCCTGCCGGATGCCGGCATGGCGGCTGTGACAGGCCCGACCCGACCCACGGGCCGGGCCTGTTGTCGTTTCGGGGCCGCCCACACGCGCCGTGCGGGCCGCCCAAGCGGAGAATAGAATGCGTCGTGTAGTCGTAACCGGTCTCGGCCTCGTCACCCCGCTGGGTGGCGACGTGGAAACCAGCTGGTCCAACCTGATCGCGGGCGAAAGCGGCGCCGGGCCGATCACCCGCTTCGATGCTTCCAACCAGAAGGCGACGATCGCCTGCGAGGTTAAGCCGAAGGATCATGCCTGGGGCTTCGATCCCGACAAGCGCGTGGACCCGAAGATCCAGCGCCAGATCGATCCCTTCATCGTCTACGGCCTCGACGCTGCCGGCCAGGCGCTGGAAGATGCCGGCCTGACCGAGATGGACCAGGCCACGCGGGAGCGGGCCGGCGTGTCCATCGGCGCAGGCATCGGCGGCTTGCCGGGGATCGAAAAGGAATCGGTCAACCTGCACGAACGCGGCCCGGGCCGGGTCAGCCCGCACTTCGTCCACGGGCGGATCATCAACCTCGTCAGCGGACAGGTGTCGATCCGCTACGGCCTGATGGGCCCGAACCACGCCGTGGTGACCGCCTGTTCGACCGGCGCGCATTCGATCGGCGACGCCGCGCGCATGATCAAGGACGACGATGCCGACATCATGCTGGCAGGCGGCGCCGAATCGACCGTCAACCCGCTCGGCATTGCGGGCTTCGCGCAGGCGCGCGCGCTCAACACCAGCATGAACGACCGCCCGACCGAGGCGAGCCGCCCCTACGACAAGGACCGCGACGGTTTCGTCATGGGCGAGGGCGCCGGTGTCGTGGTGCTGGAGGAATACGAGCACGCCAAGGCGCGCGGCGCGAAAATCTACGCCGAAGTGGTCGGCTATGGCCTGTCGGGCGACGCCTACCACGTCACCGCCCCGCATCCTGAAGGTCGCGGCGCGGAACTGGCCATGCGCATGGCGCTGAAGAAGGCCGGGCTGGAGCCGTGCGATATCGACTACGTCAACGCCCACGGCACCTCGACCATGGCGGACACGATCGAACTCGCCGCGGTAAAGCGCGTGCTGGGCGACGATCTGTGCGGCGCATCAATGAGCAGCACGAAATCCGCCATCGGCCACCTGCTCGGCGGCGCCGGCGCGGTGGAGGCGATCTTCTGCATCCTCGCCATGCGCGACCAGGTGGTCCCGCCGACCCTCAACCTGCACAACCCGGACGAAGGCACCGAAGGCGTGGACCTCGTCCCGTTGAAGGCGCGGGAGCGGGAGGTCAACGCCGTGCTCAACAACAGCTTCGGTTTCGGCGGGACCAACGCCTCGCTGATCATGAAGCGCCTCGAGGACTAGGGATAGATGCTGCGTCGTCTCAAGCCGCTGCTGCTGGCAGCAGCGCTGGTCGCCGTGCTGGCCGTGGGCTGGCTCGCCATGGGCTGGTGGGGCGGCACCGACCTGGACGAGGAGACGTCCTTCATCGTCAAGTCGGGCAGTTCGCTGACCTCGGTCGCGCAGGAACTGGAGGACGACCAATTCATTTCCTCCGCCGATGCCTTCCTGCTGCGGGCGAAAATCTTCGGCGGCGGGGATTCAATCCAGGCGGGCGAATTCGCCTTCCCGGCCGGGGTCAGTCCGTCGGGCATCCTCGACATCCTGCAGCACGCTCAGCCCATCCAGCGCTTCGTCACCATTCCCGAAGGCATGCCGTCGATCATGGTGCAGGAACGGTTGATGGCGACGCCGCTTTTGACCGGTAGCGTCGATGTGCCGGCGGAAGGCAGTGTCCTGCCCGGCACTTATGCGTTCGAGCGCGGACAACCGCGGGCGGAGGTCCTCCAGCGCATGCAGGCCGAAATGGCGCGCACGCTGGACGAATTGTGGGCGAAGCGCAGCGGCGACATCGCCGTGTCGAACCCGCGCGAGGCGGTCATCCTCGCCTCCATCGTGGAAAAGGAAACCGGCGTTCCGGAAGAACGGCGGATGGTGGCCGGACTGTATTCCAATCGTGTCAGGACCGGCATGATGCTGCAGGCGGATCCCACGATCATCTATCCGATCACCAAGGGCAAACCGCTGGGCCGCCGGATCCGCCAGTCGGAAATCAGCGCGATCAACGATTACAACACCTATTCGATGGTCGGGCTGCCCAAGGGGCCGATCACCAATCCGGGGCGGGAGAGCATCGCCGCGGTGCTGAATCCGGCCGAGACCGAGGCGATCTACATGGTCGCCGACGGTAGCGGCGGGCACGCCTTCGCCACAACGCTGGCGGAGCATAACGCCAATGTCGAAAAGTGGTTCGCCTTGCGCCGCGCGCGCGGGGAAATGTGATCGCCAATCGCGACGCAGGCGAGCGCAACGCTCCGCTCATCCTGACGGCATTGCTGCCTAAAGACATGGCGGCCTGGGCCACTGCCTTGCGGACCGAGCATTTCCCGCCGGAGCGCAACTATCTCGATGCGCATGTCACGCTCTTCCACGCCATCCCGCCCCAATGCGAGGAAGAGCTGGGCGACGTGCTGAAGCGTATCGTGGCCGAAAACCCGCCGCCGCCTGCGCGGCTGGAGGGGCTCATGTCGCTCGGCGGCGGGACAGCGCTGAAACTGGCGAGCGAGGACATGCTCGGCCACCGCACGAGGATTGCCGAGCATTTCACCGGCATGCTGACGGCGCAGGACCAGCACAAGCCGCGCCTGCACGTTACGATACAGAACAAGGTATCGAGCGCCAAGGCGAAGGAATTGCAGGCGCAACTGGTGGTCGAACCGCGCGATTTCGCCTTTCGCGGTTTCGGCCTTTACCGCTATCTCGGCGGCCCGTGGGGGCATGTCCGCGACTGGTCTTTCCGCAGGTCTTCCTGAGCCCGCACACGGCGCTTGACCCCGCGCCGCCGCCGCCCTAAACGCGCCGCCTGTTCCCGCCCCAGCGGCGCCGGAACGGCCTTTCGGGGCGGAGTAGCTCAGGTGGTTAGAGCAGCGGAATCATAATCCGCGTGTCGGGGGTTCGAGTCCCTCCTCCGCTACCAATTTCCTCATATAGCGCAGTTTCGAAACTTTCGCCGTGCTGGGGCGTCTTCCGGGTAGTTAACCACGGGGGAACTGCTTATCTTTTTCGAGAACGACCTTATCGACCACCTTGCACGCGGCATCATATTGGGCGGCGCAGCGCTGGTGTGGGTGGTCACCCTCGTGCGGCTGGTCGGGCTGCGCTCGTTCTCCAAGATGACCAGTTTCGACTTCGTCATGACGGTGGCGATGGGCTCTCTGGTTGCAGGGGCTGCGCAGGACACGAAGGCGCTCGAATTTTTGCAAACGATGGCGGCGATGGCGGGTCTGTTCATGGTGCAACTGATCATCGCGGTCGTTCGGAAGAAGAGCGACTGGTTCGAAGATGCCATTTCGAACGACCCATGCATTCTGATGCGCGATGGAAAGATCAACGAGGAAGCCCTGAGCACAACTCGTGTATCCCGATCCGACTTGCTGGCGAAGCTGCGCGAAGCCAATGTGCTAAGCTTCGAAGAAGTGCGCGCCGTGGTGCTCGAAACCACTGGCGATATCTCGGTCCTCCACGGCGAGAAGCTCGACGATGCGCTGATCGAGAACATGCATACGTTTTCGGATGGCAAAGACGGCTAAGCAACGTTGCAGGGCCGTGCGCCCGCTGTAGGGTCGCCCGCGATGACCGTGATGCTCCCCGATCCTCCCGCCCTATCGGACCTGCGCGCACGGGGGCCCGTTGCGCTGTTCCTCGATTTCGACGGAACGCTGGTGGAAATCGCCCCGACGCCCGATTCCATCGAAGTGCCCGGCGGCCTTGCTGCCGCGCTGGAGGATCTTGCCGCGCGGCAGGGCGGGGCGCTCGCCGTGGTGAGCGGCCGGGCGATCGACAATTTGCGCGAACACCTGGGCCCGTTCCGCTTCGCCGTGGCCGGCAGCCATGGCGCCGAGGTCCGCGGTGCTTCGGGTGAGCGGATCGGCGGGCAGCCGCAAGCGCTTTCGGCCGATGTGCGGGAGGCGATAGAGGAGTTCGCGGCCGGTCACGATGGCGTCGAGGTCGAATACAAGTCTTTCGGACTCGCCCTGCATTACCGTGCCGCACCGGATGCGGGCGAGGGGGTTCTCGCCTTCGCAAAGGACCTCGCCGCCACGAAGCACTTGCAGCTCAAGACCGGGAAGTCCGTTTGCGAGCTCATGCGCCCTGGCGGCGGCAAGGACCGCGCGGTGTCCGTCCTCATGGACAGCGCGCCCTTCGCCGGCGCCCACCCCGTTTTCATCGGCGACGACGTGACGGACGAAGACGGGTTTGCCGAGGTGCTTCGCCGCGGCGGTACGGCCATACGCGTGGGCGAGCCCAAGCCGACCGAGGCCGAATTCGGCCTTGCAGGGCCGGACGCCGTGCGCGATTGGCTGGGGCTATGAACGCTCTTTCCAGCCAATCCACCCTCGACCTCTGGCCTGTCGGCAATTGCCAGGTTTCCGGCCTGATCGACCGGCAGGGCGCACTCGTCTGGGGCTGTGTCCCCCGCGTAGATGGCGACCCGGTCTTCTGCTCGCTGATGGACGACGGCGATCCCGACGAGGGGTTGTGGCAGTTCGAGCTGGCCGGCCAGGTTTCGAGCAGGCAGGAATACATCCGCAACACGCCCAACCTCGTCACGCGGCTGGAAGCGAAAGACGGCAGCGCGGTCGAAATCCTCGATTTCTGCCCGCGGTTCGAAAGCTCAGGCCGGATGTACCGCCCGGTCGCTTTCGTGCGCATCGTGCGGCCGGTGGCGGGCAATCCGCGTATCCGCGTGAAGCTGGCGCCGATGCGCGGTTATGGCGCAGAGCTGGCGAAGACGACCAACGGCACCAACCACATCCGCTACCTCGTAGGCGACCAGGCGATGCGCCTCTCGACCGATGCGGCGGTCGGATACGTGCTCGAAAAGCGCTTCTTCCGGATCGAGGAGGATACGCATTTCTTCCTCGGCCCCGACGAGCCCTTCGTCGGCAATTTGCGCGAACAGGTTCGCGGCATGGAACAGAAGACGCGCAGTTACTGGCAGAACTGGTCGCGCGGGCTAGCAACGCCGTTCGAATGGCAGGACGAGGTGATCCGCTGCGCGATCACGCTGAAACTGTGCCAGCACGAGGAGACGGGCGCGATCGTCGCGGCGCTGACGACCTCGATCCCCGAGGCGCCCAATTCGGAGCGGAACTGGGATTACCGCTTCTGCTGGATCCGCGATTCTTATTACACCGTGCAGGCGCTCAACCGCCTCGGCGCGCTCGATGTGCTGGAAAAATATCTCGCCTATCTGCGCAACATCGTGGACCAGGCGGCGGGCGGGCAGATCCAGCCGCTCTATTCCGTGATGGGTGTCGCCGAGCTTGAGGAAGGCTTCGCGGAAAACCTTTCCGGGTATCGCGGCATGGGCCCGGTGCGCGTGGGCAATGCCGCCTACACGCAGATCCAGCACGATTGCTATGGCCAGATCGTGATGCCGACCGTGCAAGCGTTCTTCGACAAGCGGCTGCTGCGCATGGCGGACGAAGCCGATTTCGAAAGCCTGGAGCAGGTCGGCGAGATGGCGTGGAAGATGCACGACCAGCCCGACGCCGGCCTGTGGGAATTCCGCACCCGGCAGGAAGTCCACACCTACAGCGCGGTGATGAGCTGGGCGGCCTGCGACAGACTGGCCAACGTCGCCGAATATCTCGGGAAGGCGGACCGGCACGAACATTGGGCCGGGCGTGCCGACGCGATCCGCAACACGATCGAGGAAAAGGCGTGGCAGGATGACGGGGAGGGCGGCCACTACCGCGCCAGCTTCGAAAGCGATTACCTGGATGCCAGCCTGCTTCAGATGGTGGAATTGCGCTTCCTTTCGCCCGACAATCCGCGGTTCCAGTCCACCTTCGCCGCGATCGAGAAGGCCTTGCGCCGGGGCGAACACATGCTGCGTTACGCGGCGGAAGACGATTTCGGGGCGCCGGAAACGGCGTTCAATGTCTGCACCTTCTGGCTGATCGAGGCGCTGCACCTGGCGGGCCGCGACGAAGAGGCGCGGCAGCTTTTCGGTACCATGCTCGCCCACCGCGCGCCATCGGGCCTGTTGTCCGAGGACATGGATTTCGAGACCGGGGAGCTGTGGGGGAACTTCCCCCAGACCTACTCGCTGGTAGGGGTAATCAACTGCGCCGCATTGCTTTCAAGGAGCTGGAACGAAGTCCGATGACCAAGACATGAGCCGCCTCGTCGTTATCTCCAACCGCGTCGCGGTGCCCAAGGCACGCGGTGCATCGGGTGCGCAAGGCGGGCTTGCCGGGGCTTTGAACGCCGCGTTGAAGACCAATGACGGTATCTGGTTCGGCTGGTCGGGAGAGGAAGCGGAAGATCCTTCTGCAGAGCCGGACGTGCAGACCCATGACGGCGTGACTACCGCCACGATCGACCTCGCCCCCCAGGATATCGAGGAATATTATAACGGCTACGCCAATTCGACGCTGTGGCCGCTTTTCCATTACCGCATCGACCTTGCCGAATATTCCCGCGAGACGGGCAAGGGCTACGAACGGGTCAACGAGCTGTTCGCCGAGCGCGCGGCAGGCCTGATCGAGCCGGACGATACGGTCTGGGTGCACGATTACCATTTCATACCGCTGGGCGAGAGGTTGCGCGCCCGCGGGTTCGAGAACCGGATCGGGTTCTTCCTCCATATCCCCTGGCCGCCGACGCGCCTTTTCACGAGCCTGCCGTATCACGAGCGGCTGGTGCGCACGGTGCTGCATTACGACCTTATCGGCTTCCAGTGTAACGAGTGGCTGGAAAGCTTCCTGCATTACTGCCGCAAGGAACTGGGCGCAGAAGTCGACGACACGATCGGCAAGGTCACGTTCGAAGGGCGGACCACCTACGCACGCTCGTACCCCATCGGGATCGACTACGATCATTTCCAGTCGGTTGGCGACAGCGGGGAAGCGCGGCAGGCGCAGCAGCGCATGATGTCGAGCACGAGGCACAGGACCGCGATCATCGGGGTCGACCGGCTCGACTATTCCAAGGGCTTGCCGGAGCGGATCGACGGGCTGGCCCGGTTCTTCGAACGCTTTCCGGAAGGAAACCGGGAAGTCATCTACGTCCAGATCGCGCCGCCCAGCCGGGAGGACGTGGAAAGCTACCAGCAGATTCGCGAAACGCTGGAAGCCAAGACGGGGCGCATCAACGGCGAGTATTCGGAGATCGACGTCGTTCCCATCCGCTACGTCAACAAGGGCCATTCGATGGCGGAGCTCTACGGCTGCTACCGCGCATCGAAGATCGGCCTCGTCACCCCGCTGCGGGACGGGATGAACCTGGTGGCAAAGGAATATGTCGCGGCGCAGGACCCGGACGATCCGGGCGTGCTGATCCTGTCACGGTTTGCCGGCGCGGCGCAGCAATTATCCGACGCGCTGCTGATCAATCCCTACAGCAACGACGAGATCGCTCACGCCATCCGCCAAGCGCTCGACATGCCGCTGGAAGAGCGCAAGGCGCGCTGGGAGAAGCTCAACGCCTGCGTGCGCGACGAGAACATCGGCGCGTGGACCGACAATTTCGTCAGGGACCTCGGCGCGGTCTGACCCGCTTTAAAGAAAGCTGCGGCGCATTTCCGACTGGCGCCGCCGCTTGAGCTCCTCTTGCTCGGCCTCCACCACCTCTTCCAGCGAGCGATGTCGCGGCCGGTCCGCGCGCGCCTCCAGCAATCGCTCGACCCGCCACTTCAGGTAGCTCGGGTCGAAGGGCTTGCGAATGAAATCCTGTGCGCCGTTGAGCCGTGCATAGGCCTCATCCGTTTCGCCGGACAGCTTGGTGAACATGATCACCGGCAGGTCGTAGAATTCGGTGGAATTACGCAGCTCGCGCAGCAACTGGGCCCCGGTCAGGCCGGGCATATCGTGGTCCAGCAGCAGGACATCCGGCCGTCGCCAGGCGAGCAGTTCCTTGGTCTTTTCCGCATCGGTGACCCAGCCGCACGCGTGGCCCGCGTTGATCAGCACGTCGCTCGCCATCTCGGCGACCAGTTCGTCGTCGTCGGCGATCACGATGTAGGCCATGGCATCCTCGTATCCCGTTGCGGTCAGGGTGCCCGATCTAGCCGGCCGCTGTCGCCAAGGCATCAAGGACCGCCTAGGTGATAACCGCATTGCCACCTGCGAGGCGCCATGGCACCGCTTCAGGATGACCGACCCGCGTTTCCTGCCGCTTCCCTCCATCCACAACCTGCGCGATTACGGAGGCTATGCGGCTGCCGGGGGCACGGTGCGCCGTGGTACGTTGTGGCGCTCCGGCCATCATGCTGACGCGTCGGACGGGGATCTGGAGGTGGTGGCCGAACTTCACCTCGCCACTGTAATCGACCTGCGCGGCAAGGGGGAGCGGGATCGCCATAGCTGCCGCCGCGATCCGGCTTTCGATGGCGAAGTGCTGGCCTTCGATGGCGAGACCGCCGGCCTCGCGCCGCATCTGGAGGCAGCCGAGGGCGATATCGACGCGCAAGGCGCCCGCGCTGCAATGATCACGCTCTATGGTGCCTTGCCCGACCGGGAAGGGCTCAACACGATGCTGCGCCGCTATTTCGCAGCGTTGGCGGAAGGGAAGGGCGCCAGCCTTGTCCACTGCGCCGCGGGCAAGGACCGCACCGGCATCGCGGTGGACCTGCTGCACCACGCGCTGGGCGTCCACCCGGACGACGCAATGGCCGATTACCTGCTTACCAACGAGGCGCCGCGAGGCGAGCAGCGCATTGCCGACGGCATGGCGTTGCTCGGAAAGAAATACGGCGCGAAGGACGAAGAGACGGCCCGCGTGCTGATGGGCGTGGAGCCTGCCTTCCTGCAAGCCGCCCGCGATGCCGTTAGCCAGCGCTTCGGTTCGGCAGACGCTTATCTGGAGCGCCAGCTCGGCGTGGATGCGGCCATGCGCGAAGCCTTGCGGTTGCACCTTGTGGAAGGGTGACCACATGGGTTTGCGCGCACGCGCGTTCGGCGCGATAGTGCGCGGCTGAATTTCTCGAGAGAATCCGAAAGCACATCCATGGCGACGACCCACAAGACCCGCATGCTCATCATCGGCTCCGGCCCCGCCGGCCTCTCGGCCGCGATTTACGGCGCGCGCGCCGGGATGGAGCCGATCGTGGTCCAGGGCCTGCAACCGGGCGGCCAGCTCACGATCACCACCGACGTCGAGAACTACCCCGGTTTCGCCGACGTGATCCAGGGCCCGTGGCTGATGGAACAGATGCAGAAGCAGGCCGAACACGTCGGCACGCGGATGATGTGGGACACGATCACCGAAGTCGATCTGGAAAACGGCTCCCCCTTCGGCGCGAAGGGCGACGGCGGCGATACCTATGTTGGTGACGTTCTGGTGATCTCGACCGGTGCGCAGGCGAAATGGCTCAACGTGCCGGGCGAGGCGGAACTGGGCGGCAAGGGCGTGTCGGCCTGCGCCACGTGCGACGGGTTCTTCTATCGCGGCAAGAAAGTCGCGGTGATCGGCGGCGGCAACACCGCTGTGGAAGAGGCGCTCTACCTGACCAACCATTCCGACGACGTCACCCTGATCCACCGCCGCGACGAATTGCGCAGCGAAAAGATCCTGCAGGACCGCCTGTTCGCCTCCGACAAGATTTCGACGATGTGGAACAAGGTGGTCGAGCGGTTCGAAGGCGAGGGCAAGCTGGAACGGCTGGTCCTGCGCGACACCGAAACGGGCGCGATCTCGGAGCTGGAAGTCGACGGGGCCTTCGTCGCGATAGGCCATGCGCCCGCGACCGAGCTGTTCAAGGGCAAGCTGCCGATGGATGAGAGCGGTTACCTGCTGGTCGAGCCCGGCACGCCGAAGACGGCCATTCCCGGCGTCTTCGCTTGCGGCGACGTGATGGACCACACCTACCGGCAGGCGGTCACGGCTGCAGGCACGGGCTGCATGGCCGCGCTCGATGCGGAACGCTTCCTCGCCACGCTGGAATTCGCGCAGAAGGAAGCCGTCGCGGCGGAGTAAGCCTAATGGAAGACCGCTATCCCTGCATGCAGGATGAGCGCCATCAGCGCGACGGTCGACAGCAGAAACAGCCCGAAGCGCACCGGAACGTTGTTCGCCGTCGCCTGCACGATGCTGTGCGCCACGCGTAGCGCGACATAGGCCCACGCCAGCCACAGGTTGAAACCATCGCCCTGGCCGATGATCGCGATCACGATTGCGACGGCGTAGAAGAGCGTCGGTGCCTCGTGCAGGTGGTTGTAATTGTGCGCCTTCCACTACACCTGCGGCGGCAACACCTTGTCCAGCGTAGTGCCTGTGTCGCCGCCGGCCAAGTCCTTGGGATCGACCTTGGCCTTTCTCATGGCCGGGAAGCGGGTGGCGTACATCCACACCCACATCACCATCGTCCACGCCATCAGGCCGACGACCGGCTGCAGGATCGCCATGCCGACGGTTTTTATCAAGCGAAGCTCGTCGGGTCGGCGAACAGGGTCAGCATCAGCGCGCGGATCGCCAGCGCGACCATCACGATGGTGCTCGCAAGGAAAATCAGGAAGCGCACGCTGACCTTGTTGACGGTCGCCTGCCAGATCGAATGGACGATGCGCAGCGCGACGTAGATCCACGCGAGCGCCACATCCATTGCGTCTGCGCCCATCAGCGCGATGATGAGGACGGCCGCGTAGAAGATCGTCGGCTGTTCGTGCAAGTGCGTGTGGTTGTGCGCCTTCCAGTTGACCCTGTCCGGCACCACGCCCTCCAGGTCCTGCCCGCGTCCGCCCGGCTTGGCCTGGCCAAGCCCGCCCCCGCTCGCCTTCTTGATGGCCGGCAGGCGCGTGCCCGCCATCCAGAACAGCATGACCAGCGTCCACGCCACGAGCACCGCTGCCGGCGCCAGGATCTGAGCTTGCATCGCGAATTTCCCCCAAATTACGTTTCGAAGCGAAACCTGCGCGTCCCGTGTGGCGGTGTCAATCGCCGGCCAGCATTGCGGCAAAGCTCGCCGCATCCGTATTGCCGCCGGTGAGCATGACGACCGTATCTTCGTCAACGGGAACCTTGCCTGCCAAGGTTGCCGCAAGGGCCGCCGCGCCGCCCGGTTCGAGAACGAGATTGAGGTTGGAAAACGCGAACCGCTGGGCGGTGCGGACCTCTACATCGCTGACGGCGACCCCGGGCTCGATCCGCCCTTGCAACATCTGCAGGTTCAGCGGCAGCGTCCGGTCCGGTCGCAAGGCATCGCAGATCGTGGCGGGCGGATTGGGGCCGACGGACACGATCTCGCCAGCAGCGACCGACTGGCCGACCACGTCCCATCCTTCGGGCTCGACGATGTGGATCGCGCTGTCGGGGCAGGCGAGGGCGAGGCCGGCCGACAGTCCGCCGCCGCCGCAACACGCGACAATGCGCGAAGGGGCACGGCCGAGCTGGCCGGCGATTTCGATGCCCGCGCTGCCTTGACCCTCCATTACCCACGGATCGGCGAAAGCGTGGACCAGCACTGCGCCGCGGCGTTCGACCTCGCACGCGGCGACTTCTTCCCGGTCTTCCCGGTCGCGGTCGTACAGCACGATTTCCGCGCCCAGCGCGCGCGTGGCGTCGAACTTCACCCGGGGCGCGTCGCGCGGCATGACGATGGCGGCATCGATGCCCAGCCGCCGCGCCGCCCACGCCACGCCCTGCGCATGGTTGCCGCTCGACAGGGCGACGACGCCGCGGGCGCGTTCTTCCGGTGTCAGGCTGGAAAGACGCCACCACGCGCCGCGTATCTTGAACGCGCCGATGGGCTGTAGCGATTCCGCCTTCGCGTGGCATCGCACTCCGCCGACCTCGACCGGCAGGAGCGGGGTCGGGGGGAGGATTTCTGCAATGCTGGCTGCGGCGGCGCGGACGCCCTCTGCGGTAGGGATGCGGATCATTTGGACAGCTTAACGCATTCGTTTATGCGCGGCGCAAGAATCGATTTCGCCCCCTGAAGGAGCACACATGTCCAAAGTCCTCGTCATCGGCGCCGGCGGCGTCAGCTCGGTCGCCGTCCACAAGATGGCCATGAACAACGGTATCTTCACCGATATCCACCTGGCCAGCCGCACCCGCTCGAAATGCGACGCCATCGCCAGCAGCGTGAAGGAGCGCACCGGCGTCGACATCTCGACCTACGAGATCGACGCCGAGGAAGTGCCCGCGATGGTCAATCTGATCCGCAAGATCGAACCCTCGCTGGTCGTCAACCTTGCGCTGCCTTACCAGGACCTGCCGATCATGGATGCATGCCTGGAAACCGGCACGCATTACCTCGACACTGCGAATTACGAGCCGAAGGACGAGGCGAAATTCGAATATCACTGGCAGTGGGCCTATCACGACCGGTTCAAGGAAGCGGGCATCATGGCGCTGCTGGGATCGGGCTTCGACCCCGGCGTGACCAGCGTCTTCACCATGTGGCTGAAGAAGCACAAGCTGAAGACGATCCGCCAGCTCGACATCCTGGACTGCAACGGCGGCGATCATGGCCAGGCCTTTGCCACCAATTTCAACCCGGAAATCAACATCCGCGAAGTGACCGCGCCTGCGCGCCACTGGGAAGGCGGCGAGTTCATCGAAACGCCCGCCATGGCGAAGAAAGTGGAATTCGACTTCGAGGCGGTCGGCCCGAAGAACATGTACATGATGTATCACGAGGAGCTGGAAAGCCTCGCCAAATTCGTGCCCGAGCTGGAGCGTGCGCGGTTCTGGATGACCTTCGGCGACGAGTACATCAAGCACCTCACCGTGCTGCAGAATGTCGGCATGACCGGGATCGAGCCGATCCGCTACCAGGGCAAGGACATCATCCCGCTGCAATTCCTCGCCGCCGTGCTGCCCAAGCCGGAAACGCTGGGCGAGACGACCACCGGCAACACGAACATCGGCGTCATCGCGACGGGCGAAGCGCTGGATCCCGGCTCGGGGGCCGGGACAGGCGTCGAGAAGACGTTCTACATCAACAACATCTGCAGCCACGAGGCGGCGTACGAGGAAACCGGCAACCAGGGCGTCAGCTATACCACCGGTGTGCCCGCCATGATCGGCAGCGCGCTGATGCTACAAGGCAAGTGGGCAGGGGAAGGCGTGTTCAACATGGAGCAGTTCGATCCCGACCCCTTCATGGAAATGCTGAACGAGCACGGCCTGCCGTGGAACGTGAAGGAAATGGACAGCCCGGTCGATTTCTGATGGAAACGAAAGCCGGAGATCCGGGCGCTTTCGCGCATTTCGACCTCGGGCGGGTGGATAGCCCGGCCTTCGTCGTCGATGCGGCGAAATTGCGGGCCAACTGCCAGGTCCTGGCACAAATTCGCGACGAGGCGGACATTAAGATGCTCGCCGCGCTCAAGGCGTTCTCCATGTTCGCTGCCGCGCCGATCATCGGCGAATATCTCGACGGCGTATGCACCAGCGGTCTGTGGGAGGCGCTGCTGGCGTCGGAGTATTACGACGGCGAGATCAGCACCTATTGCGCGGCCTACAAGCCGGAGGATTTGCCCGAGGTCTGCCGACTGTCGGACCATGTGATCTTCAATTCGCCGCAGCAGATCGCCCGGGCGAGCCTGATCCTGGAGCAGGCGCGATCCCAAGGCGGATCGTTCGACGTGGGCCTGCGCCTCAACCCCATGGTGCCGACCGGCGAAGTGCCGCGCTACGACCCCTCCAGCCCCGGCAGCCGCCTGGGTTTCCCGATCGACCAGCTGACGTCGGAGATGATGGAAGGCGTGGACGGCATCCATTTCCACAATTTGTGCGAGCAGGACCTCGAACCGCTGATCAAGACGTGGGACCGCGTGTTCGACGCGATCGAACCGTGGTTCGGCCAGCTCAAGTGGATCAACATGGGCGGCGGCCACCACATCACCCGCGCCGATTACCAGCGGAAGGAACTGGTGGAGTTTCTGAAGGACGCGAAGGAAGACAGCGGGGCGGAAATTTACCTCGAACCGGGCGAGGCGGTGGCGCTCGATGCGGGCATTCTGGTCGGAACGGTGCTGGATACCGGCGTGAACGAGGTGCCCTTCGCGATTACCGACGTTTCTGCGACTTGCCACATGCCCGACGTGATCGAGGCGCCCTATCGCCCGGCCATGCTGCACGAGGGTGACGGCGATGCGCCCGTGCGCCTGGGTGGCCCGTCATGCCTCGCGGGTGATGTGATCGGCGATTATACCCTCCCGGTCGAGGCGCAGCCGGGCGCGCGCTTCGCGTTCCTGGACCAGGCGCATTATTCGATGGTCAAGACCACCACGTTCAACGGGGTGCCGCTGCCGAGTATCTGGCTGTGGGACAGCGAGACCGACGCGCTCGAGCAAGTCCGCAAGTTCGGTTACGAGGATTTTCGGGGCCGCCTGAGCTAGGCGTTACATTCCCTTTCGCCCGAACCCACCAGGCCGGCGGAACTGCGCGGCGGGCGGGAGCGGCGGCTGGCCGCCCGCTTGCGGGGAGAGCGATACGGGAGCCGACGATGCGGGAGCGGGTGAGGCCGGGGTCGGAGTGGTCGTAGGCGGGGTGCCGCCCATCACGTTTCCGGCCAGGGCGCCCATCGCGCCCATGGTTGCGACCGCCGCCACCGTTTGCGTCGGATCGGAGAATGCGGTTTTCTTCGGCTCTGCGGTCTTGTTGCCGAAGCTGGGCATCATCGCTGCCATGACGTGCGCCTCGCCCGTGCGATAATCCTCGTTCAGCGTGTTCGCGAGGTCGGTCAGCGTGCCGAACTGTTTGATCGTGCGCTCGATCCGGCTGCGGTCTTCGCCAGCCTCGATGGAGCCGCTTTCGAAAAGGTTCGGCGCCTTCAGCACGATGATCAGCTCCCCGCCCTGGAACAGGGTGCGGATGTCCTGCCCGCCAAAGGAGCTTTCGACCGCGATCAGCCGTTCGACATATTCCGGGTGGACGAGATAGCGCGCCTCGGTCGGATCGTTGGAATAGATGTCGAACGCGTCCTCGAAGCGCGGGTCGACCATCGCGCAATATTGCAGGTGTTCGCCGGCAATCTTGATCTTGTCCTTGGCGCCGCCGAACAGGCGCTTGTGTGTCCCGTCGCGGACCAGCATCGTCGTGCCCTGGAACCGGCGGCGGAAAGTGATCGACATGATCACGCCCTGGAACGTCGTCACCCAGTGCTGGTGCTTGCCCGATCCGCGCCGCTCTTCCAGTTTCGCTTCATGCAGGCAGAAGTCGATCCCGCCGACATTGCCCCACCACTTGTCCTCGAAGCTGCTGCGGTCGAATTTCGGCAGCATCTTGTAGTGCTTGGCCATGGTGAAGGCAGACCCCGGCGCGCAATCGGGATCGTAATGCAGCCCGACCGCTTCGGCGATGGCGGAATTGATGCCGTGCTTGACCTGCTTCTTCGCCTTGCTTTTCGGCGCCTGCGACCAGCCATAGCCTG
The DNA here is from genome assembly GCF_030406725.1 of Alteriqipengyuania flavescens. Taxonomy (NCBI): domain Bacteria; kingdom Pseudomonadati; phylum Pseudomonadota; class Alphaproteobacteria; order Sphingomonadales; family Erythrobacteraceae; genus Pseudoblastomonas; species Pseudoblastomonas flavescens. The sequence continues at coordinate 2,593,347 of NZ_CP129107.1, read as the reverse complement.
CCGCCGCGCCGAAAAAGCCGATCATGACCATGAAATCGAACGGCAGGGGCGAGAGGATCCACAGGAATGCGAAGGTCGGAATGCCGAACAGGCAGACCGTGAACAGCCGGTTGTCCGACAGTTCCTTGGCATCCTCGCGCACATGCGCCTGGTCCTTCAGCCAGTCGCCGAGCGGACCGGCCATCAGCGCGTTGGGGCAGGGTTTCTCGATCATCGTCCCACTCTCGTCATGGAGAGGTTCGTTAACCCTTATCCCCTATGATTTTCCTAACAACGAACCGAACGTAATCCGCAAATTTAGGGGGTATTACTCGTGGAACCGATTCTTTCGACGCTGTGGTGGTCGGCGCTGACCGTATTTCTCGTGTCGCTCTTCATCACCGTCATCGTCGTTTACAACCGGCTGGTTTCGCTGCGCCAGGCAGCCAACCAGGGCACGGCCGACATCGATGCACAGCTGCGCCAGCGGCACGACCTGATCCCTAATCTGGTGGAATCGGTGAAAGGCTATGCCGGCCACGAGAAAGAGACGCTGGAACGCGTCATCATGGCCCGCAACACGGCCGCGGCCAACACCAACAGCCGCAACGAGCAGGAGCTGAAGATCGCGCTCGACCGGCTGCTTGCGCTGGGCGAGGCCTATCCGGAGCTGAAAGCCAACACCAACTTCCTTCAGCTGCAGAACGAATTGTCGATGGTGGAAGACAAGCTGGCCGCCGCGCGCCGTGCGCTGAACGCCGCCGTCGCCCGCTACAACGCCTCGATCGAGGCGTTCCCGGCGGTGCTGTTCGCCAGCCTGCTCGGCTTCAAGCATTACGACTTCAACCGTCTCGACGACAGCGAACGGGGCATCGTGGACCAGCGTCCGCAGGTCCAGTTCTAACCGGACGACGCCACTTTCGGGCGCCTTCGCGGCGGGGCAGGGGTGCGAACCATCGCACGCCAGCCCCGCCGCAACCGTTTCCGCCCTTGTCCGGCGACATCAAGAATCCACTTGCGGTTCATGTCGCCCCGCTTATATGCGCCCTCCGTTGCCCCATGGGACCATGCTCACCGCAAGGCAGCACCAAGAAACTTCACCGTTCCCTGGGGGTCCCTTGAATTGCACAGCTATCCTGACGCTCGCACTGTAGTCCGCGATCTTTCGCCGGACGAACCGCTGATCCTCAATCGCCCGCACGCTGCCCGGCGCGCTGCCCGTTTCTTCGTCGAGAAGTTTCCGGGCAAGTCGCTCTATGCCGTGAAGGCCAATCCCTCGCCCGACCTGCTAAAGGTGCTGTGGGACGGCGGGATCACGCATTACGACGTCGCTTCCATCGCGGAAGTCCGCATGGTGCGCCAGACGCTGCCCGACGCAGTGCTGTGCTTCATGCATCCGATCAAGACCGAGCGCGCCATCGAAGAGGCGTATTTCGAGCATGGCTGCAAGACCTTCAGCCTCGACAGTGTCGAGGAGCTGGAGAAGATCCGCCGTGCCACTAAGGACGCGGGCGACCTGCGCCTGTGCGTCCGCCTGCGCGTGTCGTCCGAATATGCGGAGCTGTCGCTGGCATCGAAATTTGGCGTGGAGCAGGCCGACGCCGCAGCACTTCTGCAGGCGACCCGCCAGGTCGCCGACTGGCTGGGCGTATGTTTCCACGTCGGCAGCCAGGCGATGACGCCCTTCGCTTATGTCCAGGCGCTCGACCGCGCGCGCGCCGCCATCGCGGAAGCCAGCGTCGTTATCGACATGATCGATGTCGGCGGCGGTTTCCCGAGCGTCTATCCCGGCATGGAGCCCCCGCCGCTGGAGGATTACTTCCGGCTGATCCACCAGCACTTCTACGCGCTGCCGATCGCCTACAACGCGGAACTGTGGTGCGAGCCCGGCCGCGCGCTGTGCGCCGAATACAACTCGCTGGTGGTGCGCGTGGAGAAGCGCCGCGGCGAAGAGCTGTACATCAACGACGGCGCCTATGGCGCGTTGTTCGATGCCGCGCACGTCGACTGGCGTTTCCCGGTTCGCGCGCTGGAGGACGACCTGTTCGGAGCCGATGCGGACTTCGCCTTCTACGGCCCGACCTGCGACGATGCGGACTACATGCAGGGTCCGTTCCCGCTGCCGGAAGACATCCAGGCAGGGGACTATATCGAGATCGGCATGCTGGGCGCATACGGCGCGGCGATGCGGACCGACTTCAACGGCTTCGGCCGGGCGCAGCCGGTCGAGGTGACCGACGAGCCGATGGCCAGCCTCTACCGCGGCGACCGCGAGCGGCCCGAAGCGGACAACGTGGTCAGCCTGAGGTAGCTAGAACGGCGCCGCCTTGCGCAGTTTCAGCGGGGTTTCCGCGCGGCGCAGGGCGGCCAGCACCTGTTTCTCGAACCCGTCCGGTTCCATCGTCACGATCTTGCTGTGCGCGCAGGCGACATGGCGGCAGTCGCTCCAGCGCTGCGCGATGTTTCTTGCCCACGCGCGGAAATCGTCCACCGCACCCTCGCGCTTTTCGAGCGAGAGCGGGATGGTCGGGTGGAAGTCCAGCCGCCCGCTCATCGGCAGCAGGCTGGCGGGAAAGGGAAGGTCGGTGCAGCTGAGCGTGTCGTCGACATGCAGTGTCTGCGATGCTGGGTGGTAGGCCAGAACCGACCCGGCATGGATGTGCTCGCTGGAGCAGACGAGGCGAATGCCGTCCGGCACACTGAATTCGAGGCAATCGGCAAACAGTGCCTGGCACTCTTCGCTGTTCGTCGTTTCCGCTTCCCACGGCAGGTCGGGGTATTTCTCCTTGTGCCGGTCCAGCCCGTAGAGTTTCGCGTCGGGGAATTGCCTGTGCGCAGCCTCGCAATGCAGCGTGTGGAAGGGGTGCACATTGACGATCGCTTCGATCTTCCTGCCCCCGTCCGTCAGCTTGCGCACTTGCTCCAGCACGCGGGGCGGCAGCGTATAGCTGTCGAGCATGACGAAACCGCCGCCGGGCCGCTCGATCAAGGAAGCCTGCGTGCCCAGATCGACCACGCCAGCCAGCTTCAGCTCGCCGCGGATGCTCCAGAACCCGTTGCCCAGGTCCACCAGTTTCTCAGTCATCGCCAAACCCCGTAAAAGTTGCCGCTTCGCCCACGCTTTTGCGTTCGCTGACGACTGCGTTGGCAGGGAAATCCTCGTCCGGCCAGCCCATCGCGACGGCCTTCATGATTACCTGGTCGTCCGGAATGCCGGCATGTTCGCGCACGACCGGGCTTTGCATGATACCTTGTGAGTTGATGACGCAGCCCAGCCCGCGGCTCCACGCGGCGTTGACGAGCGCGGTGGTGACGGCGCCGCAATCGAAAGCGGTGTCGTCGCTGCCGGACAATTCGCGGTCGTAGGTCACGATCACGCAGACCGGCGCGTCGAACTGGCGGAAGCCGCGCAGCACCCAGTCCTGCCGCGCGTTCTTGTCGTCACGCGCGATGCCCATTGCGCCGAACAATTGCTTGGCTACGCCGACCTGCCGTTCGCGGTGGACGCCCGCGAAAGGCTCGCCGCGGCGGAACTCGCGGCTGTCGGGCACGCCGGCGAGGATGTTCTCGGTGTTGCCCTTGCGAATGCGGTCAAGCGGCTCGCCGGTGATGACATGGAAATGCCACGGCTGCGTGTTCATCGAGGTCGGGGAGCGCAGGGCGAGCGTCAGTATCTCCTCGATCAGCGCGCGCGGCACCGGCTTGTCGAGATAGCCGCGAATGGACCGGCGGCCGAGGACGACGTCGTCGTAGTTCAATTGGCGTCTCCAGATTAGTTGCGCGCGCGCGGCAGGCAGCGGGCGCGGTCCACCCCGGCATAGGTCGTGCAGTCGAAATAGACCACCGCCGGATTGCCCGCTCGCGGCGCCAGGTAGCTGAAGCTGAGGCTACGGCGTGCCTCGCGCCCAAGCGGTAGGGCGGAAGGGATCGCGCTGCCATCGGTCCAGCCATAGACTTGGCAATAGCTGTCGCCGGGGCACAGCGCTTCGGCACGGGCCGTAAGCGATGCAGGGTCTTCGCTGCCGCTCAGAGCAAGGAAATGCGCCCCCGGACCCGCGGCGATCGTGCCTTCCACGCGCTTGTCGGAGCGGATCGTGACGATTGGCTGGCGCGGTGCTTCCGATGCTGGCAGCTCGGCGACAGAAATCTCAGTCTCGCTCGCCCGCGTCAGACTGGCGATCGTCGGCTCCCCGCCCGTGTAGCGGGCCGAGAGTGCGCGCGGTCCGCCCCAGTAGCCGCGCCAGCGGAAGAACAGGTGCGTGTCGACCTGCGCCACCTTGTCGAGCTTGTCGCTCCACCACGGATAGACCCAGTCGGTGTGGTAATGCGTGGCATTGCCGACGCGGCCGAACACGCTGCCGCCCAGCATCTCGGCGGCGCGCTTGCGCGATATGGCCCAGTAGCCGTCCGAATAGCGGCGGCTGAGCGATCCGTCGCACGTAAAGGTAAACTGGCAGCCGGTGCGGCGCTGCGATCCTTCGAAAACCACTCCGCAAACCGTGTTCGGGAAGGCCGGGTGGCGCACGCGGTTAAGCACGACCTGCATGACCGCGCGCTGGCCGGCATCGTCGCTGCCGGCTTCCGCCATGGCCGCAAGGGCAAGGCACTCGGTCGCCCGGGCGCGCGAGGCGGCATCGCCGGCGAAGGCGAAGGGCGGCGCGGGGCCAAGCGGACCATCAATAAAGGGCACGGCATCGTTACGCTGGCGCGCGGTTTTCGGCGCGAGTTCGCTGTCGTCGTCCGCCAGCGCGGTATCGGTTGCGGGCAGGCTGGCGAGGGGCGGGGGCGTGCCGCTTGTCGCCGCCTGTTCGGCTGCGCGCTCCTCCGGCTGCGCGCCGAACAGCGCTAGGCCCGCGAAAGCAGCCAGCAGGATCGCCGATACGCCGTAAAGCGGTGCGTTGTCGCGGAATGTGGTGCTGGCAGTTTGCTCGGACATCGCCGGTCAGCCTATCGCGGCACGCCTGCGGATTCCATCGCCTGCGAAAGCGATCAGGCCGCCTGGCGCAGTTCCAGTTCAAGCCGGTCCCACACTTCGACCAGGGCATCGGTCAGCTCGCGCATCATTGCATCGGTGTGCATCGGGCCGGGGGTGAAACGCAGGCGCTCCGTCCCGCGCGGCACGGTCGGGAAATTGATCGGCTGCACGTAAGCGCCGTACTCGGCGAGCAGGATATCGCTGATCCGCTTCGCCTTCACCGGATCGCCGACAAGAAGCGGGATGATATGCGTTTTGCTCGGCATGACGGGCAGGCCGGCCTCTCTCATCATCGCCTTCAGCGTGGCGGCATTGGCCTGCTGCGCGTCGCGCTCCTCGCTCGATTCCTTCAGGTGCTTCACCGCCGCCAGCACGCCTGCGACCAGTACGGGGCTGAGCGAGGTTGTGAAGATGAAACCGGGGGCATAGCTGCGGATGCAGTCGATCACCTTGGCGCTGGTGGCGACATAGCCGCCCATCACGCCGAACGCCTTGCCTAGCGTGCCTTCGATGATGTCGATCCGCCGTGCGGCATCGTCACGCTCCGAAATGCCGCCGCCGCGCTGGCCGTACATGCCGACCGCGTGGACTTCGTCGATATAGGTGAGGGCGTTGTATTTCTCTGCCAGGTCGCAGATTTCGTGGAGCGGCGCGACGTCGCCGTCCATCGAATAGACGCTCTCGAACGCGATGAGCTTGGGGCAGTCCTCGTCCTCTGCGGCGAGGAGTTTTTCGAGGTGCGCCATGTCGTTGTGGCGGAAGACGCGCTTCTCGCAGCCGGAATTGCGGATCCCCGCGATCATGCTGGCGTGGTTGAGCTCGTCGGAGAAAATGACGCAGCCGGGCAGCAGGCGGGCGAGGGTGGACAGCGTCGCGTCGTTCGACACGTATCCGCTGGTAAACAGCAGCGCGGCTTCCTTGCCGTGAAGGTCGGCCAGTTCAGCCTCAAGCTCCACGTGCAGGTGCGTGTTGCCGCCGATGTTGCGGGTGCCGCCGCTGCCGGCGCCGACATCGTGCAGCGCCTCTTCCATCGCCGCGATCACCTTGGGGTGCTGTCCCATGGCGAGGTAATCGTTGGAGCACCACACCGTGATCGGCTTGGGCCCGTTGTGGCCGTGGAAGCAGCGCGCGTTGGGATAGGCGCCCTTGTTGCGCATGATATCGATGAAGACGCGGTAGCGGCCTTCCTCGTGCAGGCGGTCGATCGCCTGGTCGAAAATCTGGTCGTAGTTCATCACGGCGGAGCCGCATCTAATCGCGGGAGACGCGATTTTCCACCGCGATCTTTGCGAGCGATTCGCAGTTAGAAGCGTTCGATCCGTTCGAGACCATAGGGTGCAAGTGCCGCGGGCAGCGCGGCAAGCCCCTCGGGCTCACCCGTCACCACCGCGAAATCCGGCTGCGAGCGGGCGAATTCCTGCCCTTGCGTCAAATGCGCGACCCTGCGCGCGATACCTTCCCCGCCGTTTACGAAAGCCACTTCGCTGCCGAAAGCCGTGCGCAGTTCGTCCTCCACCAGCGGGAAATGTGTGCAGGCGAGCACCACGGTGTCGATGTCCCCGCCACCCGGCTGGCTCCGCAGTCCGGACACAGCTTCGGCATAGACTGCATCGGAGGGGCGCCCCCCGCGCAGCTTCGTCTCCGCCGCGGCAACGAGGGCAGGAGCTGCGTGGCGGATCAGCCGGTGGCCGTTGCCGTATTCGGCCTCCAAATTGTCGACATAGGCCTGCCGTATCGTGGCCGCCGTGCCGAGCAGGCCTATGCTGCCGGATTTCGTCAACGCCGCCGCTGGCTTGATGGCGGGCACCGTGCCCACGATCGGCAGGTCGAGCGCCGTACGCACCGCGGCCAGCGCAATCGTGCTCGCCGTGTTGCAGGCGATCACGACGAGGCGCGGGCGGTACCGCTCCACCATCCGGCCGAGCAGCGCGGGCACGCGCGCAGCGATCTCCTCCTCGGTCTTCTCGCCATAGGGCAAGGCGGCGTAATCGGCGGCGTAAACCACCGGCGCGTGGGCCATCAGCGCCCGGATCTCGCGCAGGACCGACAGGCCGCCGAGGCCGCTGTCGAGGATCAGGATGGGGGAAGATGGGTCCAAGGTGGTCTTTTCCGCCGGGTGCGCGCTTGTCGAAGCCCCGTCTTTTCCATTACCGCCGCAAAAGCAAGTGCAGCCCCGCGCACCGGCGGGGGACGGAGGTCATGGTGGAAGTATTTCTCGCATTCCTGATCGGTTACGCCTCGGGCTCGATCCCCTTCGGCCTGCTGCTGACGAAGATGTCCGGCGGGGAGGACCTGCGCAAGGTCGGCAGCGGAAACATCGGTGCCACCAACGTGCTGCGCACCGGCAATAAGGGGCTGGCCGCGGCGACCCTGCTGCTCGACCTGCTTAAAGGCCTGCTACCGGTGGTGTTGGCCGGGCAGCTGTGGGGGCAGGAAGCGATGGCCTTTGCCGCCGCCGGGGCCGTGGTCGGCCATTGCTACCCCGTCTGGCTGGGCTTCAAGGGCGGCAAGGGCGTGGCGACCAACGCCGGCGTCGCCTTCGGTCTGGCCTCGCAGATCGGCCTGGTCTACGCTCTGGTCTGGCTCAGCATCCTCGCGATCTTCCGCATCTCCAGCCTTGCCGGGATGAGCGCGGTTGTGGCCGCCGCCGCTGCTGCGCCGCTGTTCGGCTTTCCGCAGTTCTTCCCCGTGCTGGCCGCCATCGCGGTGCTGATCATCTACCTCCACCGCGAGAATATCGGCCGCCTGACACGGGGCGAGGAACCCAGGGTCGGCGGCAAGAAGTGACGCTCTCCCAGGACGAGGCGTTCGCCCGGATCCGGCTGCTGCGATCGCCCAACATCGGCCCGGTCAGCTATGCGCAGCTGCTGCGCCGTTTCGGCACGGCGGCAGAGGCGATCGCGGCACTGCCCGATCTCGCCAAGCGCGGCGGGCGCGCCTATCGCGCGGCGCCGGAAGCGAAGATCGAGGCAGAGGTCGCAGCGACGCGCCGGGCCGGGGCGAAGTACCTCTTCCACGACCAGCCGGACTATCCGCGACTGCTGGCCGAAACACCGGGCGCGCCGCCCATCGTCACCTGGCGCGGCGACCTGTCGCTGGCCGCGCGGCCCTGCGTCGCGATGGTCGGTGCGCGCAACGCCAGCGCCGCCGCGGTCAAGTTGTCGCGCGATTTCGCGCGGGCGCTGGCCGATGCGGGCTTCACCGTGGTTTCCGGCCTTGCTCGGGGGATCGACGGGGCTGCGCACGAAGGAGCGCTGCCGGCGACCATCGGAGTGATCGCCAGCGGCATCGACATCGCCTATCCGCCACAGCACGCCGAGCTGCAGGAGCGGATCGCCAGCGAGGGGCTGCTGATCGCAGAGCAACCCCCGGGCACGGAGCCGCGCGGCAGCCACTTTCCCAGCCGCAACCGCATTATCGCAGGGCTCGCCGCAGGTACGCTGGTGGTGGAAGCTGCGCCCAAGTCAGGCAGCCTGATCACCGCTCGGCTGGCGGGTGAGGCAGGGCGGGAGGTCATGGCGATCCCCGGCAGCCCGCTGGAAGCGCGCAGCACGGGCTGCAACCACCTCATTCGCGAAGGCGCGGTGCTAGTGCAGGCGCCCGAGGACGTGATCGAACTCCTCAGCAGTTTCGACGGAACCCCGCGCAGCACCTTCCGCGAGCCCGTGGAGCAGCACTTCGACTTCGCTGGAATGGACGGCGAGGATTTCGAGGATGCGGAGCCAGCGGATATCGCCAGCCTCCTCACCACCGCGCCGGTGGCGGTGGACGAACTCATCCGCCAGTCCGGGACAAGCGCGGCGGCGGTGCAAATGGCGCTGCTGGAGCTGGAGATTGCCGGGCTGTTGGAGCGCCACGCGGCGGGGCGGGTGAGTGTTAAGGGATTGAAATGAAGAGCGAAGAAGAATTCATTCCGTCCGGCAAGAGTCTGGCGCTAGCAACACTTATCGCACCGGCTGTGGCCGCAATACTCTTAGCGCTCGGTCAGCCTCTGTACTCAGGCTTAGATTATCTCGAACGTGTATGGCGGACTGCGATTGACTTTGCGGCGTTCGCCTATGTTCTCACTCTAACTCTTGGCGTTCCCGCACTTCTTCTCTTGTATCGAAGGGTAAGGTTCAATGCCGTCAATTGCGCCTTAACTGGTGCAGCGATTGCGGCGCTCCCGTGGATCATTCTTAGCATGTTTGGTCCAGCGGCAGATACAGCTCGCGTCGGCGGCCGCGCAACGGTTTTAAATGGTGTGAGAACAGCTTACGGACATTGGCTCGAACTGCAGTTTATCGGAATTATTGCGATAGTGGGAGGCGTTGCTGGTTTCCTTTTCTGGGGAATAACTATTGCCATAGATCGACGCACAAAAGCGTAGCCCGAGGTTGCACGCTAATCCCGCTTGACGACCCGCGAAGCGCGACCCCACCTTCGCGCGTATACGCATACACACACGTAAGGGACTGCCCCCACACCCATGCAACTTGTCATCGTCGAATCGCCCGCCAAGGCGAAGACCATCGAGAAATACCTCGGCAAGGACTTCAAGGTCCTCGCCTCCTACGGCCACGTCCGCGACCTGCCGCCCAAGGACGGCAGCGTGCGACCGGACGAGGATTTCGCGATGGACTGGGAAGTCTATGCCGACCAGCGCAACCGCGCGCAGGTGAAGGCGATTGCCGATGCGGCGAAGAAAGCCGACCGCCTCGTCCTCGCCACCGACCCCGACCGCGAAGGGGAAGCGATCAGCTGGCATGTCCAGGAGCTGTTGAAGAAGCGCAAGGCGCTGCCCGCCGATGTCGACCGGGTGACGTTCAACGCCATCACCAAGACGGCCGTGCTCGATGCCATGAAGCACCCGCGCGGGATCGATCACGACCTCGTCGACGCCTATCTCGGTCGGCGCGCGCTCGATTACCTGTTCGGCTTCACGCTCAGCCCCGTATTGTGGCGCAAGCTGCCCGGCGCGAAGAGCGCGGGCCGCGTGCAATCGGTCGCCCTGCGCCTGATCGTTGATCGCGAGCGCGAGATCGAAGCCTTCCGGGCGGAGGAATACTGGAACGTCGTCGCGAAGCTGGAGCAGGGCGGGTCGGAATTCGACGCGCGGCTGGTCCAGTTCGAAGGCAAGAAGCTCGGCAAGATGGACCTGGGCGAGGAAGGCATCGCGACTCGCGCGAAAGCTGCGGTGGAAGCCGGCGCGTTCAAGGTCGTGGGCGTCGAAACCAAGCCGCTGACGCGCAACCCGGCGCCGCCGTTCACCACCTCGACACTGCAGCAGGAAGCCGCCCGCAAGCTGGGCTTTTCGGCCAGCCACACGATGCGCTGCGCCCAATCGCTGTACGAGGCGGGCGCGATCACCTACATGCGGACCGACGGCGTGCAGATGGACGCCGGCGCGGTCAGCGATCTGCGCAAGGCCATCAGCGATCGCTACGACGGATCGTTCCTCCCCGAAAAACCGCGCTTTTACAAGACGAAGGCCAAAAACACTCAGGAAGCCCACGAAGCGATCCGGCCGACCAATTTCAGCCGCGACAAGGCGGGTTCGGGCGACGAAGGGCGGCTTTACGACCTCATCTTCAAGCGCGCGATGGCGAGCCAGATGGCCGCCGCGCGGCTCGAGCGGACTACCGTGACGCTCGAGGAAGGCACCGGCATGCACGCGCTGCGTGCCACCGGGCAGGTGGTGAAGTTCCCCGGCTTCCTCGCCGTCTACCAGGAAGGCTTCGACGACCGCGACGATGACGAGGAAGGCCTGTTGCCCGCTATCCGCGAAGGCGATGCGCCCGCGAAGAAGGGCGTCGAGGCGACGCAGCACTTCACCCAGCCCCCGCCGCGCTTTGCCGAAGCGAGCCTTGTCAAACGGCTGGAGGAGCTAGGCATCGGTCGCCCGTCCACCTACGCCAGCACGATCCAGACGTTGCGCGATCGCGACTATGTCCGGATGGAGAAAAACCGGTTCTTCGCCGAGGATTCGGGCCGTCTCCTGACATCGTTTCTCGAACGGTTCTTCCCGCGTTATGTCGCGTACGATTTCACCGCCGGCATGGAAGACGAGCTGGACGAAGTCTCGGGCGGCCGGGCCGATTACAAGGCCTTGCTCGACGCGTTCTGGAAGGACTTCAAGCCCGTCACCGACCACGTGATGGAACAGCAGCCATCCGAAGTGACGGCGGAGCTGGACGAATTCCTGTCCGACTACCTCTTCCCGCCCACCGCCGACGGGTCCGATCCGCGGGCCTGTCCGCGCTGCATCGCCGAGGGGCGCGAGGGCGGGCGGCTGTCGCTGCGCGGCGGTCGCTTCGGGGCCTTCATCGCCTGCGACAATTACCCGGAGTGCAATTTCCGCCGCAAGTTCGGCCAGCCGGGCGCCGATGGCGAGGCCGAGGATGCGGTCATGGGGCAGGATCCCGAATCCGGCCTGCCGGTGGAGCGCAAGACCGGGCGCTTCGGGCCCTACGTGCAGCTGGGCGAGGGCAAGGAGGCCAAGCGCGCCTCGATTCCCAAGGACATCGACGATTTCGACTTGGAATGGGCCCTGAAATTGCTGAGCCTGCCGCGTATCGTCGGTGCCCATCCGGAAACCGGCAAGGAAATCGAAGCAGCCATAGGGCGTTACGGCCCGTACCTGCGCCACGATGGCAAATACGGGAAGCTGTCGAACACGCGCGAAGTGTTCGAAGTCGGGATGAACCGTGCGGTCGACATCCTCGCCCAGGCGGCCAATCGCAAGGGTGGCGGCCGCCAGAAGGCGGAGCCGATCAAGACGTTCGGCAAGCACCCGACCAGCGAAGGCGAAATGAAAGTGATGCCGGGCCGTTATGGCCCCTATGTCACCGACGGCTCGACCAATGCGACCATCCCGAAGGACATGAAGCCAGAGGACGTGACCGAGGCGCAGGCGATCGAACTGATCGATGCGCGCGCCGCCAAGGGGCCCGCCAAAAAGAAGGCTCGCAAGAAGGCCGCGCCGAAGAAGAAGGCGACCGCGAAAAAGGCGCCGGCGAAGAAGGCAACTGCCAAGAAGACGCCAGCGAAGAAGGCCGACTGATGGCGAAGGAGCGCTTCGAGCGGCACAAGCAGCCGTGGAATGCCGACGAGGCGGCCCAGCTCAGGCTGCTGGCGGGCAAGGGGCAGGGCCTCAAGCAGATCGCCAAGGCGCTTGGCCGGAGCGAGGAATCGACGAAGGATTTCGCCAAGAAGAACAAGATCGGCATCGCCAAGAAACGTTAGGTCGCGTCGTCCCTCGCGACAGCGCACGTGAGGGTATGCTCCCCTCGCCGCTACGATGCCGGGTCGCGCAGCGTGCGCACCCGGCATCGCGGCTTGCCGATCAGTACGGCAGGGGGATGTAGCTCGGCGTCGGTTGCGGCACGCCATTCGGCCAGAAAGTGCTGCCGTCCCATTCGCCGTTCGGAAAACGCTCTGCCAGTTCGGAGATGATGTCGCCTGCGCCGTTGACGGCAGCAAGTTCGAGTGCGTCGAGATCACGGATATTCTGCATAAAAGCCTCCTTTTGTCGGAGACCCATGGATAGTGCCGGGCGCTTGTCCACGCGATCCGACAGGCGGGCTACTGCCTTTGTGCCAGCCGGACCTTACTGCACCCAGTCCAGCCCGAGATCCTCGTAGAATTCACGCTTTTCTTCCCAGCCTTCTTCGGCCTTCACGTGAAGGAACAGGTGGACCTTGCGCCCCAGGATTTCGGACAGTTCCTTGCGCGCAGCCTCGCCGATGGCCTTGATCTGGCTGCCGCCCTTGCCGAGTACGATGGCCTTCTGACCGTCGCGCTCGACAACGATCTGCTGGCGGATATCCACGCTTCCATCGGCGCGCTCGGTATAGGCCTCGTGCCGGACTGCCGCGTCGTAGGGCAGCTCGTCGCGCAGTTGCAGGTAGAGCTGCTCGCGGGTGACTTCCGCGGCCAGCAGCCGTTCGCTGGCGTCGGACACCTGGTCTTCTGGATAAAGCCACGGCCCATCCGGCATCAGCGCGGCGAGGTGGTCCTTCAGTTCCGGCACGCCGTCACCGGTCAGGGCCGAGACGAAGAAAATCTCCGCGAAATCGCCTTTCTCGTCCAGCTCCTGCGCCAGCGCCAGCATCGGCTCCTTCACCGCCTTGTCGACCTTGTTGATCGCCAGCAGCTTGCGCTCCGGCCGGTCTTTCAGCTTCTCCAGCAGCGGTTCGAGCTCGTGCCGGCGCTGCTTGATCGGATCGACCATCAGCAGGATCGCATCGGCACTGTTCGTACCTTCCCACGCCGCGTTGACCATCGCCCGGTCGAGCCGGCGGCGAGGGGCGAAAATGCCGGGCGTGTCGGCGAGGACGATCTGCGTGTCGCCATGCAGCGCAATGCCGAGTATCCGCGCACGCGTCGTCTGCGCCTTGGGGCTGGTAATTGCGACCTTCTGGCCGACCAGCTGGTTCACCAGCGTGGACTTGCCCGCATTGGGGGCGCCGATCACGGCGACGACGCCGCATTTGTTCTGATCTGTCATCAACTCAGCCATATCGTTTCATGAAGGCCCGCGCGGCGGCGGTTTCGGCGTCCTGCTTGCTGCTGGCGGTGGCCTCCGCCTCGCCCACCTTGTTCACCGATACGCGCACGGTGAACTGAGCGCTGTGATCCGGCCCGCTGCGGTCGAGGACGGTGTATTCGGGCGGGCGGCGGCGGTTGGCGGCGGCCCATTCCTGCAGGGCGGACTTGGGGTGTTTCGCGCGGCCCGCATCGCTTTCCACCGCGTCGCCCCATTCGCGGCGAACGAAATCGCGCGCGACGTCGAACCCGTGTTCGAGCAGCGCGGCGCCCAGCATCGCTTCCATCACGTCGCCCAGGATGTTGTCGCTACCCGCCCCGCCATCCTCGCGCGCCTGCTTGCCCAGCCGGACGTGGTCGGCCACCCCGATCCGGCGGGCGACGGTCGCGCACATGCGGCGCGAGACGAGCGCATTGAGACGCTGGGCCAGTTCCCCCTCGGCTGCGCTTTCGAGGTCGTAGAGCCACCGGGCGATCGAGAGGCCCAGCACCCGGTCGCCGACGAACTCCAGTCGCTCGTAATTGCGCTGCGCATCGGCGCTGCCGTGAGTCAGGGCGGCGGCCCACAGGTCGTTGTCCTGTGGGTGAAGCCCGAGATCTTCGAGCCATCGGATGGTTTCGGGAGGGAGCGTCCCGGTCATACCCCGTCGCCGATGCGGCCCCAACGCGCGGCACTGAACCAGGTCCACGGCAGGAACCAATTGGCCGAACCGTCGGTGGAAAAGGCGATCGCGCTGGCCCGGCCGACGAGATACTGCTGGTCGACGATACCGATGCCTCCCTGTGCGACCGCCGGGAAGCGGCTGTCCTGCGAATTGTCGCGATTGTCACCCATGGCGAAGAAATGGCCTTCCGGCACCACGAAGACGCGGGTCGAATCCTGCGGGGTCTGCGCCAGGTCGAGTACGTTGTAGCTGCGCCCGCCCGGCAGCGTCTCGCGATACTGCTTGTAGCGGCAGCCTTGCCCACCGCCGGTCAAAGGCACCGTTTCGGCGAGCGGGTGGCAGGTCGTGTTGTCGGACAGGGGAATAACGAAATCCTCGATCCGGCGCTTCTCGACCGCCTCGCCATTGATGAACAGGCGCCCAGCTTCCATCTGGATCTGGTCGCCCGGCACGCCGATCACGCGCTTGATGTAATCGGACTTGTCGACCGGGTGTTTGAACACCGCCACGTCGCCGCGTTCGGGATCGCTGGCAAGGATGCGGCCGGGGATGACGGGCGCGTTCCACGGCATCGAATAACGCGTGTAGCCATAGGGCCATTTGGACACGAACAGGTAATCGCCCTTCCACAGCGTCGGCAGCATGGATTCGCTGGGAATGGTGAAGGGTGCGAACAGGAAGCTGCGGAAGATCAGCACCGCCAGTACCAGCTTGACCACGAACAGCCAGAACGGCCCTTCTTTCCTGGCCTTCTTCTCGTCCGTCGCGGGTGCCTTTTCGGCGGTCTCTGCAGTCGTTTCGCTCATCGTCGCCCTGTTGTTTGCCGCGCCGCGTACAGTCAAGGCAAATGCGCATAGGAATTCGCGCGCGCCCAAGCCTCTGCCGCCCTTGCAATAGGCGCAGGGGAGGGTAGGCGCACGGAATACGAAATGGCCATCCGACGAGGAACGACACGGTGAGCGATGCAATGCAGGCGGCATGGACCGCCCTCGAAAACCTCCCCACGCGCACGCTGAAGGAACTGTTTGCGAGCAGCAACCGGCTCGATTTGCTGTCGCACCGGCTCGAATGGGATGGCGGGGGGATCACTTTCGACTGGTCCAAGACCCATCTCGACGAGGCATTGCTCGAAGGGTTCGAGAAGCTGGCCGAAGCCGCGGATTTCGAGGCCCACCGCCAGGCGCTGCTGACCGGAGAGGTCGTCAACGTCACGGAAGGCCGCGCCGCGACACATACCGCGCAGCGCGGTGTCGGTGCGGAGGCCGACGTGGAGGAGGCCCAGGCGCTCCACCACCGGATGCGGGCGCTGGTCGAGGCCATCAACGGCGGCGCAATGGGCGAGGTAAAGCACTGCATCCACATCGGCATCGGCGGCAGCGCATTGGGCCCGGCGATGGCCTTGCGCGCGCTCGCCTGGGACGTCGCGATGGTCGATTGCCACGTGGTCTCCAACATCGACGGCGTCGCGCTGGAAGCGGCAATGGAAGCGTGCGACCCGGCGACAACGATCGTCGCGGTGGCCAGCAAGACCTTCACCACGACCGAGACGATGACCAACGCCGCCAGCGCCATCAAGTGGCTGCGCGATGGCGGAGTATCCGATCCGCATGGCCGCGTGGTGGCGCTGACCGCCAGCCCGGAAAAGGCGGTCGAATTCGGCGTCGACGAGACGCGCGTCCTGCCATTCCCCGAAAGCGTGGGCGGGCGCTATTCGCTGTGGTCGAGCATCGGTTTCCCGGTGGCGCTAGCCGTGGGATACGAGGAATTCGCCGCCATGCTCGCCGGCGCGCGCGCGATGGACGAGCATTTCCGCGATGCCGACGGCCGGGCCAACCTGCCGCTGCGCGCGGCCTTTGCAGACCAGTACTACACCCGCCTACGCGGCTGCCAGACGCGAGCGTGCTTCGCCTATGACGAGCGGCTGGCGCTGCTGCCCGACTATCTCCAGCAACTCGAAATGGAGAGCAACGGCAAGGCTGTGACTGCGGGTGGTGAGCCCGTGAATGGGGCGACCGCGCCGATCACCTGGGGCGGGGTGGGCACCGATGCGCAGCACGCGGTGTTTCAGCTTCTCCACCAGGGCACGAACCTTGTCCCGGTGGACTTCATCGCCAGCATCGAAGCGGGCGACGAACTGGACGAGGCGCACCACCGCACGCTGCTGATGAACTGCTTTGCCCAGGGCGCCGCGCTGATGGCCGGCCAGCAAAGCGACGACCCGGCGCGCAGCTATCCCGGCGACCGGCCCAGCGCGACGATGCTGTGCGACGATCTCGACGCAGCCACCGTCGGCGCACTGATCGCCTTCCACGAACACCGCACCTTCGCCAATGCCGTGCTGATGGGGATCAACCCCTTCGACCAGTTCGGCGTCGAACTGGGCAAGGCCATCGCCAAGTCTCTCGACAACGGCGATGCGGAATTCGACCCCAGCACCGCAGCGCTGATGCAGGCGGCGGGGCTGGGGTGAAGTCGGGAGCCTGATCCAGAACACTCGTGGCGACATTGACATTGTGCGCCGCAGCATCCACATGGCCCACATCGAGGCGCCTGGCAGCGTGAACTGGCGGTAGCAAACTCTACCGCCCCGGCCGCAGCCTCGGTCACTTTTCACAGACTTCCCTTTTCACGCGGGCGGTTCCTTCGGGTCCCCGCGAAAAAATCACTTTCGTGGGTGCTTATTACCCCCGCGCCGTGCGACGATTCCGTCGGGAATCCGTCCGCGCGCCGCATCTATTGCAGGCTTACCACGCACCATGACCAAGACATTCGACCAGCTCGGGCTTTCGCAGCCCGTGCTCCAGGCCCTCGACATGCAGGGCTACACCAAACCCACCCCGATCCAGGAACAGGCGATCCCGCTCGTCCTCAAAGGTCGCGACCTGATGGGGATCGCCCAGACCGGGACCGGCAAGACCGCCGCTTTCATGCTGCCGAGCATCGACCGCCTGCGCGAGGCGGACAACCAGACGCCGTTCAAGTCCTGCCGCCTGCTGATCCTGGCCCCCACGCGCGAGCTTGCCGGCCAGATCGCCAAGAGCGCCAAGGATTACGGCGCGATGGCCGGCCTGAAAGTCGATTCGATCGTCGGCGGCACCTCGGTAAACAAGGACCGCAACAAGCTGCACCGCGGCACCGACATCCTCGTCGCGACGCCGGGCCGCCTGCTCGACCTGATCGACCAGAAAGCCTTCAAGCTCGACAAGGTCGAAACGCTGATCCTCGACGAGGCGGACCAGATGCTCGATCTCGGCTTCATCCATGCGCTCAAGAAGATCGCGCAGCTGGTGCCGAAGGACCGGCAGACGCTGATGTTCAGCGCCACCATGCCGAAATCGATCAAGGACCTTGCCAGCCAGTACCTGCGCAACCCCGCGCAGGTCTCCGTCGCGCCGCAGGCCACCACGGCAGAACGCGTCGACCAGTTCGCCATGCTGGTGAACCAGGACGAAAAGCAGGCGCTGCTCGGCATGATCCTGTCGGGCCGCTACCCGGTCGAAGGGGATATCGACCTCGTGCTGATCTTCACCCGCACCAAGCACGGCGCGGACCGTGTGGTGAAGAAGCTGGCGCAGGACGGCATCAAGGCGAACGCCATCCACGGCAACAAGAGCCAGCCGCAGCGCCTGCGCGCGCTGGACGAGTTCCGGCGCGGCAAGGTGCCCGTGCTGGTGGCTACCGACGTTGCCGCACGCGGGATCGACATTCCGGGTGTCAGTCACGTCATCAATTTCGAGCTGCCGAACGTGTCGGAGCAATACGTCCACCGCATCGGCCGCACCGCGCGCGCCGGGCGTGACGGTGTTGCGATCAGCTTCTGCGCCGAGGACGAGCGTTACTACCTCAAGGACATCCAGAAGCTCACCGGGGTCACGCTGACCCGCCTGCCGCTGCCGGACAATTTCCGCGCCGTGGTGGAACAGGGCGAGCCCGTGAAGCCCAAGGGGCCGAGCGGCAAGCAGAAGCGGCCCAAGGTCACGCCGCGCGGTGCCTCTGCCCGTGGTCCGAAGCAGGGCGGCGGCGCCAAGGTCGGCGGCGGCGGGAATCGCCACCGCAGGGCGGCTCGCGCGGGGGCAACCGGCGCGGGCAGGGCAGCGGCGGCCGCGGCCCGGTATCAAACCCGGCACGGGGCAGTCGGGGCTAATTAGCCGCAACCGGTTGGAAACTCCTGTCGAAGCGGCCATATCGGCGCGCGTTCAACAGGAGTTTCCATGGCCGATTATGACTACGACCTCTTCACCATCGGCGGCGGATCGGGCGGCGTGCGCGCCAGCCGGGTGGCCGCAGCGCACGGCGCCAAGGTGGCCCTGGCAGAGGAATACCGGGTCGGCGGCACCTGCGTGATCCGCGGCTGTGTGCCGAAGAAGATGCTCGTCTACGGCGCGCATTTTGCGGAGGATCTCGAGGACTGCCAGCGCTTCGGCTGGGAAATCGGCGAGCGCAAGTTCGACTGGAAGACGCTGCGCGACAATGTCCTGGAAGAAGTGAAACGCATTGAGGGTGCCTACACCGACGCGCTGCAAAACCACGATGTCGAGATCTTCCACGAACGCGCCCAACTGACCGGCGAGCACGAAATCACCCTCGCCAGCGGCAAGGTCGTGACGGCGAAGACGATCCTGATCGCCACCGGTGCGCGCCCGCGCATGCCCGAATGCCAGGGCGCGGAATACGCGATCAGCAGCAACGAAGCCTTCCACCTCGACGAACTTCCGAAGAAAGTGATTATCGCCGGCGGCGGCTATATCGCCAACGAATTTGCGGGCATCTACAACGAGTTCGGCTGCGACGTGCATATCGTCAACCGCGGCGACCGCTTGCTGCGCAGCTATGACGAAGCGGTGCGCGACCGGTTGCTGCAGATCAGCACGATGAAAGGCATCAATTTCCGCTTCAACACCACCTTCGAATACATCAAGCCCTGCGACGAGGGCGGCTATTTCGTGAAGCTGTCCGACTGCGACGAGGAAAAGGCAGACCTTGTCCTGTTCGCCGTGGGACGCATTCCGAACACCGAGGGGCTGGGCCTCGATAAGGCGGGCGTCGAACTGGGCGCAGGCGGCGAGGTCAAGGTCGACCGCTTCAGCAAGACCAACGTCGATCACATCTATGCAGTCGGCGACGTGACCGATCGCGTCCAGCTGACCCCGGTCGCCATCCGCGAAGGCCAGGCCTTCGCCGATACAGTTTTTGGCAAGGGCGACCCGGTGGCGGTGGACCACGGTTGCATCCCCAGCGCCGTCTTCAGCCACCCGCCCATCGCCGCGGTCGGCATGACGGAGGGCGAGGCGAAGAACAAGCTGGGCAGCGTGAAGGTCTACCTGTCCGATTTCCGCCCGATGAAGAACGTGCTGGCGGGCCGTAACGAACGCAGCCTGATGAAAATGATCTGCGACGGCGACAGCGGCAAGATTGTGGGCATCCACATGATCGCGCCCGATGCGCCGGAGATGATGCAGGCCGCCGCCATCGCGGTGAAAGCCGGTCTGACCAAGGCCGATTTCGACGCGACCACCGCGATCCACCCGACGATGGCGGAAGAGCTGGTGCTGATGAAATAGCCGCGCGTTTAATCGCACGATTAAATCCGTTGACCGGGCGCCCGCCATGGCGTTAGGCCCCGGGCAGCCAATCACGGGAGAGCCCGCTTGTCCTACCAGACCATCCGCTTCGAAACCGCAGACAACGTCGCCGCAATCACGCTCGCCCAACCGGACAAGCTCAACGCCTGTTCGCTCGAAATGGCGGGCGAGCTGCGCGATGCGCTGGACAAGGCGGTGGCAGGCGGCGCGCGCGCGGTGCTGATGACGGGCGAGGGGCGGGCCTTCTGCTCCGGCGCCGATCTCACCAGTCTCGGCAATCGCGCGACGAGCCGGGGCGAGGGCAGCTACCAGGCGCTGACCGGCCACTACAACCCGCTGATGGAACAGCTCGCTTCGCTGCCGGTCCCGGTGGTTAGCGCGGTCAATGGCCCGGCGGCCGGCGTCGGCTGCTCGATCGCGCTGGCGGCGGATTTCGTGCTGGCGGGGGAAAGCGGCTATTTCCTGCAGGCTTTCGTGAATATCGGCCTGGTGCCGGACGGCGGAGCCAGCTGGATGCTGCCGCGCCTGGTCGGCAAGGCGCGCGCAACGCAGATGATGATGCTGGGCGAGAAGATCGGCGCCGCGCAGGCGGAAGAATGGGGCCTCATCTACAAGGCGACATCCGACGATGCGCTGCTGGAAGAGGCGCGCGCACTGGCGCAGCGGCTGGCGAACGGGCCCACCGTGGCGCTGGGCGCGATGAAGGCGAATATCGCGGGCGCGCTCGACACCACCTACACGCAGGCCCTCCACCGCGAGGCGCTGGGCCAGCGCACGGCCGGGAACAGCGACGACGCGGTCGAAGGCGGGATGGCTTTCCTGCAAAAGCGCAAGGCCGAATTCAAAGGGCGGTAAACAGCCCCAAAGCGGTGTCGCTGCGCTTGCCAAGCGGCCCCTGCCACGCCTAACCGACTGTCCGAACTTGCGTTAGGAGAGAGCCGCTTGTCCGCCAACATTGCCGAAATGGAACGCCGCCGCAAAGCATCCAAGCTGGGCGGCGGGCAAAAGCGCATCGACGCGCAGCACGCCAAGGGCAAGCTGACCGCCCGTGAACGGCTGGATGTCCTGCTCGACGAGGACAGCTTCGAGGAGCTCGACCGCTACGTCGAACACGATTGCGTCGATTTCGGCATGGCGGACCAGAAGATCCCGGGTGACGGGGTGGTGACCGGCAGCGGCACGATCAACGGCCGGCTGGTATACGTATATTCGCAGGACTTCACCGTCTTCGGCGGGAGCCTGTCGAAACGCCATGCGGAAAAGATCTGCAAGATCATGGACATGGCGATGAAGGTCGGCGCGCCCGTGATCGGCCTAAACGACAGCGGCGGCGCGCGCATCCAGGAAGGCGTGGCATCGCTGGGCGGCTATGCCGAGGTGTTCCAGCGCAACGTGCTCGCCAGCGGCGTGGTGCCGCAGATCAGCCTGATCATGGGCCCGTGCGCAGGCGGCGCGGTTTATTCCCCCGCGATGACCGACTTCATCTTCATGGTGAAGGATTCGAGCTACATGTTCGTGACCGGCCCCGATGTGGTGAAGACGGTCACCAACGAAGTCGTCACGCAGGAGGAACTGGGCGGCGCGGTCACCCACACCACCAAGACCAGCGTGGCCGACCTGGCGTTCGAAAACGATATCGAGACGCTGCTCGCGACCCGCAATTTCTTCGACTATCTGCCGCTCAGCAACCGCGAGGATGTGCCCGAACGCCCGACCAGCGACCCGTGGGACCGCGAGGAGGCTTCGCTCGACACGCTGATCCCCGACAACGCCAACCAGCCCTATGACATGCACGAGGTCATCGCGAAGACGCTGGACGAAGGCGATTTCTTCGAAATCCAGCCGGCCCACGCCGGTAACATCATCTGCGGCTTCGGCCGGGTGGAGGGGCGCACGGTGGGCGTGGTGGCGAACCAGCCGATGGTGCTCGCCGGCGTGCTCGACATCAACTCGTCAAAAAAGGCCGCGCGCTTCGTGCGTTTCTGCGATGCGTTCGAGATACCGATCGTTACCTTCGTCGATGTGCCCGGCTTCCTGCCCGGCACCGCGCAGGAACTGGGCGGCATCATCAAGCACGGCGCGAAGCTGCTGTTCGCCTATGCCGAGGCGACCGTGCCCAAGATCACCGTGATCACCCGCAAGGCCTATGGCGGCGCCTACGACGTGATGGCGTCCAAGCACCTGCGCGGCGACCTCAACTACGCATGGCCGACCGCCGAGATCGCGGTGATGGGCGCCAAGGGCGCGGTGGAGATCATATTCCGCCAGGACCGCGACGATCCGGAGAAGATCGCCGAGAAGACGAAGGAATACGAGGACCGGTTTGCGAACCCCTTCGTGGCAGCGAGCCGCGGCTATATCGACGAGGTGATCTACCCGCATTCCACGAGGCGGCGCATTGCGCTTGGCCTAAGGAAGCTGCGCGGCAAGCAGCTCGAGAACCCGTGGAAGAAGCATGACAACATTCCGCTCTGACTTCGTTGATATTTCTAAGCTGACATACTCCTTCGTGTCTTCCACCGCACCGGATGCAATCGGCGTTGAAGTCATTTTGGATGGAAATGTGTTGCTAGACGTTTCGATGAATAAACACGCCAAGATCACAGTTTTCTTCGATAAAGACGTGCATCAAGCTGAGTTTGAATTGAATGATTTGCGCGCTGTTCTGGCAAAGTGTGAGACCGAGTTGAACGACTGGCGGAGGCGGTTGATCGAACCTGGCGAAATGTGGAGCAAGAAATGAAACTCGGCCGTCTCAACCATATCGGCGTTGCCACGCCCTCGATCGCAGAGTCGATCCGCTATTACCGCGAGGTCATGGGCGCGGAGAAAATTCGCGAGCCGTTCGAGCTGGAGGAGCAGGGCGTGCGCGTGTGCTTCATCGACACGCCGGGTGATCCGACCGAAAGCGGGCCGAGCTTCGGTACGCAGATCGAGCTGATCGAGCCGCTGTCCGACGCCTCGCCGATCACCGGCTTCCTCGCCAAGAACCCTGCCGGCGGACAGCACCACGTCTGTTACGAGGTCGAAGATATCGAGGATGCCCGCGCGCATTTCGAAGCGATGGGCAAACGCATCCTCGGCCCCACGCGCATCGGTGCGCACGGCACGCCGATCTTCTTCCTCCACCCGAAGGATATGATGGGCCAGCTGACCGAGATCATGGAGCGCCCGAAGGAAACGACACACTGGTCGAATTAATCGGCCAACACCGTCATCCTGAACTTGTTTCAGGATCCATCGCGCAACCGGGTGCGGGCGGTCTATCGGAAAGATGGATGCTGAAACAAGTTCAGCATGACGAGAATTGTAATACTATGACCGACACCACGAACTCTGGCCCCACTTACGAAGACTGGAAAACCCTCGCCGACAAGGAGGTGAAGGGCCGCGACCTTACCTGGCACACGCCGGAGGGGATCGCCGTGAAGCCGCTCTACACCAGTGAAGACACCGAAGGTCTCGACCCCGGCGTGCCCGGCATCGCGCCATTCACGCGCGGGCCCTACGCCTCGATGTACACCGGCCGTCCGTGGACGATCCGCCAGTATGCCGGCTTCTCGACTGCCGAGGAATCGAACGCCTTCTATCGCCGCAACCTCGCCGCAGGGCAGAAGGGCCTGAGCGTGGCCTTCGACCTTGCCACCCACCGCGGCTATGACAGCGACCACCCGCGCGTTGTCGGCGATGTCGGCAAGGCGGGGGTTGCGATCGATACCGTGCGCGATATGGAAATCCTGTTCGACCAGATCCCGCTCGACACCATGAGCGTGAGCATGACGATGAACGGTGCGGTGATCCCCGTGCTGGCCTTCTACATCGTCGCGGCAGAGCGGCAGGGCGTTTCGCAGGACAAACTCGCGGGGACCATCCAGAACGACATCCTCAAGGAGTTCATGGTCCGCAACACCTATATCTACCCGCCCGAACCGAGCATGCGGATCGTCTCCGACATCATCGCATATACCTCGGCCAACATGCCGAAATTCAACAGCATTTCGATCTCGGGCTATCACATGCACGAGGCCGGGGCGACCGCCGTGCAGGAGCTCGCCTTCACCATTGCCGATGGCAAGGAATACGCCAAGCGCGCGATGGAAGCGGGCCTCGATATCGATGCCTTCGCGCCGCGCCTGTCCTTCTTCTGGGGTATCGGCATGAACTTCTTCATGGAGATCGCCAAGATGCGCGCCGCGCGCCATTTGTGGCACGATGTCATGACCGATCTGGGCGCGCAGAACCCCAAGTCGAAGATGCTGCGCACGCACTGCCAGACGAGCGGTGTGAGCTTGCAGGAGCAGGACCCTTACAACAACGTCATCCGCACCACGGTGGAGGCGATGGCAGCGGTGCTGGGCGGCACGCAGTCGCTCCACACCAATGCTCTGGACGAAGCGATCGCGCTGCCGACCGACTTTTCCGCTCGTATCGCGCGCAATACGCAGCTGGTGATCCAGGAGGAGACAGGCATCACCAATGTCGCCGATCCGCTGGGCGGCAGCTATTACATCGAAAGCCTCACTGCCGCGCTGGTGGAGGAGGCCAAGGCCATGCTCGACGAGGTCGAGGCGGCGGGCGGCATGACCGAATATGTCGCCAGCGGCGCACCCAAGGCGCAGATCGAAAAAGCGGCCGCAGCCAAGCAGGCCAGCGTCGACCGCGGCGAGACCGTGATCGTCGGCGTCAACAAGTACCGCCGCGACAAGGAAGACGAGATCGACACGCTCGATATCGACAACCACGCCGTGCGCCAGAGCCAGATCGAGCGTTTGAAGACGGTGCGCGAAGGCCGCGACGAGGCGGCTTGCCAGGCGGCGCTGGAGGCGTTGCGCGCGGGTGCTTCGACAGGCTCAGCACGAGCGGACTTAGGGCCCGGAGACGCCACCACATCCGCTCAGCCTGAGCTTGTCGAAGGCCCCGGGGCAAACCTCCTCGAACTCGCCGTGGAAGCCGCGCGCCACGATGCGACTCTCGGCGAGATCAGCCAGGCGATGGAAGATGCCTACGGACGCTACGACACGCTGCCCACCCCGGTGCGCGGCGTGTTCGCGGAAGCCTATGGCGACGATGATCGCTACGCACAGGTCGTCGAAGGGGTGAAGGCGGTCGAGCGGCGGCTGGGCCACAAGCCGAAGCTGATGGTCGCCAAGATGGGCCAGGACGGCCACGACCGCGGCGCTAACGTCATCGCCAGCGCCTTTGCCGACATGGGCTTCGACGTGCTGTCCGGTCCGCTGTTCCAGACGCCGCAGGAAACCCGCGATATGGCCTTGGCGGAAGGCGTGGACGCCATCGGCGCGAGCAGCCTTGCGGCGGGCCACAAGACGTTGATCCCCGAACTGATCGGCTTATTGAAGGACGCGGGCCGCGGTGACATCAAGGTCCTCGCCGGCGGCGTGATCCCGCAGAAGGACTACGATTTCCTGCGCGATGCCGGGGTGCAGGGCATCTACGGCCCCGGCAGCAACGTGGTCGAATGCGCGGCGGATGTGCTGCGCCTGCTCGGCCACAACATGCCGCCTGCGGGCGAGGATCTGGACGAAGCGGCTGAATAGGAGAGGTCAGTGAAAAGAATGAGTTTTTTGGCTGTTGCGATATTGGTGATGGCTCCGTCGGACGTTGCCGCCGAAGACCCTAACTTCGAATACTGGAGTGAGTTTCGCGACGCACTTCCTATGACGAAAGCGTACACTGAATATCTGGGTGGCCCCTATTTTACGACTTGGTACATTCAGGTCGAGCAACGCAGCGGAACTAAGCGTTCCGTATACGTCGAGACCAATGAAAAGATTCAGTGGACCGGGCTGATTCATTTCGACTGCGATATCAGCCTAGGAGGCGAGCAAGTCTCAATCACACAATCGAGTGAAGCTGGACTGCCTACAGTTTATGACTCGTCCCTTTTGCTTTCCGAAACCCTAATTCAACAATGGAAAAATGGCGCGGAAATAGCCGAAAACGAGGGATTTTCTTTGACGCTGCCTTACGAAGTTTATGTGATAAGCCGTTACGAGTTTTGTAGGCCAGAGCCTGTTGAGTATTCTGAATGACCCACCCCCGCACCGACTGGACCCGCGAGGAAATCGCGGACCTGTTCGACCTACCCTTCACCGAACTGCTGTTCCGCGCGGCATCGGTCCACCGCGAGTTCCATCCGCCCGAGCAGATCCAGCTCTGCACGCTGCTGTCGATCAAGACCGGCGGGTGCCCGGAGGATTGCGGCTATTGCTCGCAGAGCGTGAAGGCCGACAGCGGGGTCGAGGCGACCAAGCTGATGGAGGTGCAATCGGTCCTGCAGCGAGCCGCGCAGGCCAAGGATGCGGGCAGCCAGCGGTTCTGCATGGGCGCGGCATGGCGCAATCCCAAGGACCGCGACATGCCCGCGATCGTGGAGATTGTGAAAGGCGTGCGCGCCATGGGGTTGGAGACCTGCATGACGCTGGGCATGCTGACGCCGAAGCAGGCCGACATGCTCGCCGAGGCCGGGCTCGACTACTACAATCACAATATCGACAGCAGCCCCGAATATTACGAGCGCGTCATCACCACACGAACGATGGAAGACCGGCTCGACACGTTGTCGAACGTGCGCGCGGCGGGGATCAACGTGTGTTCGGGCGGCATCGTCGGCATGGGCGAAACGCGCGAGGACCGCGTCGGCTTCGTCCACACGCTGGCCACGCTGGAGCGCCATCCCGAAAGCGTGCCGGTCAACGCGTTGGTGCCGGTCAAAGGCACGGTATTGGGCGATATGCTGGCGGACACCCCGCTCGCCAAGATCGACGATATCGAATTCGTCCGCACCGTAGCGGTGGCGCGGATCACGATGCCGCTCTCGATGGTGCGCCTCTCCGCCGGGCGCGAAAGCATGAGCGAGGCGACCCAGGCGCTGTGCTTCCTCGCCGGCGCGAACTCGATCTTCACCGGCGACAAGCTGCTCACCGCCCCCAACGCCGGCGACGACAGCGACGTCGCGCTGTTCGCCAAGCTGGGGCTGACGGCGCTCAAGGGCGAGGAGCCGCTGCGGGCTAGGGAGATGGTCCAGTGCTAAAAGAAATTTGTGCGTTATTTGCTGTCGCCACTGTTACAGCTTGTGAACCAATGGATGGCGATGACGGTGCACCGACGCCATCTGATGTACCCTCCGTTCAGACGAGCGATAATGAAGCTAATGATGCTGCCGAGAAGGAAGCGAAAGCATCAGAAGCAATCAATGGATGGCGCGTCGAAGGTGAATTTCGAGATTCTGAGTTTCGGCCCGGTCAGAGGGTATACTTCGTCTATGACCAGCATATCGATGGGCCATACTCGACCTCATGGTGGGCGGTGCCGATGAAGCGCAACGGCGATTGGATCGACCTCTATTATGAAACTAACGAGAAGACGGTCGACACTGGGATAATCAGTTTTGAGTGCTCAAAGTCTGGTGCTGTCGGCATAGTTAGTTTTGGAAACGAATGGGCAAATTCTGACAATAAGACTGTAAATCAGATTAAGCCGAATGAATTTCAAGATTGGCGTGATGACAATCTGCCCCTTGAAAGATGGACAGCCGTTCCTCTCGAATTCTACCAAATTGCGAAGAAGAAATTCTGTTAATGTTCTCCAAAATCCTCATAGCCAACCGGGGCGAGATTGCTTGCCGGGTCATCAAGACCGCGCGCCGGATGGGTATCGCGACCGTCGCGGTCTATTCGGACGCCGATGCGCGCGCGCCGTTCGTGCGGATGGCGGACGAGGCGGTGCACATCGGTCCAGCGCCCGCGGCCGAGAGCTACCTGATTGCGGACAAAATCATCGCCGCGTGCAAGGCGACGGGGGCCGAAGCGGTGCATCCGGGCTACGGCTTCCTTTCCGAACGCACCAGCTTCGCCGAGGCGCTGGCCAAGGAGAACATCGCCTTCATCGGCCCGCCGGTGACCGCGATCGCCGCGATGGGCGACAAGATCGAGTCCAAGAGGCTGGCCAGGGAAGCAGGGGTCAACGTCGTCCCCGGCTTCGTCGGCGAGATCGAGGATACCGAGCACGCGGTGCGCATCTCGAACGAGATCGGCTACCCGGTGATGATGAAGGCCAGCGCGGGCGGGGGCGGCAAGGGCATGCGCCTCGCCTACACGGAAACTGACGTGCGCGAGGGCTTCGAGAGCGTGAAGCGCGAAGGCCTCAACAGCTTCGGCGACGACCGCGTCTTCATCGAGAAGTTCATCCTCAATCCGCGCCACATCGAGATCCAGATCCTCGGCGACCAGCACGGCAACATCGTCTACCTCAACGAGCGCGAGTGCAGCATCCAGCGCCGCCACCAGAAGGTGGTGGAGGAAGCGCCGTCGCCCTTCGTCACGCCCGCGATGCGCAAGGCGATGGGCGAACAGTGCGTCGCACTCGCCCGCGCAGTCGGGTACTACAGCGCGGGCACCGTCGAGCTGATCGTCAGCGGCGCGGACCCGACGGGGGAAAGCTTCTACTTCCTCGAAATGAACACCCGCCTGCAGGTCGAACACCCGGTGACCGAGGCGATCACCGGCATCGACCTCGTGGAACAGATGATCCGCGTCGCGGCGGGTGAGGCACTTCCGTTCACGCAGGACGACATCGGCATCGACGGCTGGGCGATCGAGAACCGCGTCTATGCCGAAGACCCCTATCGCGGCTTCCTGCCCTCCATCGGCCGGCTGGTGCATTACGAGCCGCCCGAAGAGCCGTGGGCGGACGACGGTTCTGCCAACGGCCGCCGAGGCGTGGACGGCATCCGCGTGGACGACGGTGTCTACGAAGGCGGCGAAGTGTCAATGTTCTACGACCCGATGATCGCCAAGCTGATCACCTGGGGCGAGACACGCGACGAGGCGGCCGATTTGCAGGTCGCTGCGCTCGACGCCTTTCGCATCGAGGGCCTGGGCCACAATGTCGATTTCCTCTCCGCGCTGATGCAGCATCCGCGCTTCCGCTCGGGGGAACTCACCACCGGCTTCATCGCCGAAGAATACCCGGACGGGTTCGAAGGCGCGCCGCCGTCGGACGAACTCAAGCGCGGCCTTGCCGCCATCGGCGGCGTGATCGCGACAGCCGATGCGGACCGGGCGCGGCGGATCGACCAACAGCTGAATGGCAAGACCGCCCCCAATGGCGACTGGGCGGTGCGCGTAGGCGACACGGACTATACCGTGCGGCTGGGCGAGGATGCAATTCTCGTGGACGATACCGAGGTGGAGCTGAGTTTCGATTACACGCCGGGGGACAGGACGGTGGCTGTCGAACTGGGCGACGAGGAACTGACGATCCAGCTTGCGCCGACGCGCATGGGCTATGACATCACCACGCGCGGGGCGACCCATTCGCTGCGCATCCTGCCGCAGCGGATCGCGCACCTGGCCGATCACATGATCGAGAAAGTGCCGCCGGACCTTTCGAAGATGCTGATCTGTCCCATGCCGGGCTTGCTCGTGTCGCTTCACGTGGCGGAAGGCGAAGAGGTCCAGCCCGGACAGCCGCTGGCCACTGTCGAGGCGATGAAGATGGAAAACATCTTGCGCGCAGAAAAGGAGGGCAGGATCGCAAAGATCAATGCTGCCGAAGGCGACAGTCTGGCGGTCGACGAGGTGATCCTGGAGCTGGACTGACATGCATTTATCGCACGATCCCAGCGCGCCTATTGGACCGCAGATCGAATTCGACGAATTCCTGAAGGTCGATATTCGCGTGGGTACAATCGTGACGGCAGAGAAATTTCCCGAAGCGCGCAAGCCAGCATATCGGCTGACCATCGATTTCCCGTGCGGTCGGGATACGCAAAAGCTCGGCGCAGATCGTGGCCAATTACGCGCCTGCCGATCTCATCGGGCGGAAGGTTATGGCGGTGGTAAACTTCTCTCCGCGACAAATCGGACCGATGATGTCCGAAGTGCTGGTCGTCGGTTTTCCCGATGCCGTGGGCGAGGTCGTGCTGGCCGGACCGGGCGGCCCGGTCGAAAACGGCGCGCGGCTGTTTGAAGCACGTCGGGCCGACGAGCCACACGACTAATGTGACTGCAACTGTTCATCCATGAACGCGGCGACGTCGGCGAGGTCGACCGACCTGTCGAGATAGGCATCGCCGATCCCGTTCAGCAGTAGAAAAGGCACATTGCCGCCGCTGGCCTTCTTGTCATGGCGCATGTGTTCGGCAAGGCGCGTGCCATCGGCATCAAGGCCCAGAGCGGCGATCTCGCTCGGCAAGCCGGCGCTGTCCAGGGCCCGCGTGATACGTGCCGCATCGTCCCCTGAAAGCGTGCCGCGCCGCGCAGAATAGCGCGCGGCCAACACCATGCCGAGCGCGACCCCTTCGCCGTGGAGCAGCCTGTCCGAAAACCCGGTCTCCGCCTCCAGCGCATGGCCGAACGTATGTCCGAGGTTGAGCAGGGCGCGGCGGCCGCTGGTCTCGCGCTCGTCCTGCGCCACGATGGCCGCCTTGGCCGCAACGCTGGTGCGCACGGCGTGGAGCTGGGCCGCGACGTCGCCCTCGACGACGTGCCGGCCATTGTCCTCGCACCAGGCGAAGAAATCCGCATCGCCGAGGATGCCGTACTTGATAACTTCGGCATATCCGGCGCGCACTTCGCGCTCCGGCAGGGTAGCAAGGCAGTCGAGATCCGCGAGGACGAGAGAAGGCTGGTGGAACGCGCCGACCAGGTTCTTGCCCGCCGCCGTGTTGATCGCGGTCTTGCCGCCGACGCTGGAATCGACCTGTGCGAGCAGGGTGGTGGGCACCTGGATGAAGCCGCATCCCCGCTTCAGAATGGCGCACGCAAAGCCGGTGAGGTCGCCAACCACGCCGCCGCCGAAGGCGATGACATTGTCGCTGCGCTCCACGCCGAGTTCGAGCATCCAGTCGGTAAGGCGCTGCAGCACCTCCCAGCTTTTCGCCGCCTCGCCGGGTGCGACTTCGAACCATTCGACCCGGTGCCCGCCGTCGTCCAGAGACCTCGCCAGCCGCCCGCCATGATGCGCCCGCGCGTTCGCGTCTGCCACGACCGGCACGACCTCCCGCTTCAGCAAGCCTTCCGCTTCGGCAGCTGTGCGCTCCAGCAAGGCGGAGCCGATCCGCACGTCGTAGCTGCGCCCGGCAAGATCGACGCGGACCGTGTCAGACATTGGCCCGGGTCCAGTCGTCGAGCGCGGAAACTATACGGTCGACCGTCTGCTGGTGCGGTCCGTTGGCACTTTCGACGCGTAGCTGCGCCTCGCCGTAGAAGGGCGCGCGTTCGTCATGGAGACGGGTGAGGATTTCCTGCGGATCGCTGTCACGCAGCAAGGGCCGCGTGTCCTTGCGCCCCGTCCGTTCCACCAGCACGTCGATCGGACTGTCGAGCCACACCGCGATGGCCCGGTCGAGGATCAGCGCGCGGGTCTCCTCGTTGCAGAAAGCCCCGCCACCTGTCGCGATGACGCCGCTGCTTTCTTCCAGAAGACGGGCGATCACGCGGCGTTCGCCATCACGAAAATAGGCCTCGCCAAATTCGGCGAATATATCGCCCACGCTCATTTGCGCGGCCTGCTCGATCTCGTGGTCGGCATCGGTGAATTCGACCGTCATGGTCTGCGCCAGCTTGCGGCCCACGGTGGACTTGCCGGTGCCCATCATGCCGACGAGGACCACGGGCCGGTCCAGCCGGCGGCGCAGTTCGGCGGGATCGACGGCGCGGGTTGCCCGGCTCATGTCCCGGTCGGTGTCTGGCCGGTCGGATTCTGGCATCGTGTTGGTCATTGCCGCCCCGCCTATAGATGCGCTAGGCGCACGGCAAGGACACGCGGGCTTGGTGCGCGCGAAGGAGAGTTTGGCAGGCCGTGGCGATGGATCGGGACACGATGTGGCGGATCGGCGTCGGGGCAATATTCCTGCTGGCGATCCTGATCGTTTACGCCTGGATCGATGGCGGTCGTGAGCCGGTGCGCGAGATCGTGCAGCCCGTGCCCGTGCCGGAGGAGTTTTGATGCGCAAATCCGTGTGGATATCGGGACTGGTGACCGGCGCGATGCTGGCGGCGACCTCGTCGCTCGTGATGGCGCGTCCGACGTCCATCCTGCCCCCCGGTTTCGACGATCCTGCGCCCACACCTTCGCCGCGGCCCGCGCCGGCTCCTGCGCCCGCTCCGGCTCCGGCCCCGGCGCCGCGTCCGACAGGGGGAGGGGGCGCCGTCGTGCAGCCCCTGCCGCCGAGTGGTGGCGGAGGGTCGAGGAGCGCCGCCCCGGCTCCCTCCACCCCTTCAGCAAGCGGGACAGTGCGCTTCCCGGGACGCTTGCCTTCGATCCGCGAGATCGAGAACATGAGCGATACCGAACTGGAAGAATTATTCGGCATTACCCAGAATTTCGACATTCCGGCCTCAGCGCAAAGGGATTTCGCCCGCGTGGGCGTGATCGACAGTCGCGAGGGTGGTTTTCCGGCAGCATCGCTCTCCGGCCAGCCGGGATCCATCGTGCGCGCTGCGCTGAAAAATATCGAAGGGCCGATGGTTTCGCGCTGGGGCCACATCCTGCTGCGCCGTGCATTGGCCAGTCGGCTCGAAACGCCGGACGGCATGCGGGCCAGCGAGTTTGCAGCACTGCGCGTCCGTGTCCTCAACCGCCTCGGCGAGCCGCATCTCGCGCGCGCGCTGCTGCAGGATGTCGATACGCGCAATTACAGTATCAACATGGCGACGCAGGCGCTCGGTGCGGCGCTCGGCACGGGCGACATTACCGCAATATGTCCCGTCGCGCGGCGAGGGGCCGACATTCGCGAGGACGCGCAGTGGCGGATGGCGGTGTTGATCTGCACCGGCTTTTCCGGCGACAACGCCTATGCCAATCGCCAGCTGAATTCCGTGCTCAACAACAAGCAGGCGCCGGAGATCGACGTGCTGCTTGCCCAGCGCTACGCCGGCCTGGCGGGCGAGGGGCGGCGTGCCATCACTATCGAGTGGGACGGGGTCGACGAGCTGACCACATGGCGCTGGGGCCTCGCCAGCGCGCTGGGGATCGATTTCCCTGACGAGCTCGCGCAGAACGCCGCGCCGCTGATCCGTTTGCAGGCGGCGCAATCGCCGGCAGTCGGCCTGGCGCGGCGTGCCTCGCTGGCAAACTTCGCCGCCCAGCGCGGGGTGCTGTCCTCTTCGGCGGCGGTAGATTTGCTTTCACAAGTCTACGCGGACAACAGTGTGGAAGGCGCCTCGCAGGCACGGGCCGAGACACTGCGCCGCGCCTATGTCGCCGATACGCAGGAAGCGCGCGTCGCCGCGATCCGCGAACTCTGGGGCGAAGGGGATGACCGCTATGGCGGGCAAGTGCTCACCGCTTACGCCGCCGCCCGCATCACGCCATCGGATGCCCATGCCGATGCCGCGGCGGGCCTCATCGCATCAATGCTGTCCGCAGGCCTCGACCGCAACGCCATGCGCTGGGGCAGCATTGTCAACGAAGGCACCGAAGGCTGGGCCCTGCTCGCCTTGGCACAGCCTAACCAGGAAAGCGCGGTGGACGAAGGCGCCGTGGACGATTTCATTGGCGATGCTGGGAAGGCCAAAGGGCAGATGTTCGCTGCAGGGCTGGCCGGCCTCGGCAGGCTGGACGTCTCTGCGGCGGAATCGCTTGCCGGCAATCTCGGCCTGACGCGGGAAACGCGGTGGAGCCGACTGATCGGCCAGGCGGGTGAGTATCGCAACGGGCCTCTCGTGGCGATGCTGGCGGGGCTCGGCATGCAGAGCGAGACCTGGGACCGGATGACGCCTCGCCACCTGTTCCATATCGTGCGCGCCCTCGACCAGGCAGGCCTGTCAGCCGAAGCCCGGATGATCGCCGCAGAGGCGGTCGCGCGGAGCTAGGCCGATGGCGGCCGGTGAGGCGGTCGAGAGTTTCCTCGCCATGCTGGCTGCGGAGCGGGGCGCGGCGGCGAACACGCTCGCCGCCTATCGCCGCGATCTCGAAGGGGTGGCCGAACTGATCGGCGATCCGGTCGCCGCATCGCGCGATGCGCTAGCGAAACTCTCCGCCGCGTGGAGCGATCTTGCGCCGAGCACGGTGGCGCGCAAATCCTCGGCCTTGCGCCAGTTCTACGGCTTCTGCGTGGACGAGGGACTACGCGATGACGACCCGTCTTCCGCCCTGCCGCGTCCTGCCACGCGCCGCCCGCTCCCCAAATTGCTGGGCCACGATCAGATCGAGCTGCTTTTCCGGAAAGCGGAGGAGGAGGCGGACAGCGACGAGCCCGCGGCCATCCGGCTGCTCGTGCTGATCGAATTGCTTTACGGTTCCGGCCTGCGCGCCACCGAACTCGTCTCTCTACCGCTGGCGGCGGTGCCGCGCGATGCGCCATTCCTGACTGTGACCGGCAAGGGCGGGCAGGCGCGTATGGTGCCGGTCAGCCGCCGCGCGCGCGCCGTGCTATCGCGCTGGCTGGCGGTGCGGCCGCAGGATACGAAACACCTATTCCCCTCGCGCGGGGGCAAGCATCTTTCCCGCGTGCGTTTGTTCCAGCTGCTCAAGGCACTGGCGGCACGCGCCGGGCTGGACCCTGCAAAAATCAGCCCGCATGTCCTGCGCCACGCCTTTGCCACGCATCTGTTGGAAGGCGGGGCAGACCTGCGCGTGCTGCAGACGATGCTCGGCCATGCCGATATCGCGACCACGCAAATCTACACCCACGTGGACTCCGCGCGGCTTGTCGCCCTGGTGAACGAGCGGCATCCGCTTGCAGCGCGCAGGCGAAGCGACTAGCGGCTTTGTCCGATGGTTAGCTATCTCGAATTCGAAAAGCCGGTCGCAGCGCTGGAGTCTCGTATTGCCGACTTGCGCGCCGCCGCTGCGGGCGATGAAGTGGACATCGGCAACGAGCTTGCCCGGTTGGAGGCCAAGAGCGCCGATCTCCTCGCCAGCACCTATTCAGCGTTGACGCCGTGGCAGAAAACGCAGGTTGCCCGGCACCCCGCGCGCCCGCATTTCCGCGATTACATCGATCATATCTTTACCGACTTCACGCCTTTGGGCGGCGACCGCCTGTATGGCGACGACGAGGCGATCCAGGGCGGCTTTGCAAGGCTCGGCGACCGGCGCGTGATGGTGATCGGGCACGAGAAGGGCAACGACACCGAAAGCCGGCTGAAGCACAATTTCGGCATGGGCAAGCCGGAGGGCTATCGCAAGGCGATCCGATTGATGGAACTCGCCGGACGCTTCGGCCTGCCTGTTGTCACGCTGGTGGATACGTCGGGCGCATTCCCGGGCGTGGAGGCGGAAGAACGCGGGCAGGCGGAAGCCATCGCCCGCGCGACCGAGGCTTGCCTTGCCCTGCCGACGCCGATGGTGGCGGTAATTGTGGGTGAGGGCGGATCCGGCGGCGCTGTCGCGCTGGCGAGTGCGGAGCGGGTGCTGATGCTGGAGCACGCGGTCTATTCGGTGATCTCGCCCGAAGGCTGCGCCTCGATCCTCTGGCGCACTGCGGAAAAAGCACCCGATGCAGCCGAAGCGATGAAGATGACCGCGCAGGATCTGAAGTCGCTCGGCGTGATTGATCGCATCGTGCGCGAGCCCGTTGGCGGGGCGCACCGCGATCATGAGGGTGCCGCCGAGTATCTTTCCCGCGCCATCGGCGAGGAACTGGATGAGCTGGCTCGCAAAGACCCTTCGGAAATCAGGCGCTTGCGCGAAGAGCGTTTCCTGCAAATCGACGCGAGCTAGGAAGCGCCCGCGCGGGAACAAGGAACCCTTATGGCGGTTCGGACAGGGTAACAGCGGACACCAGCTCCGCGCCCAACCCGTGGAGGATTGCCATGACCGCACTTACCCAGAAATTCCGCTTCGCCCGCCTTGCAGCCGGGACCGCGACCGCGCTCGCGCTATCGGCCTGCGCCTCGATCCCCGGGGCGAACGTGCCTGCCGGGTCGCCTATCACGCCCGAAGAGGCCAAGATCGGACAGGAAGCCCACCCGCAATTCATCCAGCAGTTCGGCGGCCAGGAAACCGGCCCGGCGGCGGCTTATGTCGAGATGATCGGCAAGGACATTTCGGTTCGGTCGGGCCTTGCCGGGGCGCGCGATAGTTTCACCGTCACCACGCTCGACAGCTCGGTCAACAACGCTTTCGCCGTCCCGGGCGGCTACGTTTACATCACCCGCCAGCTTGTCGGCCTGATGAACAACGAAGCAGAGCTTGCAGGCGTGCTGGGCCATGAAGTCGGCCACGTGGCCGCCCGCCATTCCGCCCGCCGCCAGCAGACGGCGCAGCGCAACCAGCTGCTCGGCATCCTCGGCCAGGTAGCGTCCGCCGTGCTGCTCGGCGACAGCGCTCTCGGCCGCCTGGGCCAACAAGTCGCCGGTCAGGCACCGCAGCTTGCCACCCTGTCCTATTCGCGCAGTCAGGAAATCGAGGCCGACCAACTCGGCATCACTTACCTTAGCCAAGCCGGATACGATCCGCGCGCAATGGCAACCGTGCTTGCAAGCCTCGCAGCGCAGAACTCGCTTGATTCGCAATTGCAGGGTCGCGGCAACGCAACCTTGCCGGAGTGGGCTTCGACCCACCCCGACCCCGCAGAGCGTGTCAACGATGCGCTGTCCTTCGCGGCCGGCAAACCGGGCACGACCACCAATCGCGACCGTTTTCTGAGCCGCATCGACGGGCTTGCCTATGGCGACAAGCCGGAACAGGGCATGATCGAAGGCGACACCTTCATCCATCCCGACTTCCGCCTCAGCTTCTCGGCCCCGAACGGGTTCTACATGGTGAACTCGCCGCGCGCGGTTTCGATCAATGGCGACCGTGGGCAGGGCCAGTTCACCACCGACAGCTACAACGGCAACCTGGAAACCTACGTGCGCGCCCAGTTCGCAAAGCTTGGCAATCAGCAGCAGCAGGTCACCCCGCAAGTCATAGAGCGCACGACCGTCAACGGCCTTCCGGCTTCGTATGGCGTCGCGCGCGTAAACAACGGCCAGCAGCAGATCGACGTGACCGTCTTCGCCTATGACTTCGGTGGTGGCCGCGCCTACCACTTCCTAACGATTACGCAGGCCGGTCAGACCGGCATCTTCAATCCGATGTTCCAGTCCGTGCGGCGTATTTCGGATGCGGAAGCGGCACGGGTCGTGCCCCGCATTATCGATGTGGTCGTGGCCGGCAGCGGCGATTCGGTTGCTACACTGTCGCGCCGGATGGCTTACGATAGCGCGCAGGAAGCGCGCTTCCGGGTCCTCAACGGCTTGTCGTCCACCGACCAGGTACGCGCCGGGCAAAGCTACAAGATCGTGGTTCGCGGGCGCTGATTGCTTCGCGCCCATTCGCAGGGCGCGGATTGAAGACAAAGAAAAAGGCGGCCGGATCGCTCCGGCCGCCTTTCTTTTCGGTTGGTCCGAACGTCTTAGTTTTTTTCGGCCATTTTCGTGCTGACCTTGTTGAAGGTCGTGTTCAGCTGCTCGCCGAGGCCCTGCATAGCTGCGATAGCTGCAACAGCGATCAGAGCGGCGATCAGGCCGTATTCGATTGCGGTCGCGCCTTCTTCGTCACGGACGAGCTTGTTGATGAACTGCATTGTTGGTCTCCTGGTTCAGTCTTCAGTCTTCGGTACCCTGCCCGGATTTGCCGACGGCGCCTTCGGGACTTGCTTCAAATATCGGCCGGAAGTTTAGAAACTCTAAACGGTCCCGTGTGCGACTGCCGTCTTGTTGCTTACGGTGGCCCACATGCCGTTGTTTTCATCGGCGACGCCTTTGACCGCGCCGATGATCGCAACCACGATCAACGCGACGATCAGGCCGTACTCCACAGCAGTGGCGCCCTTCTCGTCGTTCCCCAATGACTTGATGATGTTGAACATCGGTCACCCCAATGACGTGTTGCGATGGAGCCCTTCTGCCGCGAGGATGCTAACAAAAGGTTGATGGCGGGCTGCGACATGAAAAAGAATCCGACATACCTGCTGGTGGTCGCGGGCGCGATCCCAGACGGGGCGGGTCGATGGCTGATGCATCGCAGGCCGCTCGCAAAGGCGCATGGCGGGTTGTGGGAATTTCCCGGCGGAAAGGTCGAAGTCTCTGAAAAACCGACGGAAGCTTTGATCCGCGAGCTTCACGAAGAGCTCGATATCGAGATCGATCCGGCGACGATCGAGCCGGTCTCCTTCGCCCAGCGTGACGCTGTCGATGATGAGCCGGGCATTGTCTTACTCCTTTACAGGGTAGGGGAATTTGCGGGGACCCCGCGTGCCGTGGAGGGGGAGGGCGTCGGCTGGTTCACGGCCGCGGAAATCGACAGTCTCGCGCGCCCCCCGCTCGACATCGAGCTTGCGGCAAAGCTGCGGCGGCTTTTCCCGGAATAGCTATTGCCAAGCGCAAATCCCCTGCCTATGTGCCCGCTTCCAGTGCGCGCCCGTAGCTCAGCTGGATAGAGTACCTGACTACGAATCAGGTGGCCGGAGGTTCGAATCCTTCCGGGCGCGCCATCAAACACCCCGTCTCCGCGAAAGCGGGGGCGGGGTGTTTGGTTTCGGGTCAGTGGGAGGTTCGGACCCGTTCGGATTCGGAGCCGCGCAGCGGCGGAGAAGGCGGAGCGCCGCAGGCGCGCAGACAATCCTTCCGGGCGCGCCATCAAACACCCCGTCTCCGCGAAAGCGGGGGCGGGGTGTTTGGTTTCGGGTCAACGGGAGGTTGGAACCCTCCGCGCGCCCGCACATTCTCCAACCAAGCACACAATCGGAGAATTGCCATGGCCGCTGAACAGATTTTCGCTCGCCTCAAGGAAGACCACGATCGCCACCGCGAATTGCTGGAGAAGATCGGCGAGACCAGCGGCGACAGCCCGGAGCGCGAGCAGCTGTTCACCGAATTCACAAAGGAGGTGAAGAGCCACGCCGCGGCCGAGGAGCAGGCGCTTTACGCCACCATGCTCCGCAAACCCGAAACAACGGACGAGACCCGCCATTCGGTGGCCGAGCACCACGAAATCAACGAAACGCTCAACGATCTGGCCGCAACCGACATGTCGTCGAGCGCATGGCTGCAGAAGTTCAAGACCCTGAAGCACGACTACCTCCACCACATCGACGAGGAGGAGGACGAGCACTTCAAGGATTTCGAGAAGTATCTCGACACGGATGACGAAGAGCAGATGGCCAAGGTGTTCGATCGCCGTAAGGAAGTCGAAAAGGCCGATGCCGAAGTGACGCCCGAAAAGAAGAGCGAAGCCAAGGAATAGGCCGGGATCGGCGGGGGGCATGGCGAAAGAGAACGAGTCGGACGAGCAGCGATCCGAACAAGAGCCGAAACCGAAACAGGTTTCGCGCTTGTCGGAAGGCGTGGACGAAACGGTGTGGCGCTTCGCGAAAGCGGAGAGGGCTTCGCTCATCATTGACGCGCAGTGCTATTTTTCCGTGATGCAGCAGGCCATGATGAATGCGCGGCATCGCATCCTGCTGATAGGGTGGGATTTCGATACGCGCATTCACCTGACCGAGGGGCGCCGCTGGTTCGAGAAGGGGCGGAAGAAGGAACAGCCGTCCCGCCTCGGCAGCTTCATTCCCTGGCTCGTGCGGCACCGCAAGACCCTGGAAATCCGGTTGCTCAAGTGGAGCGTCGGCATCTTCAAGTTCCCCCTGCGGGGCTCGATGTGGTTCGATCTGCTGCGCTGGTCGCCGCACAAGCGTATCGATTTCACTTTCGATAGCGCCCTTCCCACCGGGTGTTCGCATCATCAGAAGATTGCCGTGCTCGACGATCGCTTGGCGGTTTGTGGCGGCATCGACATGACAGACGGCCGCTGGGACACGCGTGAGCACAAGGAAGACGACGAGCGTCGCAAATCCCCGCGCGGCGGAACCTACACGCCCTGGCATGATGCCACGATGATGGTCGAGGGCGAGGTGGCCGATGCGCTGGAGGATATCGGCCGCGACCGCTGGATCCGTGCCGGCGGCAAGCCGCTGAAGCCGCACGCGAAGCGGACGGACAGCCTGTGGCCGGACGAGCTCGACGTGCAATTCGAGAATGTCGAGATCGGCATTGCCCGCACCCGCGCGGCTTACCGCGACTGGGGCGCTGTGACCGAAATCGAGCAATTGTTCCTTGCGCACATTCGCCGGGCCAAACGCTTCATCTATGCCGAAAGCCAGTATTTCGCCTCTCGCAAGATCGCAGAAGCAATGATCGCGCGTCTGGAGGAGGACGATCCGCCGGAAATCGTGATCGTCCATCCCGAAAACGCCGATGGCTGGCTGGAACAGCAGGTTATGGACCATGTCCGGGCCGAACTCGTACGCTATGTGCGCGAAGCGGATCACGAGAACCGCTTCTCGATCTGGTGCCCCTACGTCGGCGAAACGCCGATTTACGTTCATGCGAAGATCATGATCGTCGACGACGAGGTGCTGCGGGTCGGCAGCGCCAATTTCAACAATCGGTCAATGCGGCTCGATTCCGAATGCGACCTGTTCATAGATGCGGCGCGCAAAGGGAACGAGCACGCAGGCGCCGTCATTCGCGGCCTGCGCTGGTCGCTGCTGGCCGAACACTGCGGTGTCGAAGAGGAAGAGATGCGCAACCTGCTCGCCCGCCACGGCTCGATGGCGGCCATGATCGAACACGTCGAAACCGACAGCCCGCGTCGCTTGCAGCGGTACCATCCGCCGGAACTCAACATCGTCCAGAGGGAGTTGGCCCGTTCCCAGGCGCTCGATCCGGAGGATCCGGACGACCTGCTCGAACCGTTTGCCAAGGGCGGCATCTTCCGCAAGGGAGGGCGCCTCAGCCGCATGCGCAAGAGATTATCGAGGAGGAATGGCGAATGAGCAGCCTTGTTGGTCCCGACGAAGACGATCCGCGGGGCAAGCCCCCCGTACCGGACGAAGTGCAGGACGCCGTCCGCACGTTGCTTCGATGGGCGGGGGACGACCCCGACCGGGAAGGGCTACTCGACACGCCGCAACGCGTCGCGCGGGCATGGAAGGAATATTGCCTCGGTTATACCGAAGACCCTGCCGTCCACCTGTCCCGGGTGTTCGAAGAGGTTGGCGGCTACGACGAGATCGTCTTGTTGAAAGACATCCCGTTCCAGAGCCATTGCGAGCACCACATGGCGCCGATCATCGGCAAGGCCGCGATCGCCTACCTGCCGAGCAACCGCGTGGTCGGCATATCTAAGCTTGCGCGCGTCCTGCACGGGTTTGCCAGGCGCTTGCAGATCCAGGAACGGCTGACCGCCGAAGTGGCGGAATGCATCTGGGAGCACCTTGAACCGCGCGGCGTCGCGGTGGTGATCGATGCCACCCACGCCTGCATGACGGCACGCGGCGTCCGTACGCC
Source organism: Alteriqipengyuania flavescens (assembly GCF_030406725.1). Classification (NCBI taxonomy): domain Bacteria; kingdom Pseudomonadati; phylum Pseudomonadota; class Alphaproteobacteria; order Sphingomonadales; family Erythrobacteraceae; genus Pseudoblastomonas; species Pseudoblastomonas flavescens. Next base: position 2,552,318 of record NZ_CP129107.1, on the reverse strand, counting down.
GGGGGTGGGAATGGTGACAAGCCGAATGATGGGCACATTCCGCGAAGATGCCCGTAGCCGCGAGGAAGTTCTCAAGCTGATGGGCTACGGCTGATCAGCGCCTGGCAAGGCCGTGTTCCAATAGAGAACGGGCAATGGCGGACACGCGGTCCGGATCGTCGCCGTCTTCGTCCCACACCGCGTAGCGCAGGCCGAGGAATACGTTCATGCCCATGACGGCCCATGCGTGCGCTTCTTCCAGGTCGTCGCGGAAAACGCCGCTTTCGCTGCCGGCCTTGAGGCGACCGAGAATGCGAGCGGCCGTGCTTTTGTAATGCAGCCTGTAGGATTCCGGATCGACGAATTCCGCCTCGTCGATGATGCGGTAGATAGCCTTGTTTGCTTTTACGAAGCGTAGGAAGGCGGCGAGGGCGGATTGCTCGATGCCGAAGGATTGCGCTTCGGGATCGACGCCTTTCGACACCTCGACGCGCACCTGTTCGCTCATGTCACGCACCAGGTCGCGGAAGATGCTCTCCTTCGATTCGAAGTAGGTATAGAAACTGCCGAGGGCGACGTTGGCGCGGCGGGTGATGCCGCTGATCGATGTTTCCGCAAAGCCGCGCTCGCCGAACTCCGCCTGTGCGGCGTTGAGCAGTTTTCGCCGCGTCCGCTTGCCCCGCTCGGTGCGCGGCATGCGCGCTTCTCTGGCGGCTTCCTTCGCTGAATTCTCCGTCCCCATGTCCGGCAATGTGCAAGGACTTGCGGATATCGTCAATCGGTAACTTGAAAGGTGGTTCAAGTTTCAATATGGCTGCGCATCAGGAGAGGGAGATTTTCAGATGAAGACGTTTTCTGCCAGCCGTGTTGCCATTCTCATGGCCGGCGCATCGTTTGCTGCCGTGCCGTCCGCCGCGTTTGCGCAAGACACGCAGCCCATGCCCGATGACGAGATCGAACTGCCGGCAGAAGGCGGCGAGATCGTCGTCACCGCTCGGCGCAGGGAAGAGCGGTTGGTCGACGTGCCGGTCTCGGTCACAGCGCTCAGCGGGGACGATCTGGTCACGAGCGGCACGCTGGAGCTCACCGAAATCGGCGAGGTCGTTCCCAACCTCACGCTGGAAGTCAGCCGCGGCACCAACACGACGCTGACCGCCTTCATCCGCGGCGTCGGCCAGCAGGATCCGGTCGCGGGTTTCGAGGCGGGCGTCGGTCTTTATGTCGACGACGTCTATCTCAACCGCCCGCAGGCTGCCGTGCTCGATATCTACGATGTCGAGCGGATCGAGGTGCTGCGTGGCCCGCAAGGCACGCTTTACGGTCGCAACACCATCGGCGGGGCGATCAAGTACGTAACCGCGCCGCTACCCGACGAGGTTGCCTTCAATGTCCGCGCGACTTACGGCTCGTACAACCAGGCCGACCTCGTCGTCTCCGCATCCACACCACTGAGCGAGAACCTTCGCATCGGGGCGAGCGGCGCGCGGCTCAGCCGAGGTGGATACGGCGACAACCTCGTCCAGGACGGGGTGGAGAACTACAACAAGGATGTCTGGGCCGCGCGCGGAACGATTGAGCTCGACACGCCAGCCGTCTTCGCGCGCCTGTCAGGCGATTATGTGCGCGACACGAGCGAGCCACGGCAGGGCGCGCGCCTGATCCCCGGCCTCTTCAGCGGTGCACCGGTGCTCGACGATCCGTACGACACGCGCGCGGGACTCAATGTCGTCGACCAAGAGGTCGAGGCATATGGCGGCGCTCTCAACCTGTCCTTCTATCTCTCCGACAACCTCACGCTGCGCTCGATCACCGGCTACCGCGAGGACAAGTCCACCACGCCGATCGATTTCGACAGTCTTCCGGCAGCCGACCTCGATGTGCCGGCGATCTACAAGAACGACCAGTTCAGTCAGGAAGTGCAACTGCTGTGGGAAGGCGATCGCCTGAACGGCGTGCTCGGCGCCTATTACCTTGACGCCAACGCGTTTACCGCATTTGATACCGCTCTGTTTCTGCTTGGCTCTATTGCGAGCCTACCCGGATTGAATGCTCAGGTTCTGGGCGACGTGAATACCAAAACATGGTCGGTGTTCGGTGATTTCACTTACGATATCACGGACCAGATCAGCCTGTCGGTCGGGGGGCGCTATACGAGCGACGAGCGTAACAGTACTGTGCTGCGCACGACCTTCCTCGGCGGTTATTCCCCGTTGTTTCCGCCATCCGATGCCTTCCCCATTGCGGTAACGTCGGACTTCGAAGGCACCGAAACTTTCGAAAAGTTCACTCCGCGCGCCAGCATCAGCTTCAAGCCGACGCCGGACCAGAACATCTACCTGAGCTATTCGCGGGGCTTCAAGGGCGGCGGGTTCGATCCCCGCGGCCAGACAACCGCGGCGCCCGACCTCAACGGCGATGGCACGATCGACTATGCCGACCAGTTCGAATTCCTCCGCTTCGCGCCGGAAACGGTCGACAGCTACGAACTGGGCTACAAAGGCAGCCTGCTGAACGGTGACCTCTACCTTAGCGCGGCGATCTTCAAAGGCGACTATACCGACGTCCAAATCCCGGGATCGGTCGGCTTCGACAGCAACAACGACGGGCAGAACGACACGTTCATCGGCATCACCTCCAACGCCGGCGATGCGGACATCAACGGGGCCGAGATCGAGGCGATCGCGACGATTAGCCGTGATTTCGCGGGCCCGGGCAGCCGCTTCGGCGTGACGATGGCCGCCGGTATCCTGGATGCGAAGTATAACCAGTTCATCGACGCCTTCGGCAACGACGTGGCGGACCAGCGAGTGTTCCAGAATACGCCGGACCTCACGTTCAACACCGGTATCAATGTCGCCATGCCGGCGGGCGCGGGCATGGTCGACCTGATCGGGTCCTATTCCTTCCGGACAAAAACCAGCCAGTTCGAGGTGCCGAACCAGTTCCTGGACCAGGACGGCTTCGCGCTGGTCGATGCGAGCGTCGTCTATACGCCGGATTCGGGCCGCTTCAGCATCGGCCTGCACGGCAAGAATCTGACCGACACGCGCTATATCGTGGCGGGCTACAACTTCGTTAGCGGCGGTGTGGGCGGCGCGCCTTTCGTCCCGACCCTGGGGCTGGAAGGCACGCTGACCGGTTTCTACGGCGATCCGCGCCGGGTCTTCGTGACGGTCAGCTTCGGCCTCTGATACGAAAAGGGGCGCAGCCTTCCGGCGCGCCCCTTTTTATTTTCCAGGGTGGATCAAGCGATCACATCTGTTCAAGCATGTGTTCCGCACTGGAAACCGAGAAATCGCCCGGCGCCTCGACGTTGATCAGCTTCACGACGCCGTCCTCGACCAGCATCGAATAGCGCTGGCTGCGCTGGCCCATGCCGAAACCGCTGGCATCCATGTCGAGGCCGACTGCCTTGGCAAAATCGGCATTCCCGTCGGCCAGCATGGTGATGGCGTCGGACCCGTCGGACTTCTTCCATGCGCCCATCACGAAGGGATCGTTGACGGAGGTACAGGCAATCTCGTCCACGCCCTTGGCCTTCAGGTCGTCGGCATGCTCGACAAAGCCCGGCAGGTGCTTGGCCGAACAGGTCGGGGTGAAAGCGCCAGGCACTGCGAACAAGGCCACCGTGCGGCCGGCGAAATAGTCCTTCGCGTCCACCTGCTGCGGCCCTTCGTCGGTCGCCTTTACCAGTTTCACGTCCGGCAGCGTGTCGCCCACGGAAATAGCCATGTCTCGAATTCCTTTTCTGTCCCGTCCGCGGCGCACATAGGGACTGCCACCCCGTTCCTGCAAGGGACGGGCGGCAGCTGCGTCCACGGCTCGTGACAGGATTTGCGCCACAGGGTTTCAACGTCTAGGGGCAGCGACAGAAAAGCGGGGCGAACCTACCGCCCCCATCTTCGACGAATTTCCCCAGGAGACGCCACGTGGCTTTCAACGACTACATCATCAAGGACATCGCGCTTGCCGATTACGGACGCGCGGAAATCGCCATCGCCGAGACCGAGATGCCCGGCCTGATGGCGCTGCGCGAGGAATTCGGCGAGGCGAAGCCGCTGAAGGGTGCTCGCATCGTCGGTTCGTTGCACATGACGATCCAGACCGCCGTGCTGATCGAAACGCTGGTGGCGCTGGGCGCAGAAGTGCGCTGGGCGACCTGCAACATCTTTTCGACGCAGGACCACGCCGCCGCCGCCATCGCCGCGCAGGACATTCCGGTCTTCGCGATCAAGGGCGAGAGCCTGGCCGATTACTGGGACTATGTCGGCCGCATCTTTGACTGGTCGACCGAAGACGATGCCGACCTTACCTGCAACCTGATCCTCGACGATGGCGGCGATGCCACCATGTTCGCCCTCTGGGGCGCGCGGCTTGAAGCGGGCGAGGAGATGCCTGCACCGGAAAACGCCGAAGAAATCGAAATGCAGCGCGCGCTGAAGGAATTCCTCAAGCGCAAGCCCGGCTACCTCACCGCAAGCGTCAAGGCGATCAAGGGCGTGTCGGAGGAAACCACCACCGGCGTCCACCGCCTCTACCACCTCGAAAAGCAGGGCAAGCTGCCGTTCCCGGCGATCAACGTGAACGACAGCGTGACCAAGTCGAAGTTCGACAACCTCTACGGCTGCCGCGAATCGCTGGTCGATGCCATCCGCCGCGCAACCGACGTGATGCTGTCCGGCAAGGTCGCCTGCGTCGCCGGCTTCGGCGATGTCGGCAAGGGTTCGGCACAGTCGCTGCGTAACGGCGGCGCACGCGTGCTGGTGACCGAGATCGACCCGATCTGCGCGCTGCAGGCGGCGATGGAAGGCTTCGAGGTCGTGACCATGGAAGAGGCTGTGAAGCGCGCCGACATCTTCGTCACCACCACGGGCAACGAAAACGTCATCACCGCCGAGCACATGAAGGCGATGAAGCCGATGAGCATCGTCAGCAACATCGGCCACTTCGACAGCGAGATCCAGATTTCGGCGCTCGACAATTACGAGTGGACCGAACTCAAGCCCGGCACCGACCTGGTGAAGTTTCCGGACGGCAAGGAGATCATCGTTCTCGCCAAGGGCCGCCTGGTGAACCTCGCCTGCGCCACCGGCCACCCCAGCTTCGTGATGAGCGCCAGCTTCACCAACCAGGTGCTCGCCCAGATCGAACTGTGGGAGCGTCCGGAGCAGTACGAGAACAAGGTCTACGTCCTGCCCAAGATCCTCGACGAGAAGGTGGCTGCGCTGCATCTCGACAAGCTGGGCGTCAAGCTGACCCAGCTGAGCCAGCGCCAGGCCGATTACATCGGCGTGCCGGTCGAAGGGCCGTTCAAGCCGGAGCATTACCGCTACTAAGCGGCAAAGCATCGAATAAACCCTGATTGTTCGCCTGTGCCGCGTTGCAAACACTTGCAGCGCGGCATAGCTGCATTGGCATGGAATTGTCCGACACCGCGCTGACCCTGATCGGCTTGCTGCTTGCCGTTTGGACGCTCGGCGCGGCGTGGCTAATGATCGCCGCCGGCACCAAGGCGCAGAAGGCCGAGGCTTCGCGCAAGCATGCTGCGCGGCTGTCGCGAATGGTCGACGATGCGCCCGCCGTGCCGATGTTGGTGCGCGCGGACGGACGGATCGAGGCGCCGGACCGGCTCGCCAAATGGCTCGGGCTGGAATCGATGCCGTCGTTCCTCTCCGAACTGGCTGGCGAGGATCGCGGGCTGCCCAAGGCCACGCTGGAGCGGCTGTCCGAAAACGTGAAGGCCGCGCAGAAATCGGCCGCACCTTTTCGCATGGTGGCAAGCCCGGTCGGCTCGCAGCGCAGCCTCGCCTTGCACGGCCACCTTGCCGATGCGCAGATCTCGCCGGGCGGCGCGGCGCTGGTTTGGTTCTTCGATTTTTCCGAAAGCGAAGAGGAATTGAGCCGCCTGCGCGACGAGACGGCGCGTGCGCGGGAAGACTTTGCCGCGCTGGTCGGCCTCATCGAGGCGGCGCCCCTGCCGATGTGGTTCCGTGCGCGGGACGGACGCCTGCGCCTGGTCAACAGCGCCTATGTCGAGGCGGTCGACGGTAAGAGCGCCGAGAACGTCATCGAGCGCCAGGTCGAGCTGGTCGAACCGGTCGACGGGCGCAGCGCGGCGGATGTCGCGCTTTCCGCCACGGACGGTGCCATCAGCCGCGAAGTATCGGCGACCATCGCCGGCCAGCGCCGCTCGCTGCGCGTCAGCGACCTGCCGCTGGGCGGGGAAGGGATTGCCGGATACGCCGTCGATATCGAGGAGGTGGAGGAGCAGGTCCGCGCCTTCCGCGCTTTCCGCGAGGCGCAGCGCGCCATGCTCGACCAGCTGTCCGTCGGCGTTGCCCAGTTCGACGGCAAGCGCAGCCTGATCTTCGCCAACCAGCCGTTCCGCCGCATCTTCGGCCTGCCGCAAGGCGCGGTGAAGGACGGGCTCGAATTCGACCGCTGGCTCGATCATGCGCGCGATAGCGGCCGGCTGCCGGAAGCCCGCGACTTTCCCGCCTGGCGTGACGAGCACCGCGCGTGGTTCACCAGCGGGTCGGGCAGCGACGAGGCGTGGTCGCTTGCCGACGGCACCCACCTGCGTATCCTGTCCCAGCCCATGCCCGATGGCGGCCTGACGCTGGTGGCCGAGGACCGGACCGAGCAGCTCGCCCTGTCGGCTACGCGCGACACGTTGCTGCGTACCCGCACGGCCATTTTCGACAGCCTGTTCGAATCGCTCGCAGTTTTCGCCCCCGACGGGAAGCTCCAGCTGTGGAACCGCAGCTTCGCCAGCTTCTGGGGACTCGAGGACGATGTGCTGGACAGCCATCCGCGTTCGGAAGAATTGCTCGATGTCATCGGCAACAGCCTGGCCATGCCTGCCCATGCCAAGCGCGTGGGCGAAGCCATTCGCGCCGCCACGCTCGACCGGCGTGAGCGGGGCGGGCGGGTGGAGCTGAAGGACGGGCGGATCCTCGAATTCGCCGGCGTGCCCCTGCCGGACGGCAACGGCCTGCTCACCGCGCTCGACGTCACCGACAGCCAGCGCGCGGCGGAAGCCCTGCAGGCCCGCGCAAGCTCGCTGGAAGAGGCGGATGCGCTGAAGACGCGGTTCCTTGCCAACATGAGCTACGAATTCCGCACGCCGCTCACGTCCATCGGCGGTTTCGCCGAGTTGCTGGAAGCGGGTGTGGCGGGGGACCTTTCGGCCCAGGGCAAGGAATATGTCGCCGCCATCCTCGCTTCTGTCGAGCGCCTGTCCGAACAGATCGAAACCGTGCTCGACCTGTCGCAGAGCGAGGCGGGTTTGCTGCCGCTCGAACGCAAGAAGCTGGAACTGTTCACCTTCGTGACCGCCATCGTGCGGGAGCGGGAGGAGGCCATCGGGAAGGGCGGCCTGTCGCTCGACCTGCGCGGTGCGAAGAGCCTCGGCACGATCGAGGGCGATGCCAAGCGCCTCGGCCGCGCAATCGGCCACCTGCTCGACAATGCGATCGAGGCGACGCCCGAAGGCGGCAAGATCCTCGTCGATGTCGGTCGGGTAAAGGGCGCGGCACGGATCGTCATTTCCGACAACGGCAAGGGCATGAGCGCGGCCGCCCTGGCCCGTGCGCTGGAAGGTCAGGCGGCGGCCCCGGTCGCGAAACGTGACGGGCTCGGCCTGCCGTTGGCGAAGCAACTGGTCGAAGCGCACGGCGGCACGCTGGACGTCATGTCGCAGGAAGGCCTCGGCACGACGGCGACGGTCCTGCTGCCGTGACGCGCGATTTGCCGGACCTCGCCGCCATGAAGGGCTTCGGCGCCGAGATTGCGGTGAGGCTGCAACCCGGCGACGTGGTGGCGCTATCCGGCGGGCTGGGTGCGGGCAAGACGACGCTCGCCCGCAGCATCATCGCCGCCCTGGGGCATGACGGCGAGGTACCTTCGCCGACCTTCACGATCATCGAAACCTACGACGCGCTCGATCCGCCTTTGGTCCACGCCGACTTCTACCGACTCGAAACGCCGGCGGAGGCCGAAGAGATCGGTTTGGATGATTACCGAGATGGCGCCGTGCTGATAGCCGAATGGCCGGACAAGGCGGGCGGTTTCGATCACGAGGCAGGCTGCCTGGCCATCGACATCGAAATCGTGGGCGAGGGGCGGAAGGCGATTGCCCGCGGCGGGGCGGACTGGCTAGAGCGCATGCCATGAGCTTGCCGGACGGGGTCGCCCCTTTCATCGAACGGGCCGGGTGGTCGGACGCTGCGGTCGAACCGCTGCCGGGCGATGCCTCGTTCCGCCGCTATTTCCGACTGCGCCGTGCCGGTGGCGAAACCGCGATGCTGATGCACGCGCCGCCGCCGCACGAGGATCCGAAGCCTTTCCTCCACGTCAGCGATTATCTCGCCCGCCATGGCCTGCGCGCTCCGGAAACGCTGGCTGCCGATCCCGACGACGGACTGGTCCTGCTGGAAGATTTCGGCGACGAACGCCTCGCCGATCGCCTTGCGGGAGACGACAGCGAGGAAGGGGCGCTTTACGCGGGCGCAATCGATGCGCTGGTCGCGCTGCACCGCCAACCGCCGGGCGATTTCGCGCCCTATGATCTCGCCACCTACATGCGCGAGGTCGAACTCTTCACCGAATGGTACTGCCCGCTGGCAGGCCTGGAGGTCGACGGCGCCGCCTATACCGATGCATGGATCCGCGTCTTGTCGGACTTGCCCGACCGGCAATCGCCCGGGGTCACAGTGCTGCGCGATTACCATGCCGAGAACATCATGCTGACATCTGCTGGCGAGCAGGGCCTGATCGACTTCCAAGACGCGCTCGTCGGGCATCCGGCCTACGATCTTGTATCCCTGCTGCAGGATGCGCGGCGGGACGTGGATCCCGGTCTCGAATCCGTCATGCTGGACCGGTACCGCGCAGCGATGCAGCCGGACGATCGCTTCCTTGCCGATTACGCCCTCCTCGGCGCGCAGCGGAACGCCAAGATCGTCGGCATTTTCGCGCGCCTGGCAGAGCGTGACGGGAAGCCGAAATACCTCTCGCTCATCCCGCGCGTCTGGGACCTGCTGGAGCGTGATCTGAAGCACCCCATCCTGGCGCCGGTGGCAGACTGGTTCGCAGCCAACATCCCCGCCGGGGTCCGGCAGGCTGGCGGGAGCATCGCGGCGTGAGCACGCTCGCCAGCGACACCGCGATGGTGATGGCGGCGGGCATGGGCAAGCGGATGCGCCCGCTTACCGCTACGCAACCCAAGCCGCTGGTGCGCGTGGCCGGCAAGGCGCTGATCGATCACACGCTGGACCGGCTTGCCGAAGCCGGCGTGGGCAAGGCGGTGGTCAACGTCCATTACCTGGCCGACGCGCTGGAGGCGCATCTGCGGGAACGTGCGTCGCCCAAGATCACGATTTCGGACGAACGCGACGCCCTGCTGGAAACCGGCGGGGGGATGATCCGGGCGCAGGCGCAACTGCCCGATCCGTTCTTCTGCCTGAATTCCGATAACATCTGGCTCGATGGGCCGCGCAGCGCGTTTCACGACCTGTCCGAACGGTGGGACGCGGACGAGATGGACGCGCTGCTCCTCGTGGTCCCGCATTCGAGTGCGGCGAATTTCAGCGGCAAGGGTGACTTCCACCTCGATGCTCGGGGTCGCATCACGCGTCGCCGCCCGGGCCGGATCGCGCCGTTTATCTACACCGGCATCCAGATCGTCAGCCACCGCCTGCTGCGCGATGCGCCCGACGGCAAATTCAGCACCAATGTGCTGTGGAGCCGCGCGCTGGAGGAAGGGCGACTGTATGGCCTGCCGTTTACCGGCAAGTGGTTCGAAGTCGGCACGCCGCAGGCCATCGGTCCGACCGAAGACGCGCTGAAGCGGCTGTAGGTGGCGAAGGGCGCACCATCCGTCTATTCGATCGCCGCACATCGCGGGTTTGCCGACGCGCTCGCGGCCGGTCTGTTGCCGCGCTACCGCGATGACGAACTGGGCCTTGCCCGCCTCACGCTGATCCTGCCCTCGAGCCGCGCAATCCGCGCGGTGACGGAGGCGTTCGTGCGGATATCGGGCGGCGGGCTGTTGCTGCCGCGGATGGTCGCGGCGGGCGATCTCGACCTTGACGAAGCGCTCGGCCCGCTGCTCGATCCCCTCGGTGACGGCGCTGGCATTCCCCCGGCCGTGGACCCGACATTCCGCTGGCTGAAGCTGGCGGAACTGATCCGCGAGGAGGAAGGTGCCGCTGCCCCGCAAGGCGCGGCGCTGCTCCGCCTGGCACGCCAGTATGCGCAAGTGATCGACCGGCTGCTAGTCGAGGATATCGGCCCCGAAGAACTGCTGCAGGATCGCGTGATCGAGATCGTGGGCGACCTTGCCGACCACTGGAAGGCGAGTACGCGGCGCTTCGCCCGCATCCATGTGAAATGGCTGGACGTGCTACTGGCGCGCGGCGAGGTCGATGCCGCCGGACGGCGCAACCGCCTGTTCGAACATGCAGCCGAACGCTGGAAGGCGCAGCCGCCCGTGCATGCGGTGGTGGCAGCAGGCGTAACCAGTGCCGCGCCGGCGCTCGCCCGGCTGCTGCGCACGATTGCCGACCTGCCGGACGGGGCGGTCGTGCTCCCCGACCTGGACCTGTCGATGGAGCGCGATGTCTGGAGCGAGCTTGGCCGGGCAGGGGTGGGCGATGGTCCGACCGACCCGCCGTTCGCGCCCGGCGATGCGGTGACGCACCCGCAATACCACCTCAAGCTGCTGCTCAACCGCATGGGGATCGCGCGCGAGGAGGTCCACCCCTGGCATCGTGCTGGCATGGGCAAGGGGCCGCCGGCGCGAAGCCATGCGATTTCCGCGCTGTTCCTGCCCCCGCAGGCGAGCAAGGGCTGGGCGATCCTGCCTGCCGACAAGCGCCGCCTGTCCGGCGTATCGATCATGCAGGCCGCGACGCCGGAAGAGGAGGCTCAGGCGGTCGCGCTGCTCGTCCGGCGGGCACTGGCGGAGCCGGAGAAGCGGGTTGCGGTGGTCACGCCCGACCGCGGCCTTGCACGGCGGATCGTCGCGCACCTCGGTCGGTGGAACATTGCTGCGGACGATTCCGCCGGTCGTCCCCTGTCGCAGACGGCAGCGGGGCGCGTGGTCCTGCAACTGGCCGAGGTGATCGCGCAGGATGCAGCGCCCGTGGCCCTGATGGCCTTGCTCGGCCACCCGCTCGTTAGCGCCGGGGACGCCCGCAATCGCTGGCTGCGCAACGTGCGACTGCTTGAGGCGGAGATGCGCGGCCCGCGCACGGTGGCGGGTCTGGCAGGCTATGCCGACGCTGCGGCGAAGATCGGCAGCGCGCGGCCCGAATTCGCCGAGTGGTGGCAATTTGTGTCCGACCTGATCGCGCCGGCTCTCGAAGCGCCCGACGACTTGCCGCTCGCCGACCGGCTCGACCAAATCGCGCAGCTGGCCGAGGCGCTGTGCGGGGAGGGCGTTTGGGCGCGGGAGGATGGACGCGCGCTGTCGGCCTTTATCGAGGACCTGCGGTTGCAGGCGCGCGACGTCGGCACGGTGCTGGCGCCCGACGATCTCGTCGCCGTGCTGCGCGATGCGATGGAGGACGTGTCCGTCCGCCCGCCCTATGGCGGCCATCCGCGCGTGAGCATCTATGGCTTGCTCGAATCGCGTATGAACCGGGCCGACCTGGTGATCTGTGCCGGGCTGAACGAAGGGACCTGGCCCGCTGCGCCTTCGCCCGACCCGGTGTTGCCGCCGCCGGTGCTGCGCGCTCTCGGCGTGCCCGGCGCCGATTTCCGCATCGGCCTGTCTGCGCATGACCTTGCCGCCGCGATGGGCGCGCCCGAGGTGGTGCTGAGCCGCGCGGCACGCGACCTGTCGGGCCCGGCGATCCCGTCGCGCTTCCTCTTGCGCGCACAGGCGCTGCTGGGCGACGGGTTGCTGCCGGACTACACCGATACGCACACCGTCGCGCTGGCCCGCGCGTTGGACGATGCGGAGCCTGCGCCGCCCTATCCCCAGCCAAGGCCGATGCCCGACGCGGAGCAGCGCAAGGTCCGCATCAGCGCGACCGCGCTCGACCGGTTGCGGTCGGACCCGTACCAATTCTACGCCCAGCAAATACTCCGCCTGCGCAAGCTCGATGCGCTCGACGCGGAGCCGACCGCGCAATGGCAGGGTACGCTCGCCCACGCGATTCTCGAACGCTGGCACAATGAAGAGGGCACGCTGGACGAGCTCGCCGCGCAGGAGCTGGAGGCGATGGGCGCGCATCCGCTCGTGCGCACGCTGTGGCGGCCGCGCCTGCTGGCAGCGCTGGAATGGGTCAGGCAGACACTCGAAGCCGATGACGAGCGCGAGGTGGTCGCCGTGGAAGCCAGGGGCGACTGGACCCGGCGCGGCATCACGATCCATGGCCGCGTCGACCGGATCGACCGCATGGCGGACGGATCGCTCGCCATCGTCGATTACAAGACCGGCAAGCCGCCCAGCGGCAGCGAGGTGGCCAACGGCTACGCGCTGCAACTCGGCACGCTCGGCCTGATCGCGCGGGAAAGCGAATTCCGGACCGAGGGTAGTTCCGTGAGAGGCATCGCCGAGACCTTCGAATACTGGTCTCTGGGAAGGAACGAGAAGAGCGAAACCGGCTTCGGCTATATCGAGACGCCGATCCTCACCGGACGCAAGCGGAGCGGCGTTTTGCCGGAAGAGTTCCTGCCGACGACGCTCGCCTATCTGGACCAGGCGATCGACGCCTGGATCCTCGGCTCGGAACCGTTCACGGCCAAGCTTAACCCCGACCAGCCCGGCTACACCGATTATGACCAGCTGATGCGCCTGTCCGAATGGATGGGCCGTTCGGCCGGTGAGGCTGGCGCATGAGCGCGGTCTACCCCCTCCACGGCGCGCAGCAGCTCGCCGTCTTGCCGGAAGAGACGGTGTGGCTTTCCGCCAGCGCCGGGACCGGCAAGACGCAGGTCCTGTCCGCCCGCGTGCTGCGCCTGCTGCTGCGCGACCGGGTCGAGCCATCGCAGATCCTGTGCCTGACTTTCACCAAGGCGGGCGCTGCCGAGATGGCGACGCGCGTGAACGAGGTGCTGGCGCGCTGGGTGCGCTTGCCCGACGACAAGCTGGCGGCGGAGCTTGCCCATATCGGCGCGCCGGTCGACCCCGACACGCGGGAACGCGCGCGGACCCTGTTCGCCAGCGTGCTCGACACCCCCGGCGGCGGGCTCCGCATCGATACGATCCACGCCTTTGCCCAGTGGCTGCTGGCGGCGTTTCCCGAAGAGGCGGGCTTGCTCGTCGGCTCTAAGGCGATGGAGGACCGCGACCGCGAACTGCTCGCCCGCGATGTGCTGTCGCAGCTTGCCGACAGCGGCGATGCGGAAGCGCTGGCGACGCTGGAGGCGCTCAGCCTGCGGATGGGGCCCGATGGCGTGCGCAGCTGGATGCAGCGCTGCGCCGATCACCGCGCGGCGTGGGAGGCGCCGCAGTGGGCGGAGCCGCAGCCGCTGCGTGGGCCGGTGCTCGGGCTGCTCGGCCTGCCGGCGGATGCCACCGCCGCCGATCTGGAAGCGCTGTGCCGCGCGCCGGAATTCGACGAGGATGCGCTGCAGGCTTGCGCGGCTGCGAATGCCTCGTGGGGGACGAAAACCGGCCTCGCATCGGCCGATGCCATCGCTGCCTTTCAGGCGACGGACAATCGCGTCGATGCTCTCGAAGACCTTCTCAAGGCGCTGTTCACGCAGGCGGGCGATCCGCGCTCGCTGAAATCGCTCGAAAAGCACGAGCCTGCCTATGCCGAGCATGCCGAGCGCCTGCTGGCATCCATCGAGCGCGTTGCCGATCGCAGGCGGGCGCTCGACCTTGCCGAATGGCTCGCCCCGGCGCTCGAGCTGGGTCGGCGCTACAACGCGCTGTGGGAAGAGGCGAAATCGCGCGAGGGCTTCGTCGATTTCGACGACCAGATCAGGCTTGCCGCGCGGCTGCTCGTCCGCAGCGACGTCTCGGCGTGGATCCGCTACAAGCTCGACCGGCAGTTCGATCACATCCTGGTGGACGAGGCGCAGGACACCAACGCCGCCCAGTGGACTATCATCGACGCGCTGACGGAGGAATTCTTCGCCGGCGAGGGGCAGCATGCCGACAAGGTGCGCACGCTGTTCGTGGTCGGCGACTACAAGCAGGCGATCTTCGGCTTCCAGGGCACGAGCCCCGAAAACTTCCGCGCCGCGCGCGAGCGGGTGGCGGCGCGCATGGCGGGCGTTGCGGAAAACCGCGCTGCCTTGCGGGAACGCGGGCAGGCGCGCGAATTGCAGGAGCTCGGCCTCGACCGGTCCTTCCGCACGGCGCAGCCCATGCTCGACTTCGTGGATTCCGCCATCGCCGCCATCGGCCCCGAAGAATTTGGCCTGCCGGAAGGCCGCATCAGCCATGACGGGCAGGACCGCCCCGGCATCGTCGCCTTGTGGCCGCCCACCGGCCTGCCCGATGGCGAGGAGGATGAAGGCGAGGGGGACGAGGATGCCTGGCTCTCCCGTCCCGACCGCGACCTTGCAGACCGGATCGCGCGGCAGGTGCGGGCGTGGATGGACCAAGGCTTCCCGCTGGTGAAGGGCATCGCCCGCCGCGCCGGACCCGGCGACGTCATGGTGCTGGTCCGCAAGCGCAAGGAGCTGGCCTCGCTCATCGTGGCCCGGCTTTATGCGGCAGGCGTGCCTGTTGCGGGGGTGGACCGGCTGCGCTTGGGCGCGCCCTTGGCGGTGCAGGACCTGATGGCCGCAATCCACTTTGCCGTGCAGCCCGACGATGACCTCAGCCTTGCAAACCTGCTGGTCTCGCCCTTGGTTGGTTGGACGCAGGAAGAGCTGCTGGAGCACGCATACCGCCCGGCGAAAACCGGCCTGTGGAGCCATTTGCGCGACAGGGACGCGCCGCTGGTTCAGCGCACCGCCCTGCAGCTCGGCCAGCTGCTCGAACGCGCGGATTACGAACCGCCGGAAACACTGCTGCACTGGATGCTGTCCGGCCCGTGGCAAGGCCGCCGCAAGCTGGTCGCCCGCCTGGGGCGCGAAGCGAACGACCCGATCGACGAGCTGGTCAACGCGGCCTACGCCTATTCCGCCAGCCATGTCGTGAGCCTTCAGGGCTTCGTGCGCTGGTTCGATGCAGGCGATGGCGAGATCAAGCGCGAACAGGGCGAAAGCTCCGGCGAAGTGCGGGTGATGACCGTGCACGGCTCCAAGGGGCTGCAGGCACCGATCGTCATCCTGGCCGACGCGGCGGACAATCCGCGCAACTCGCGCAGCGGAGCGATCGCGTTACAGGCGGGGCTGCCAGACGGGGTGGCGGACGATGTGATGCACCGGCCCGAAATTCCCGTCCCGGCGGTTCGCAGCGACGAGCGACCCACCGCGCTCGCCACGGCGCTGGAGCGGCAGCAGGCGGCCGACATGCAGGAACACTGGCGCCTGCTCTATGTCGCGATGACGCGGGCCGAAGAGGCGCTGTTCATCGCCGGATCGTTGGGCGCGCGCGAGGACGAACCCGCGGCGGACAGCTGGTATGCGCGGCTCGAACCGCTGTTTCCTTCCGAGGTGCAGGTATCGGCGATCTGGGGCGATGTCCGGCAGGTCGGGGAGCTCGGCGCGCTTCCGCCTGCCGCAGGGGGCGCCACCGTGGCCGGGCGCCCATTGCTTCCGTCGTGGGCGACCATGCCCATCGGCCCTGAACCGCGCCCGCCGCGCCCGCTCGCCCCTTCGAATGCCGGCGCCGACGAAGCGCCCGACCCGCCGCTGCCGCCCGATGCGCTGCGCGACGCGGCACGGCGCGGGGTCCTGATCCACCGCTTGCTGGAACGTTTGCCCGACGTTGCGCCGGAAAATCGGCGCGAAGCCGGGGCGAAATGGCTGACGCGGCACGCGGCCGAACTGGATGCATCTACGCGCGCGGAAATGCTGGACCAGGGGTTGGCCGTGCTCGATTCTCCGGATTTCCCCGCCCTGTTCTCTCCGCAAGCGCTGGCCGAAATCCCGCTCACCGCGGTGGTCGACGGGCAGGTCATCGCGGGCACTGCCGACCGTCTGCTGGTGACCGCCGATACGGTGACGGTGGTCGACTACAAGACCACGCGCCGCCCGCCTGTGGACATCGGCGGCGTCCCGGCAGCGACGATCCGCCAGATGGGCGCCTATGCCGCCGCGTTGGGGGTGATCTATCCCGGCCGGCGGATCGAGGCGGCAGTGCTATACACCCACGCGCCCCGCCTGATCGCCATACCGGAAGCGATGCTTGCCGCCGCCAAACCAGCCTTGCCGGTGGATGAGGAAAGCTTTCGCGGCTGAACGGTTGCACCCGTGACGCCTTTGCCCAAGTAAGGGGCAACACAAGAGGAGATTCCCATGGCCACCGTTGCCGTAACCGATGAAAATTTCGAAACCGAGGTGCTGGGCGCCGACAAGCCCGTGCTGGTGGATTTCTGGGCCGAATGGTGCGGCCCATGCAAGATGATCGGCCCGGCGCTGGAAGAAATCAGCGACGAATTGTCCGACCAGGTGACTATCGCCAAGATGGACATCATGGAAAATCCGGAAGTGCCCGGCAAGTTCGGCGTCCAGTCGATCCCGCTGATGCTGCTGTTCAAGAACGGCGAGGTCGTCGCCAAGAAGCTTGGCGCAGCTCCGAAGAGCCAGCTCAAGGGATGGCTCGAAGGCGAGCTTTGACCCGATGATTGCTTGACGAAGTTGACACCGCGTCAACTTCGCTAGAGCAGGAAAAAGATCCTGAATTCAGGGCTTTATGGTTAGATGAATGAAGCGCCGACAGGATGGGGCGGCCCCCCGCCTGTCGGGGCTCTATCCCGGCATCGTTCGACCTTTCACGCCCGGACCGATGTAGGAAAGACCTGTCTACGGAAGCTTCGCGTAAAGCTCCGCCAACCCGTCCCACAAGGCAGGGCTGGCGGCGCCGATCATGCCGGTCCGGTCCGGCTCGTCCACCTTGTAGGGTGAGCCATCGGGCCGCGCAATCCTGCCGCCCGCTTCGTTGACCCACAACGCGCCAGCCGCGTGGTCCCACGCGAGCGTCCGCTCGAAGAACGAAACGTCGTTTTCGCCCAGCGCGAGGCGGGGGTATTGCTCGGCGGCGCAGCGCGGCGTTTCGACCACGCGGTAGTGCGGCGCGACATGCGCTTCCACCGCTTCGCGCCGCGCCTGGTCGAGGAAGATGACCGAGATGGCGGCCACCGGCGGCGTTTCGCCGGTCGACTGCGCCGAAATCCATTCTTCCCCGATGAAGGCCCCTTCGCCGCGGCGTGCGTGGCAGAAGCGCCCCGACAGCGGGTCGTAGATCCACCCGGCAACAGCTTCGCCCGCATCGGCCAGCGCGATCATGATGCCGAACGGTGCCTTGCCGTGCGCGAAATTATGCGTGCCGTCGATCGGGTCGACGATCCAGCACGGGCCGGACAATTTCTCCATCAACGAGGGGTCGGCATGCACCGCTTCCTCGCCCACGACCGGCACGCCCGGCTGCAACTTGCCGAGCGCTTCGGTCAGGAATTCCTCGGTCTCGCGGTCGGCCACGGTGACGAGATCGTCGGCGGCTTTCTCGACGATGTCCTCGTCCGACAGGTTGCGAAAGCGCGGCAGGATCGCCCGCTCCGCCGCGAATCGCATCAGCGACAGGATTTCTTCCTCGAGCGCGTTCACGTGCGATAATCCGCGTTGATCTCGATGTATCCATGCGTGAGGTCGCAGGTCCACACGGTCGCGCGCCCGTCACCCAGGCCAATGTCGACGTCGATGCGGATATCCTGCTCCTTCAGGTGGACCGCCACCGGCGCCTCGTCGTAATCTGCCAGCGGCAGGCCGTCGCGCGCGGCCCAGGTGCCGCCGAAGCCGATCGACAGCTTGTCCCGATCTGCAGGCTCTCCCGCCTTGCCGACTGCCATGACGACGCGGCCCC
Organism: Alteriqipengyuania flavescens; assembly: GCF_030406725.1. NCBI lineage: Bacteria > Pseudomonadati > Pseudomonadota > Alphaproteobacteria > Sphingomonadales > Erythrobacteraceae > Pseudoblastomonas > Pseudoblastomonas flavescens. The sequence continues at coordinate 2,534,404 of NZ_CP129107.1, read as the reverse complement.
AGTTGGCATCCTCGCCCGCGATGGCGGTCTTCACCAGCGGCGAATTGGCGATGGCGAGGCCGATGCGGCGCGCGCTTTCATCCGACACCGCGCCGCCGACCGCGATCTCGATGAACTTCGTCGCCCCTTCGCCGTCGCGCACCACCAGTTGGGCGAGCTGACGGCAGACGTCGTGCAGCGCCGCGGCAAAGGCGTCCGCCCCGGCATCGTCGAAGCCGGCGAGGGGCGCGTTACCCGCCCTGCCGGTCGCGAAGGCCAGCACCGTGTCGCTTGTGGAGGTGTCGCTGTCCACCGTGATCGAGGAGAAGGTCGGCCCGTTCGCGGCGCCGAGCATGTCCTGCAGGAAGACGGGCTCCACCGCCGCATCGGTGAAGATGTAGCCGAGCATGGTCGCCATGTCGGGGGCGATCATGCCGCTACCCTTGATCACGCCGACAAGGTGGACCTTCGTCTCGCCGATCATCGCCGAGGCGTGCGCGCCCTTGGTATAGGTGTCGGTGGTACCGATGGCCCGCGCGACATCCTCCCAGCCGCAAGGTTCGGCGCGAAGCACGGCCGCCACGCCTTCGCGCGCCTTGTCCTTGGGCAGCGGTACGCCGATCACGCCGGTGGAAGATACGAACACTTCGGAAGCTTCGCAGCCGATGCCGCCGGCGACCTGCGCCGCGATCTGCTCCACCGCCTCGCGCCCGCGATAACCGGTGAAGGCATTGGCATTGCCGGCGTTGACCACCAGCGCCCGCGCGCGGCCCGATTTCACCTGCTCGCGGCCCATCTCGACTTCGGTCGAACAACACACGTTCTGCGTGAACAGCCCTGCGACCGCAGTCCCTTCCGCCAGTTCGACGAAGGTGAGGTCGGCCCGGTCCCAATCCTTGTAGCCGGCACGGACCGTGCGCAGCGTGACGCCGTCGATTGCGTGCAGGTCGGGGAAGGGCACGGCGAGAGGGGATATGCTGGACAAGCGGACGGCCTCGGCTAGGATTTGCCGCACAACGGGAAGGGTCATGCGATGAAATACGGGATTGCGATCTATCTGAGCGCCGCGCTCGGCTCAATGGGGCTTGGCGGCGCTGCTGCGGCACAGGAAGGTCAAGTGTTGACCACTCCATCCCAGAAGGACACATCTCGCATTCCGCCTTCGCCCCGCCCCACGTTCGGGGACACCAGCGGGGCATACCTGGTGACGACCGGAATCGTGGACGCCGACTACCCGGTGGAAGCCTGGCGAAGAGGCGAAGAAGGGTCGGTTGCTTTTGCGCTCTCGTATGATTCCAGCGGCAGGGTCACTGGATGCGAGATACGTCAGTCCAGTGGCAGCGCCAGCCTAGATGCGGCGACATGCCCGCTGCTCTACAAGCGGGCTGTCATCCGTTTCGATGGCGGTTGGGATGGACAGGCAGGAACCCTCGAAAAGACTCATGTGTGGCGAAGGCGCGAACCTGACATCGAGGTTTTTGACCTGGTCGTGGCGGTTACTATCGGGCGGGATGGTACGGCAACGGACTGCGAGATCATCGCGGCATCGGGGCAGTTGCCGCGCGGCATGAGCGACAACTTCGCCCGAGGCGACTGCCTTCCGAGCGGGCAGTCAGCCCCATATCGCGATGCGAATGGGGAACCGGAAGAACGGCGTCTGAAACTGAGCTTCTCGGTGGAGGAACTGCCGCTGGATGCACCGTGACGGGCATTCGCTTGCTGGACTTTTCCCGCTTGATAGCTATGTGCGCAGGCACATGTTGCGTCAGCTTCTCACCATGCTCGCGGTCCTGTCGGGCCTCGCTGCGGCACCTGCCGCGGCGGAGGTGCGCGCGGCGGAAGTGCAGGCGCAGGTTGCGGATGCTGCGGACATCGTCGTCACGGCGGAACGCGCAGCCGTCGTCGCGCAGCGGCTGGTGCACGCGCCAGCGCTGGATGCGGCAGACGAAAACGCAGCTCCGAAGCGGGCGTTCTCAGCCCCCTCGGCAGTGCGCATCAAGGTCGATCGCGCCCGCGAATAGCGCGGTTGCGCGCCCCTCCACCAAATCCGATTTCCGGCCGGCGCTGCGGTTCAGCCCGCGCGGCCAACCCACATATTCATATCCAAGGAACCGCCCATGCTCGGCGCAATCACCAAGTCCATTTTCGGGTCGGCGAACGACCGCTACGTCAAATCGCTCGACAAGATCGTCCGCCAGATCGAGGCGCTGGAGCCGCAGATCCAGGACCTGACCGACGCGGAGCTGGCCGGCCAGACCGACAAGTTCCGCGAGCAGCTGGCGAACGGCGCCACGCTCGACGATATCCTGCCCGAAGCCTTCGCCACCGTGCGCGAGGCTTCGGTCCGCGTGCTTGGCATGCGGCACTTCAACGTGCAGATGGTCGGCGGCATCGTGCTCCACCGCGGCGAAATCGCCGAAATGCGCACGGGTGAGGGCAAGACGCTGGTCGCCACACTCGCCACCTATCTGAATGCGATCGAGGGCAAGGGCGTCCACGTCGTTACCGTCAACGATTACCTCGCCCGCCGCGACGCGGAATGGATGGGCCGGCTGCACAAGTTCCTCGGCCTGACGGTCGGCGTGATCGTGCCTAACCTGCCCGAACACCAGCGGCGCGAGGCGTATCACTCCGACATCACCTACGGCACGAACAACGAGTTCGGCTTCGATTACCTGCGCGACAACATGAAGCATTCGCGCGATCAGATGGTGCAGCGCCCCTTCAACTACGCCATCGTCGACGAGGTGGACTCCATCCTGATCGACGAGGCGCGTACCCCGCTGATCATCTCCGGCCCGACTGAGGACAAGTCCGAGCTTTACGTCGCTCTCGATGCCATCGTAAAGGACATCCCCGAAGACTGGTACGAGAAGGACGAGAAGACCAAGAACATCCAGCTGACCGAAGACGGAGTCGAGGAAGTCGAGAAGATCCTCGTCGAGAAGGGGCTGCTGGAAAGCGACAACCTCTACGACGTGGAGAACACGCAGGTCGTCCACCACCTCGACCAGGCGCTACGCGCGAACGTGATGTTCAAGCGCGACACGGACTACATCGTGAAAGACGACAAGGTCGTCATCATCGACGAGTTTACCGGCCGCATGATGGACGGCCGACGCTGGTCCAATGGCCTCCACCAGGCGGTCGAGGCCAAGGAAGGCGTCAAGATCGAGCCCGAAAACCAGACCATGGCCTCGATCACCTTCCAGAACTATTTCCGCATGTATCCCAAGCTGTCGGGCATGACCGGTACGGCCGCGACCGAGGCCGGCGAGTTCTACGAAATCTACAAGATGAACGTGGTCGAGATCCCGACCAACCTGCCGGTGCAGCGCGTGGACGAGGAAGACGAGTTCTACAAGAACACGACCGACAAGTTCCAGGCCATCGCCAAGTCGATCGCCGAAAAGAGCGCGAAGGGGCAGCCGATCCTGGTCGGAACCGTGTCGATCGAGAAATCGGAACTGCTGTCCGAATTCCTGAAGAAGGAGGGCGTGAAGCACAACGTCCTCAACGCCCGCTTCCACGAGATGGAAGCCCATATCGTGGCGCAGGCTGGCCAGCCGGGAGCGGTGACCATCGCCACCAACATGGCCGGCCGCGGCACCGACATTCAGCTGGGCGGCAATGCAGAATTCCGCATCGAGGACGAGCTTTCCTCCATGGAGGAAGGTCCGGAGCGCGACGCCGCGATCGAGAAGATCAAGGCGGAAGTCGCTGCCGACCGTGAAAAGGTACTGGCCGCAGGCGGGCTCTACGTGCTCGGCACCGAGCGCCACGAAAGCCGCCGCATCGACAACCAGTTGCGCGGCCGCTCGGGCCGGCAGGGCGACCCCGGCCTGTCGAAATTCTATCTCTGCCTCGAAGACGACCTCCTGCGCATCTTCGGCCCGGACACGCTGTTCGCCAAGATGATGAACTCCAACCTCGAAGACGGCGAGGCGATCGGTTCCAAGTGGCTCTCCAAGGCCATCGAGACCGCGCAGAAGAAGGTCGAGGCGCGCAATTACGAGGTCCGCAAGCAGGTCGTCGAATACGACAACGTGATGAACGACCAGCGCAAGGTCATCTACGAACAGCGCGCCGACATCATGGACAGCGAGACGGTGGACGACGTGGTCGAGAACATGCGCCACGATGCCATCAACGCCCTCGTCAGCCAGCATTGCCCGCCGGGATCCTATCCCGAACAATGGGATATCGAAGGGCTGAAGGCGCATATCACCGACGTGACCGGCCTGACGCCGCCGATCGACGAATGGCTGCAGGAAGATGCCGTCGAAGCCGAAATTTTCGAAGAGCGGCTGATGGACAGCACCGACAAGATCATGGCCGCCAAGACCGCCGAGATCGACGAGAAGACCTTCCGCAACCTCGAAAAGCGGGTGCTGCTCGAGCGGCTCGACTTCCACTGGAAGGAGCATCTGGCAACGCTCGACGCGCTGCGGCAGGTGGTGTTCCTGCGCGCCTATGCGCAGCGCAAACCGCTCGACGAATACAAGAAGGAAGCCTTCGGCCTGTTCGAAACCATGCTCGACACGCTGCGCGAGGACGTGACGCGGATCCTGCTGACCGCGGAATTGCGCCGGGCCGCGCCGCCGCCGCCGGTCGACCTGCCGGACCTGCCGGACTTCCTGACCGGGCATATCGATCCGCTGAGCGGGCTCGACGATTCGAACGATGGCGACGGATCGGAAGCACGCACCGCCATGTTCGGATCGCTCGCCGGCAGCCCCCGCGCCGATGCGGGGCCGGGCACGCCGAACGAGGATCCCTATGCGGACCAGAACCTCAGCCGCAATGCACTGTGCCCCTGCGGCAGCGGGAACAAGTACAAGCATTGCCACGGTGCGCGCGGCTGATCCGCTCGCCAGGATAGCGACGAAGCGCTAGGCGGGGCCATGCCCGTCCTCGCCGCCGCGTTCTTTGTCACCGCGATCCTGTATGCCTCCGTGGGGTTCGGGGGCGGATCTACCTATAGCGCGCTGCTCGCTCTGGCGGGCGCGGATTACCTGCTGCTGCCGGTGGTGGCGCTGCTGTGCAACCTCGTGGTCGTCGCGGGCAGCACGGTGCGCTTCGCCCGTGCCGGGGTCACGCCTTGGCGCGGTGCGCTGGGGCTGGTTTCCCTCGGCGCGCCGGCAGCGCTCCTCGGCGGGCTGACCCCGATCGGCGAACAGGCTTTCTTCACCGTGCTCGGGGCAAGCCTGGTCCTTGCCGGTCTCGCACTGTTCTTGCCGACTGCCGGACGCGATGACGAGCCCGCCCGCGCGGCCCGCTTCGCCTGGCTGGCCGCAGCGCCGCTCGGCTACCTCGCCGGGCTTGTGGGGATCGGCGGCGGCATCTTCCTCGCCCCGTTGCTCCACCTGGTGCGCTGGCGGGAGGCGCGCGCCATCGCGGCAACCGCGAGCCTGTTCATCCTCGTGAATTCGCTCTTCGGCCTGGCCGGGCAGCTGCTGAAGTCGGGCAGCGGATTGCTGGGCGCTGCCGCAGAGTTCGGCCTGCTGCTCATCATCGCGGTGGTGATCGGCGGCCAGATCGGCAGCTTGCTCGCCGTCAGGTTCATGCCGAAGCGCGTGATCCGCATGGCAACGGCCGCTCTGACGATCCTCGTCGGCGGGCGGCTCTTGCTGGCGATCTAGGTAGAAGTGGCTCCCCGAGTTGGATTCGAACCAACGACCAAGTGATTAACAGTCACCTACTCTACCGCTGAGCTATCGGGGAGCAGCCCTTGCGAGCGAGACGCGCCTATATGCGGACGGATTTCGCTTGGCAAGGCCCAGTTTGGCCATTTTCGACCGGGCGGCCTCAGGCGATGAATTGTTCGGCGACGATCCGCTCGTCAAGGCTGTGGCCGGGGTCGAACAGCAGCGTCAGTTCCATGTCCTGCGCGATGGAAATGGCAAGTTCGGCGATGTCGCGCAGCTCGGTCTGGTCGGCCACGGCAGCAACCGGGCGCTTGTCCGCTTCCAGCACGCGGAAGCGCACGTCGAACCGGTCCGGCAGGATCGCCCCGCGCCACCTACGCGGGCGAAAGGCGCTGATCGGGGTGAGGGCGAGCATGTTGGAACCCAGCGGCAGGATCGGGCCATTGGCAGACAGATTGTAGGCGGTCGAACCCGCCGGCGTCGCCAGCAACACCCCGTCGCAGCTGAGTTCGGGAAGGCGGATCTTGCCGTTGACCGAAATCTCGATTTTCGCGGTCTGGCGCGTTTCGCGAAGCAGGCTTACTTCGTTGATGGCGCAATGGCGTTGCTGGCTGCCGTCGTGCAGCGTCGCGTCCATGACCAGCGGCGACACGGCGAAGCTGCGCGCCCGGGCGATCCGGTCGAGCAACCTAGCCGCGCCGCGATAGCGGTTCATCAGGAAGCCCACCGTGCCGAGATTCATCCCGTAGGCAGGGATGACACGCCCGTTGTCGAGCATGCGATGGAGGGTCTGCAGCATGTAACCGTCACCGCCCAGGACCACCACCGCGTCCGCCTCTTCCAGCGGGACCCAGTCGAACTGGTCGCGCAGTTCGGTGTAGGCTTCCTGCGCCCTCGGCGTGTCGGATGCGCCGAGGGCGAGGGCGTCGAAGGAATTGCGCTTCGTCATTGGCGCGGCACCCTAGCGTCGGCGCGCGAAATGGGAAGGAATTCTCAACCGCCTGATGGTAGGCACCTGCGCGATGGTGACGAACGCTGCCAATGAGCCCGGACCGGACGAGCTTCCCGGTGGACGCGACCGGCTGACCGGGCTGGAAGGCCTCGCCGGTGCGCGCGCGCGCCTGGAACGCTGGCGAGACGAGGCGGGGGAGGGGCCTGCGCCGGTGCAGGCGATGCTGATGGGCCTGCGCCGTTTCGATGCGGTGAACCTCGCCTATGGCGCGGACGCGGGCGATGCCGCGCTGGTCGAGGTCGCCGGACGCCTGCTCCATTTCGCGGCGGCGGAAATCGAAGGGGAATGGCTCGTCGCACGCCTCGGCGGGGGCACCTTCCTGTTTGCGGCGAACGAGGCGAGCAGCAGGGAACGCTGGCAATCGCTGGCGGAAATGCTTGCTGCGGCGATCGCCCGGCCGCTGGGCAATATCTCGGCGGGCAGCGCTATGCGCCTGTGGCCGCGGATCGCGCTGATGCGGGCGAAAGGGCGGTACGAGCCGCAGAAGCTGATCGGGGCGATGGCGCACACGCTCGAAGGCCTCGGTCAGCACGAAGGGCGTCGCATCGGTTGGGTCGACGGCGACGACGTGCCGCAAGGGCGCGGCGTGGCGCAGCTGGAAGGCGACCTGCTCGCCGCGCTGGAGCGCAAGGAAATTTCCGTCCTGTTCCAGCCGCAGTTCGACTGCAGGACCGGCCGCATCGTCGGCGCGGAGGCGCTCGCGAGGTGGGAACATCCCGAACTCGGACGTCTGGGTGCGGAGGCCTTGTTCGGCATTGCCACCCGGGCGGACCAGACTGCCCAGCTATCGAACCATATTGCGCGCGAGGCCCTGTCGCTGGCTGCGGACTGGCCAGAGGGCCTGCGCCTGTCGCTCAACATCACGCCGGCCGACCTGGCGACCGTGGGCTACGTCGCCGAGATGATCGGACTGATCGATGCGTCCGGCGTGCCTGCCGATTGCATTACGCTGGAAATTACCGAGCAGGCGCTGCTCGGCGATCTCGAGCGGGCGGCAGACCTGTTGCGCCGCTTTTCGGATCGCGGCCTCGCCATCGCACTCGACGATTTCGGGGCGGGGTTCTGCAACTTCCGCTACCTGAAGATCCTGCCGCTCGACTACCTGAAGCTCGACCGCACGATGGTGGAAGGCGTGTCGGACAACAGCCGTGATCTCGCCGTCCTGCGCGGCATCGTCACGATGGCCCACTCGCTCGGCCTGAAAGTCATCGTCGAGGGCATCGAACGGGAAGACCAGTGCGCCGTGATCGCGGCGGAGGGCTGCGAGTTCTACCAGGGGTTCCTCGGCGCGAAGCCGATGGAGGCAAAGGAGTTTCTTCAGCTTGCCAGCGCTGGCTAGACGCTCGCCTTGTCGCGCTTCTTCGCCTTTTTCACGATCCCGCTCAGGCCCTTGGTCAGCTGGAACAGGCCGTTGAGGCGCGATGAGGGATCGCCCCAGGCGCGGTTGACCTGGAGCTTCATGTCGGGGCGCAGCTTGGCGCTGTCGGCGCGGCCTTCGTTGAGGCGTTCGACATAGGCGATGAGGCCTGCGGGGTCGGGAAATTCGTTCTTGTGGAAGGTCACCAGCGTGCCCCGCGCGCCGACATCGATCTTGGCGATGTTGGCGGCGATGGCCTGGTGCTTGATTTCCAGCAGGCGGACGAGGTTCGCGGTGGCCGCGGGCAAGTCCCCGAAGCGGTCGATCATCTCGGCCGCCATGCTTTCGATTTCCGCCTTGTCCTGCGCATCGTTGAGGCGGCGGTACAGCGCCATGCGCACGGCGAGGTCGGGCACGTAATCTTCCGGGATCATGATCGGAGCATCGACGGTGATCTGCGGGCTGAGCCCGCTTGAATCGCGTTCCAGCCCGCTGTCGCCCGCCTTCAGGGCCAGGATCGCGTCTTCCAGCATCGACTGGTACAGCTCGAAGCCGACTTCCTTGATATGGCCGGACTGCTCGTCGCCGATCAGGTTGCCGGCGCCGCGAATGTCGAGGTCGTGGCTGGCAAGCTGGAAGCCCGCGCCGAGGCTGTCGAGATCGCCGAGGACCTTGAGCCGCTTTTCCGCTATTTCGGACAATTGCATGTCGGGCGCGTAGGTGAGGTAGGCGTAAGCGCGGATTTTCGACCGGCCCACGCGTCCACGCAACTGGTAAAGCTGGGCGAGGCCGAAGCGGTCAGCGCGGTGGATGATGATCGTATTGGCGCTGGGAATGTCGAGCCCGCTTTCGACGATGGTGGTCGACAGCAGCACGTCGTATTTCTTTTCGTAGAAGGCGCTCATCCGCTCTTCCACTTCGGTCGGGCTCATCTGGCCGTGGGCGGTCACGAATTTCACTTCCGGCACCGCGTCGCGCAGCCATTCCTCCAGCTCCGCCATGTCGGCGATGCGGGGGACGACGATGAAGCTTTGCCCGCCGCGATGATGCTCGCGCAGCAGCGCTTCGCGCATCACGATCTCGTCCCATTCCATCACGTAGGTACGCACAGCAAGGCGATCGACCGGCGGTGTCTGGATGGTGGAAAGCTCGCGCAGGCCCGTCATCGCCATCTGCAGCGTGCGCGGGATCGGCGTGGCGGTCAGGGTGAGGACGTGAACGTCGGCGCGCAGCTGTTTCAGCTTTTCCTTGTGGGTAACGCCGAAGCGCTGTTCCTCGTCCACGATGACGAGGCCGAGGCGCTTGAACTTGGTGCTCTTCGACAGGATGGCGTGGGTGCCGACGACGATGTCGATATCGCCGCTTTCCACCCCTTCGCGCGTGTCCTTCATTTCCTTCGACGGAACGAGGCGCGAAAGGCGGCCGATCTTGAGCGGGAAGCCGGCGAAGCGTTCGCAGAAATTCTGGTAATGCTGGCGGGCGAGCAGGGTGGTGGGCGCAATCATCACCACCTGCTGGCCGCTCATCGCCGCGGTGAAGGCGGCGCGCAGCGCGACCTCGGTCTTGCCGAAACCGACATCGCCGCAAACGAGGCGGTCCATCGGCCGCCCCCGTGCAAGGTCGCGCATCGTGTCGTCGATGGCGGCATCCTGGTCGTCCGTCTCCTCCCACGGGAAGCGGTCGACGAACTGGGTGTAGGCGTTGGGTTCGACCTCGATCACCGGCGCCTGGCGCAGGGCGCGCGCGGCCGCGGTGTTCATCAGGTCGCCGGCGATGGCGCGGATGCGCTCTTTCAGCTTGGCCTTGCGTTTTTGCCATGCCTCGCCGCCCAGCCGGTCGAGCGCCACGCCCTCGTTCTCGCTGCCGTAGCGGCTGAGGACGTCGATATTCTCGACCGGGATGTAGAGCTTGTCGCCGCCCGAATACTCCAGCATCACGCAGTCGTGCTGGCTCTTGCCGACGGCGATGGGTTCGAGGCCGAGGTAGCGCCCGATGCCGTGGTCCATGTGCACGACGAGGTCGCCCCGGTTGAGCGACTGCAATTCCGCCAGGAAGGCATCGGCGCTCTTGCGCTTCTTGCGGCGACGAACGAGCCGGTCGCCGAGCAGATCCTGTTCGGTGACGAGTTCAAGCTCGTCGTTCGCAAAGCCGCTCTCGAGCGGCAGGACCATCGCGGCGAGCGTGCCCTTGGCCGACGATCCGAGCGCTTCCTGCCAGCTGTCGACCAGCGCAACCTTCTGCCCCGCTTCCTCGATGATGGAGGCCATGCGCGCGCGGCTGCCGGTGGAGTAGGCGGCAAGCATCGGCTTGCGGCCCGATTTCGCGACCGCCGCGAAATGCTTTGCCGCAGCTTCGTAGGCATTGGCGTTCTGTGTCCGCTCCGGCGTGAAATCGCGGCTTGCGCGGAAGGCGAAGTCGAGCACCGTGTCGCTTTCCGGCTCGTCGAAGATGGAGGTGCGGTGGATCGGGCGCGCGGCGGCCGCTTCGGCAAATTCGCTTTCGCTCAGGTACAGCGCATCGGCGGCGAGCGGACGGTAGTTGCCCTTCGCCTGCCCGGCGGTGTCGGTGCGCGCCTTGCGATAGTCGGCGACGTCGGTCAGCCGTTCCTCGACCGCGGCAACCGCGCCGCCGTCCATGATGCACACATCGCCGTCCGACAGGTGGTCGAACAAAGTCGCCATCCGCTCCTCGAACATCGGCAGCCAGTGTTCCATGCCTGCCAGCCGGCGCCCGTCGCTGACCGCTTCGTACAGCGGGTCCTGCGTGGCGGCCGCGCCGAATTTCTCGCGATAGCGGCTACGGAAGCGCTTTATGCTTTCCTCGTCCAGCAGTGCTTCGCTGGCGGGTAGCAACAGGTGGGAATCGAGCGCGCCGACAGTGCGCTGCGTGTTCGGATCGAACAGGCGCAGGCTTTCCAGTTGGTCGCCGAAGAAATCGAGCCGCAAGCCGTTTTCGAGCCCGCTCGGGAAGATGTCGAAAATCGATCCCCGCACGGCAAATTCGCCGTGGTCGATGACCGTGTCGGTGCGGCCGTAACCCTGCCGCTGGAGCAGCTTGCTCAGGCTATCGTGTCCGATCTCCATCCCCGGCTTAAGCTCGCGCACGCTTTCGCGGATGCGGAAAGGGGTGAGCACGCGTTGCAGCACCGCGTTGACGGTGGTGACGAGCAATTGGTTGGACGCCTTACCGGTCTGCAGGCGGTAGAGGGCGGACAGGCGGCGCGCGCTGACGGACAGGGCAGGGCTCGCGCGGTCGTAGGGCAGGCAGTCCCAGGCCGGAAACTCGATCACCTCCAGTTCGGGCGCGAAGAAACGCGCCGCATCGGCGACCGATGCCATCGCCGTTTCATCGGGCGCGATGAAGACGCCGCGGCCCTTTGCGGCGCGCGCGAGATCACCCATCACCAGCGGCTGCGCGCCGCGGGCGAGATGGGCCAGCGTCAGCGGCTGCGCGGCGGAAAGGATGCGGGAGAGATCGGGCATTACAGGCTCAAGGCAGGGCGGCGGCGGGCGTTCCCGTCAGCGCGGGATTTCGACATAGTCGAGCTTCTGCATCGCCTCCATCTGCGCGCCGGCGAAGCGTTCCGGCACGGGCTGGGTTTGCAGCGCCCACGCCATCACGTCGACATCGTCATGGTCCAGAAGCGCCTCGAACCAGACGAGGTCTTCTTCCGACCAGCTGCTTGCGTAGCGATCGAGGAAGCCGCCGATCATATAGTCGGCCTCGCGCGTGCCGCGGTGCCAGGCGCGAAACCGGGCGCGGGCGAGACGGGTGGGGTCGAGCTGGGCGGGAGGCATGGCGGCGCGGGTAGGGCACTCGCCAAGCGCGCGCAAGAAGCTATAGGATGGCTCCCATGCGGCCCGAAGTCCTCAACCCTCTGTTCGCCGAAGTGGAGACGCTGGACGGCGTCGGGCCGAAACTGCGCAAGCCGCTGGAAAAGCTCGGCCTCGGCCGCATTCGCGACGTCTCCTATCACTTGCCGGACCGCTTCGTGGAACGCCGCGCCGTGGCCGATCTCGACGAAGCGGGCGTGGGCGAGCAGATCGTGGTGGCGCTGACCCCGACGGAGCATCGCGCGAGCCGCTCGCCGCGCGGGCCGTACCGCATCCTCGCGCAGGACGCGAAGGGCAACATCTGCGCGCTGACATATTTCGGACGCGCCGCCTACACCGGCAAGAAGCTGCTGCCGGTGGGCGAGACGCGGTGGATCGCGGGGCGCCTCGACCAGTACGACCAGATGCTCCAGATCGTGCATCCCGAACAGGTCGAGACCGAAAGCAGCGCAGCCATGGGCCGCTTGCTGGAACCGGTGTACCCGCTGTCCGAAGGCCTGACCCAGCCGAAAGTCATCTCGCTGGTCGCGCAGGCGCTGGCGAAACTGCCGCAACTGCCCGAATGGATCGAGCGCGGACAGCTGGACAGGGCGCAGTGGCCCGGCTGGCAGGATGCGCTGCACCTGGCGCACAAGGGCCCGCACGAGGCCGCGCGCGACCGGCTCGCCTATGACGAGCTACTCGCCAACAGCCTCGCGCTGATGCTGGTGCGTGAAAGCAGGCGCAAGCGGCAGGGTCTGGCGTTGCAGGGCGACGGGCGGCTGCGCGACAGGCTGGAACTGCCGTTCCCGCTGACAGGTGCGCAGCGGCGCTCGATCGACGAGATCGCCGGCGACATGGCGCAAGGCGCGCCGATGCTGCGCCTGCTGCAAGGCGATGTCGGGGCAGGCAAGACGGTGGTGGCCTTGGAAGCGATGCTGGTCGCCGTGGAGGCGAGTGCGCAGGCGGCGATGCTGGCACCGACCGAAATCCTCGCCCGCCAGCATTTCGAGACGCTGCGAAAAATGGCGGAGCCGACCGGCGTCACGGTGGCGCTGTTGACCGGCCGCGACAAGGGCAGGGCGCGCGAAGGCACGCTGATGGGCCTGCTCGACGGGTCGATCGACATCGTCGTGGGCACCCATGCCATCTTCCAGGACAGCGTGGCTTACAGGAACCTGGGCCTTGTCGTGATCGACGAACAGCACCGCTTCGGCGTCGGGCAGCGCTTGATGCTGAGCCAGAAGGGCAAGCGCCAGCCGCATACCCTGGCGATGACCGCCACGCCGATCCCGCGCACGCTGACGCTGGCGCAGTACGGCGAGATGGAAGTCAGCAAGCTCGACGAGCTGCCGCCGGGCCGGCAGGCGATCGATACGCGCGTGGTGGCGATGGAACGCTTGCCCGAAGTGGTGGACGGCGTCGCGCGCCACGTTGCGGGGGGGCAGCAGGCCTACTGGGTCTGCCCGATGGTGCGCGGCAGCGACAACGAGAGCGACGATCTTGCCGCCGCCGAAGCCCGCTTCGCCAGCCTGAAGGCGCGTTTCGGAGACGACATCGTCCTCGTCCACGGCCAGCTGCCGCCGGAAGAGAAGGATGCGAACATGCAGCGCTTCGCCGATGGGGCGGCAAAGGTGCTGGTCGCGACCACGGTGATCGAAGTCGGTGTGGACGTACCGAATTCCACGCTGATGGTCATCGAACAGGCCGAACGGTTCGGGCTGGCCCAACTGCACCAGCTGCGCGGGCGGGTGGGACGCGGGGCGGAGAAATCGACCTGCCTGCTGATGCGATCGAACGAATTGTCCGAAACGGCGCGCCGCCGGCTCGCGCTGATGCGCGAGACGCAGGACGGCTTCCGTATTGCGGAAGAAGACCTTGCCTTGCGCGGCGGGGGCGAATTGCTCGGTACGCGCCAGTCCGGCGACACGCCTTTCAACATCGCCAGCCTGGAGCAGATCCAGCGCCTGCTGCCCATCGCGCACGAGGATGCGCGCATGCTGGTCGACCGCGACGGCGGGCTCGACGGAGAGCGCGGGCAGGCGGCGCGGCTGCTGCTTTACCTGCTGGAACGCGATTACGGCGTGCAGTTGCTGCGCGGGGGCTAGGCTGCCAGCAAGACCCGGTCGCGCCCGCCATTCTTCGCGTCATAAAGCGCCTGGTCCGCCCGGGCGAGAAGGCTTTCGGCGGTGTCGTGAGGGCCGAGGGCGGCGATCCCGGTGCTCAGGGTGACGCTGATCGCCGAGCCGGTCTCCAGCTCCAGGTCGGAGGACTGCACGGCCAGTCTCAGCCGTTCGCACACATCGAAGGCGCTTTGCGCGGGCGCGGCAGGGAGGATCACGGCGAACTCCTCTCCGCCAAGTCTGCCGACAAGGTCTTCCGCGCGGACGATATCGACCGCAGTCAGGGCGACCCGGCGCAACACGGCATCGCCCGCGGGATGCCCGAAGGTGTCGTTGATCCGTTTGAAATGGTCGATGTCGAGCATGGCCACGGCGAGCGGGGCACGGCGCCGTTTGGCCCCGGCGACGGCGCGATCCAGCGCAGCGAGGAACTCGCGCCGGTTGGCGAGACCCGTAAGCTCGTCGGTCGCCGCAATTCTGCGAAGCTCGTTGCGGATTTCGGATTCGCGCCGCACGGACCGCTTGAGCGAAACGAGGACGGATATTCCGAGTGCGAGAAGGAGGAAGCCGACCAGCGTCAGGCTATATTGATAGTTTTCGGTTTCCGCCGCGGCGGCGTTGGCGCTGGCGAGCCTCGTTTCCAGCAGTTCGCGTTCCGACTGTTCGAACTGCAAGATGCTCGCCGAGACGCTTTCGATCTGGCGGCGACCATCGGCGATGGCGGTGCGGTCGACCGCGCCGTCGTGATCGCCATCGGCCTGGTTGGCGATGGTGTCCGACAGATCCTGCAACAGCAGGTTCGACTTGTCGCGTATTTCCCCGACCATTTCATGCCGGGGCGCATCGCTACGGGTGGCAATCTCCAACTGTTCCAGACGTCCGGCGATTTGTGGCCGGGCCTCTTCGAACGGCTGGAGGAACATCCGGTCGCCCGTCAGCAAATATCCGCGCTGACCGCGCACGGCCTGCAACAGCTGGATTTCCAGCTCGCTCGTTGCCGAAAGGACTTGCTGCGTCGTGCGCAGCTGGCGCGTGGCGGCATCGCGCTCGCCTGCTGCCTGGTGGGCCAGCAGGCTGGCTACCACCAGCATCGTCGCAAGTGCCATGACCACCGCGACGAAGCTGTAGCCTCGCCACGCGGATGTCCGGCTTGCGCTGCCGATTTTAGCCAATGTCGCCAGTATCGTTACCCCGGCCGCATTGTGCGGCGTCTTCGCCTACCCCGCCGTCGGTATCCATTGGTAGACGGCACGCGGACTTACTAGCGGAAAGGGCAGCGCCAATTCAGTTGCCCTTCAGGGGCGGGATGGGTAACTGCGCGCTGCATTCATGCTGAATTCCGAACCTTCCTTCACGGCGCGCACGCTTTGATCCTCTCCCCCTTCGAATGGACCATCGCCAAACGATATATGCTGCCCGGCCGCAGCGAGGGCTTCATTGCGCTCGTCGCGGGCATCAGCCTGGTCGCGGTGATGCTGGGCGTGGCCGCGCTCGTCATCGTAATGAGCGTGATGAACGGCTTCCGCGCCGAATTGCTGGACAAGTTCAGCGGCCTGAACGGCCACGCGGTTATCCAGGCCTACGGCAACCAGCTGGAAAACTGGGAAGATATCCTCAAGGAAGTGCGCGATACGCCGGGCGTCACCCGTGCTTCGCCGCTGATCGAGCAGCCGCTGCTCGCCAGTTACGAAGGCCGCGCCGCCGCAATCATGGCCCGCGGCAACCTGCAGGCGGATATCGACCGGCTTGAGCCGAACCTGCTGCAAGGCGACCTCGGCGCACTGCAGCCGGGGTCCAACAAGGTCGCCATCGGGTCGCGGCTGGCGCAGAACCTGGGCCTCCAGCTGGGCCAGACGCTCACAATCATCAACCCGCAGGGCCGCTCCACGCCCTTCGGCACCGTTCCGCGCCAGATCGGCTACGAAGTCGCGGCGATTTTCGAGGTCGGGGTGTACGATTTCGACCAGACCTTTGTCGTCATGCCGATGAAGGACGCGCAGACCCTGCTGCTGATCGGCGACACCGTCGGCATGATCGAGGTGATGACCGACGATCCGGATTCGGTCACGCAGACGCTGGCCCCGGTGACGGAAAGCCTGGCCGGACGCGCCGTCGTGACCGACTGGAAAAGCATCAACAGCTCGCTGTTCGAGGCGCTGGAGATCGAACGGGTGGCGATGTTCGTGATCCTGTCGATTATCGTGCTGGTGGCGGTGTTCAACATCCTGTCCAGCCTGATCATGCTTGTGCGCGCCAAGACCCGCGATATCGCCATCATGCGCACGATGGGCGCGACGCGGCGCAGCCTGCTGAAAATCTTCGTTACCGCCGGCTTCCTGATCGGCGCGCTCGGCACCATCGCCGGGGTCGTCCTCGGCCTCGTCCTGCTGTTCTTTCGGCAGGGGATCATCGAAGGCGTGCAGTGGATGATGGGGGTCGAATTGTGGAACCCGGAAGTGCGTTTCCTGACCGAGCTGCCCGCGCGCGTCGATCCGGCAGAGATCGTTGCGATCTGCGTCATGGCACTGGTCTTCAGTTTCATCGCCACGCTCTATCCGGCGCGCCGTGCCGCCAGCACGGATCCGGTGCAGGTGCTGCGTTATGAGTAGCCCGGTCGTCGAACTTCGCGGCCTGACCCGCAGTTTCGAGCAGGGCGGAGTGCGCATCGACGTGCTGCGCGGCATCGACCTCGTCATCCAGCCGGGCGAGATCGTCGCCCTGCTCGGGCCGTCGGGTTCGGGCAAGTCGACCATGCTGCAGGCCGTCGGCCTGCTGGAAGGCGGCTTTGGCGGCTCCATCCGCATCGCGGGCGAAGCGGCGGAAAAGATGGACGGCGACGAACGCACGAGACTGCGCCGCGACCACCTCGGCTTCGTCTACCAGTTCCACCACCTGCTGCCGGATTTCAACGCGAGCGAGAACGTGGTCCTCCCGCAACTGGTGGCCGAAGTGCCGAAAGACGCGGCGGAAGCGCGCGCCGGCGAGCTTCTTACCTCCCTCGGCCTCGGCCACCGGCTCGATCACCGGCCGAGCCAGCTTTCCGGCGGCGAACAGCAGCGCGTGGCGGTCGCCCGCGCGCTTGCCAACAAGCCGCGGCTCGTGCTGGCTGACGAGCCGACGGGTAATTTGGACGAACATACCTCCGACAAGGTGCTCGAACAGTTCCTCGCGCTGGTTCGGGGTGAAGGCAGCGCCGCGCTCGTCGCCACCCATAACGAGCGGCTGGCGGCGAAGATGGACCGGGTGGTCCGCCTGCACGACGGCGTGCTCCGATAGGAAACGCCTCACGCTGCGGTGCGTTACCTCCCAAACACCGGAGGAATTTCATGAGCGACCATCCCAGCACATTCGACGGCGACAGCACCGAGCACGAGGGCTTCGCGTGGGACGACCGCGCCTCGCTCCACCGCAAGGACGATGGCGGCGGCGTGCGCGACAGCGCCAAGGGCCTACGTAGCGGCACGTTTGCGGATCTGGTCCGCCACATGATGCTGCTGCCCGCCGAAGAACGCCGGGCCTATTACATCGAGAAGGCGGGCGACCGCGAATACCACGCCGAAGAGGTCGCCGCGCTGGCGGGCCGGCCCGATTTCCCGCGCGAAGACTGACCGGGGCGAGGGGGGGCAATCGACGGTGGTGCCCACGCCGCTGGCCGGGTTCTTCTTCGTGTCGGCCTATCTCTATCTTGCGATAGTAGGGCGGAACATCCCCGTGTGGGTGTAGACATTCCTCGCGGTCCTCGTGATCTACGGCGCTTTCTCGACAATGCGCGACACCCGCCGGAAGATCGGACAAGCGGAGGAGAAGTGAGGGGATAGGCGCACGCTGCGCCTTGGCGAATCCCGCCGGCGTTCGCATATTGGCGCCATGGCTTTCGCTCCCTTCGTCCCTTTACGCGTCCTTTCCAGCTATTCGATGCTGGAGGGGGCAATCGAGCCCAAGGCCATTGCCAAGCTGGCGAAGGAGCGCAGTTTCCCCGCAATCGCTATCTGCGACCGCAACGGGCTTTACGGCTCGGTCGCCTTCGCTGCCGCCTGCTTCGACGAGGGGATCCAGCCCATCGTCGGTACGCTGCTGGGCGTGGCGCGGGAACAGGGCGGGGCCGGCGTCGATTACCTGCCGCTCTATGCGCAGGACGAGGCGGGGTGGGACAACTTGTGCCATCTCGTCAGCCGCGCGCATCTGGACCGGCCGCTGGAGCTGGAACCGCACGTCCGGCTGGACGATCTGGAAGGCCAGACCGATGGTCTGATCGCGCTCACCGGCGCGAGCGAGGGCGGGCTGACGCGGCTGTTGGCAGACGGGCAGGCCGATCATGCAGAGGCGCTGCTCTCGCGCCTCGAAAGCCTGTTTCCGCAGCGTCTCTATATCGAGCTCGCGCGGCGCGGGAATGCGGTGGAGATTGCCGCCGAGGAAGCGCTGATCGATCTCGCCTATGCCCGCGACCTGCCGCTCGTCGCCACCAATCCCGCCAACTTCGCCGATCCGCATTTCTACGCGGCACACGACGCGATGCTGTGCATCGCCAATTCGACCCATATCGAGGCGGAAGACCGGCCGCGCAGCGCGAAGGACAGCTTCGTGAAGTCCGAGCGGATGATGGAAGAGGCTTTCGCCGACATTCCAGAAGCGCTCGCCAACACGCTGGTCGTGGCGCAGCGGTGCGCCGTCGCCCCGCCCAAGCGCCCGCCCATCTTGCCGAGCCTTGCCGGCGACCTCGAAGGCGAGGCGAAGATGCTGGCGGAGGATGCGCGCAAGGGCCTCGAAGCGCGGCTCGAACCCTATGGCGAAATGTCCGTCGAAGAGCGCAAGGCCTATTTCGACCGGCTCGATTTCGAAGTCGAGATTATCGTCGGGATGGGCTTTCCCGGCTACTTCCTGATTGTTGCGGACTTCATCAAGTGGGCCAAGGACAATGGCATTCCCGTGGGCCCGGGGCGCGGGTCGGGCGCAGGCAGCCTGGTCGCCTGGGCGCTGACCATCACGGACCTCGACCCGCTGAAACTGGGCCTGCTGTTCGAACGCTTCCTCAACCCGGAACGCGTGTCGATGCCCGACTTCGACATCGACTTCTGCGAAACGCGCCGCGGCGAGGTGATCCGCTACGTGCAGGCGAAATACGGCGCCGATCACGTTGCGCAGATCATCACTTTCGGCAAGATGAAGGCCCGCGCCGTGCTGCGCGATTGCGGGCGTATCCTGCAGATGAGCTACGGTCATGTCGACCGGCTCTGCAAGATGGTGCCGAACCACCCGACCGACCCGTGGACGTTGCCGCGTGCACTGAACGGCGCGGCGGAATTCAAGCGCGAATACAGCAACGACAACGAGGTGAAGCGCCTCGTCGACCTGGCGTTGCAGCTGGAAGGGCTACCTCGCAACAGCTCGACCCACGCGGCGGGCGTGGTGATCGGCGACCGCCCGCTGGCCAGGCTCGTGCCTCTTTACCGCGATCCGCGCTCTGACATGCCAGTGACCCAGTTCGACATGAAATATGTCGAATCGAGCGGACTGGTGAAATTCGACTTCCTCGGGCTGAAGACACTGTCGGTGCTCCAGAAGGCAGTCGACCTCCTCGCCCGGCGCGGGGTCGAAATCGACCTCGGCGCGCTGGCGTGGGACGATCCGGGCGTCTTCGACCTGCTCAAGCGCGGCGACACGGTCGGCGTTTTCCAGCTGGAATCGGAAGGCATGCGCCGCACGCTGACCGCGGTGAAGCCGACCAAGTTCGAGGATATCATCGCCCTCGTCTCGCTCTACCGCCCCGGCCCGATGGACAACATCCCGCTGTTCGGCAAGCGCAAGGCGGGCGAGGTGCCGATCGAGTACCCGCATCCCAAGCTGGAAGGCATCCTGGCGGAAACATACGGCATTTTCGTCTATCAGGAACAGGTGATGCAGGCCGCGCAGATCCTCGCCGGCTACTCGCTCGGCGATGCCGACCTGCTGCGCCGTGCGATGGGCAAGAAGGTTCAGGCGGAAATGGATGCGCAGCGCACCCGCTTCTGCGACGGGTGCCTGGAAGTGTCCGGCATCGACAGGAAACAGGCGAACGAGCTGTTCGACTTGATCGACAAGTTCGCCGGCTACGGCTTCAACAAGTCGCACGCGGCCGCCTACGCGCTGCTCGCCTACCAGACCGCGTGGCTGAAGGCGCATTACCCGGAAGAATTCTACGCCGCGTCCATGTGCTTCGACATGCACCAGTGGGAAAAGCTGGCGGTCTTCGTCGACGACATGCGCCGCAACGGCATCGACCTGTTGCCGCCCGATATCAACGAGAGCGAGGCTGAGTACGTGGTCCAGCCGACCGATGACGGGTATGCAGTGCGCTATGGCCTCGGCGGCCTGCGCAATGTCGGCGAAAAGGCGATGGCGGCCATAGTTTCGGAACGGGAGGGGAGCGGCAAGTTCACCTCCCTGGAGGAAATGTTCGGCCGCCTGCCGCAGGGCTGCATGAACCGCCGCCAGCTGGAAGCGCTCGCCTCTGCCGGGGCGTTCGACACGCTGGAGCCCAATCGCGCGCTCGTCCACGACAATGCGGAGCTGTTGATGGCGGTCGTCGATGCTGCGGAGCGGGAGCGGTCAAGTGGGCAGGCGGCCCTGTTCGGCGGGGAGGACGATGCCGGTTCCAACCTGCGCCTCAAGGAAACCGCCGAATGGTCGCGGCCCGACATGATGGCGAAAGAGCGCGAGACTTTCGGTTTCTATTTCTCCGCCCATCCGGTGCAGGCCTATCGAGAGGTGGCCAGCGCCAATGGTGCGCGCACCTATGCCGGGCTGATGGGCGGCGGGACCGAAAGCGCCGGGCGCAGCCGCGCGGTGATGGCCGCGCTGGTCGAGGGCGTGAACATCGGCAAGACGCGCAAGGGCAAGGACTTCATCCGCGCCGATTTCTCCGACACGACCGGCCAGTTCAGCGCAGCCTGTTTCGACGAGGAGCTGGTGGAACCGTTTCGCAAGTGGGCGGCCAGCGGCGAATGCGTTTTGCTGACTGTCGAGCTCGACCAGCCGAGCCCCGACGAACCTCCCCGTGTCACCGTGCGCGGCGCGCGGCCGCTTGGCGAAGTGACCAGCGCAGCACGGATGCTGTTGCGGCTCGACGTGGCCGACGAGGCGGGGCTTGCTCAGCTTGCCACCAGCGTTTCGCAGGATGCGCAGGCGACGGGAGAGATCGTGGTGCGCCTCGCCACCAGTGAAGGCTCTTTCGTGACGATGCGGCTCGGCCGCAATTTCCGCGTCGATGGCGAACTGGCCGAACGGCTAGGCGAGATCCCCGGTCTCGCCAACGTCAGTATCGCTGCCCGCAGCGGGAGCGACCGGCTGCGCCTCGTCGCGTGACGGCCTGCTAAAAAGGTTGGTGTAGCGAGCGACGACGAAAATCAGCGTCGGCAGGACCATGGTGTTTACGAGGTCGTGAACGTGGTCGAACAAGACCATCGGATTGCCTCGCGCGATACGGGTGAGCATGTCGACCAGCTCTCCGACAAGGGTTAGCAGCAGCACGGCCAGTAGCGGCGGCCAGTCCCACGCTCTGCGCCGGAGCAACAGGCACAGGGCGAGGAAGGCGATTACGCCTATATGCACATGCAACGCGTCCTTGGTGAGACCGGTAAGTTCGACCACATCGATCTTCGCTGCCTGAAACCATTCCATGGCGAACCCATGGGTCCGATTGCCAAGCGTGGCAAGGCGCTGCATGGTGCCCGCGACCGGATTTGAGGAGAGACGAATGCTGGGTGCGATGCAGGGCTGGACGATGCGGGTGACGCGGGTGATCGATCATGCGGCCCGGGAGGCCGGATCACGCGAGATCGTGACCCGCTGGGCCGATGGCAGCGAGACTCGCACCGACTGGGCCGGGATCAGGCGGGATGCCAAGAAGATGGCGCAGGCGCTGCAGTCGCTCGGCGTGAAGGAAGGCGACCGGGTGGCCAGCCTGGCGATGAACCATTCGCGCCATCTCGTCAGCTGGTATGGCGTCGCCGGCATGGGCGGCGTGCTCCACACCGTGAACCCGCGACTGTTCGAGGACCAGCTGGAGTTTATCGCCAACCACGCCGAAGACCGCGTTCTGCTGTACGATGCTATGTTCCAGCCGATCGTCGACAAGATGCGTGATCGCTGGACAACGATCGAGCACTACATCTGCTACGATTCCGGCGAACACAATCCGGCGTTCGAAGACTGGATCGCACCCTATGGCGAGGACTTCGACTGGGTCGAGGGCGACGAGCGTGATCCTTGCATGCTGTGCTACACCAGCGGCACCACTGGCAATCCGAAGGGTGTCCTTTACGAGCATCGTTCCACCGTTCTGCACGCGCTGGTCGGCCTGCAACCCGCCGCGTTCAATTTCAGCGCGAGCTCGGTCATGCTGCCGGTCGTGCCGATGTTCCATGCGGCGAGCTGGGGGCTGCCCTATGCCGGCGCGATGGCCGGCATCAAGTTCGTGTTTTCCGCCGTGAACGAACCGGCGGTTCTGGACGAACTAATGAAGCGCGAAGGCGTGACCGACAGCGCGGGTGTGCCGACGGTATGGCTTGCGCATTTCCAGTATTGCGATGCCACCGGCACCGACCTTCCCAAGCTGAAGTCTGCCACCATCGGTGGCTCCGCCGCACCGAAGTTCATGATCGAGCGGCTGATGAAGAACGGCACCCGCGTCCAGCACGCCTGGGGCATGACCGAAACCAGCCCCATCGGCACCGTCGGCGGGCCCACTGCCGATTGGGACCAGCTTTCGTTCGAGGAAAAGGTCGGCAAGACCGCGATGCAGGGCCGGCCGGTCTTCGGCGTGGAATTACGCACTGTCGATCTCGACGACATGAGCACCGAACTGCCGCGCGACGGCAAGACGAGCGGCGCGCTGCAAATCCGCGGGCCGTGGGTCATCAAGCGCTACTTCAAGGCGGAAGAGGACGCGGTCGATGCCGATGGCTGGTTCGACACCGGCGACGTCGGCATCCTCCACCCGGACGGAACCTTGCAACTGACCGACCGCACGAAGGACGTGATCAAGTCCGGCGGTGAGTGGATCAGCTCGGTCGAATTGGAAAACGCCGCGGTCGGCCATCCGGCAGTCGCCGAAGCGGCGGCCATCGGCATGCCGCATCCCAAATGGGACGAGCGACCCGTGCTGTTCGTCGTGAAGAAGGACGGGGCGGACTGCACGGGCGAGGAGGTGACCGCCTTCCTTGTCGACAAGGTCGCGAAGTGGTGGCTGCCCGACGCGGTGGAGTTCGTGGACGACATCCCGCACACCGCCACCGGCAAGATCAGCAAGAAGGACCTGCGCGCCCGCTTTGCCGACTACACGCTGGAAAGCTGACCATGGCGCAGCACATCGATCCGACGCGGGAGGCGTTCGAGCTCTTCAAGTCGCTGCCACGCGACGAGCCGATCCAGATGCTCAACCTGATCCGCTACCGCGAGAAGGCAGCTTATCCGGGCGATCATCCCCATGCGGCGAAGGGGTGGAGCGGGGAGGAAGCCTATCGCGAATATGGCAAGGCCAGCGGCCCGATATTCGAACGGGTCGGCGGCACGATCGTATGGCGCGGAAAGCCGCAGGTGACCCTGACCGGGCCGCAGGAAGAGGCTTGGGATGCGGGCTTCATCGCCGAATATCCCGACGCCGCGGCGTTCTTCAAAATGGTTACTGACGAGGATTATCGCCAGGCTGTGGTGAACCGCACGGCAGCCGTTGCGGACAGCAGGCTTATCCGCTTTGCAAAAGCGGGCGGCGGCAAGGGCTTCGCCTGACCGCCGCCCGCATTTAACCTATTCGGTCGAGCCGCCTTCGAGCACGATGGTTTCGAACGGTTCGCGCATGTTTTCAAACACGCGGAGGCCGACGCGGTAATTCTCCATCGAGATGCCGCCGTCGCTGATCAGGTAGCGCGTGTAATAGACCGATCCATCGTCACGCACTACGGCCTTGGCGGTGTTGTAGAGGCTGTTGAACTCGTTCGCGCGGCGCATAAGCTCGGTGCGCGAAACGCCTTCCGGCGCGCCATAGCTGGCAAGCAGGCGCATGCCTTCGCAGTTCGAGTTGCCGTTGCTGCAGACGCGGAACTCCGCGTAGGTGATGAGGCCGTTGCTGAAGACGATCCGCTTACCGCCGGTATCGCCGTCCATGTCGGTGTAGGTCGCGCCCATTTCGTCCATCACGGGCTTCATCGCCGATTCCGCGTCGAGGAACTTCACGATGGTGCTCTCGCGGAATTCCTGCGCCCCGGCGGGAGCTGCCATCATCATGGCGCCTGCACAAAGAGCGGTGGCTAGGTATTTCATTCTGTACCCCCCTGTTGGTTCGAAAGCGGCCTGCCAAGCCGCGTCCGCTTGTCGTTCTGACAAATCACTTACGACAATGCCACCCCTAAACAGAAGACTGATCGTCGACCGTCAGATGAGGGACAACTGACCTTCGGGGCCGGGCTTGCGGAAGCTGGTCGTGTCGAGCGCGAACTTCGGCTTGTCTAGGCCCGCGCGCTTCAGGGCGAGCGCGAAGCGGCGGCGGAAGAGGTCGGCCCACACGCCTTGCGGCCTGAAGCGCGTGAAGAAACCGGGATCGTTGTCGCGCCCGCCCCGCATGTCGCGCACGATGTTCATCACCTTGTCCTTGCGGTCCGGGAAATGGACATCGAGCCATTCGCGGAACAGGGGCGCGACCTCGTGCGGTAGCCTCAGCGGTATCCAGCCGGCAGAGCGCGCACCCGCCTCAGCCGCACGGGCGACGATATCTTCCATGAACTCGTCGGTCACCGCGGGGATTATCGGCGAAACACTGCAGTGCACCGGGATACCTTCTTCCGACAGGCGACCTATCGCGGCGAGCCGCTTCGCCGGGGCAGCGGCGCGAGGCTCCAACAAGCCTGACAGCCGCGGATCGAACGTGGTGACGGACAGCGACACCGCCACCAGATCGCGTCGCGCCAGCTCGGCGAGGAGGTCGAGATCGTCCAGCACGCGGTCCGACTTGGTCGTTATCGTCACCGGATGCAGGGTTTCCAGACACAGCCTGAGGATATCGCGCGTGATGCGATAGCGCCGCTCGATGGGCTGGTACGGATCCGTGTTCGTGCCCATTGCGATGGGGGCGGGCCGGTAGCCGCGTTTCGACAGCGTCGAACGCAGCAGTTCGGCCGAATTTGCCTTGGCGAACAGCCTAGTCTCGAAATCGAGACCGGGCGAGAGGTCGTGATAGGCGTGCGTCGGCCGGGCAAAGCAATAGACGCAGCCATGCTCGCAGCCGCGATAGGCATTGATCGACCGGTCGAAGGGGACATCGGGCGACTGGTTGAAAGTGACGATCGTCTTGGGGCGTTCCTCGATCACCGTGGTCCGCAGCTTGCCTGGCGGGCCGTCGAGTGCTTCCATCGCATCGCGCCAGTCGTCGTCAACCAGGCGCTCGGCCAAACCGAAGCGTTGCGGGACCGCGGAA
The DNA here is from genome assembly GCF_030406725.1 of Alteriqipengyuania flavescens. NCBI lineage: Bacteria > Pseudomonadati > Pseudomonadota > Alphaproteobacteria > Sphingomonadales > Erythrobacteraceae > Pseudoblastomonas > Pseudoblastomonas flavescens. The sequence continues at coordinate 2,509,027 of NZ_CP129107.1, read as the reverse complement.
GATTGCGCCCCCCGCCCGCGAATCCTGTCATCCGGTCCCGCTGCCATGTGCGGAACATAGAAGGAACAAAAGAGTCTGTCAGCCCATTTTTATCGCTGCACGCGCGGGAACATCGGCCACTTGTTTTCCGACAGGGCCCGGCGCGAGGGGGAGGGGGCATTCGCCTGCCGCTCGTACATCCAGTAATTGCGCGTGACGATGGCGACATAGCCGCGCGTTTCCCAATAGGGGATGGATTCCATGTAGAGCAGCGCGTCGCCCTGGTCGCGGACCTCGCCTTCCCAGCGGGTGACCGGCGTCAGCCCGGCGTTATAGGCGGCCATGATCTTCGGCAGCTTGCCCTGCGTGCCCCGGCTTTCACTCAGCACCTCGAGCGCGCGTTGGCCGAAGGCGAGATTGACGCTGGCATCGCGCAGGTCCGGGTTGTTCATGCCGAGCGAGGGCCCGTATTCACGCGCGGCAATCGGCATGATCTGCATCAGCCCGGTCGCGCCCGCACCGCTGACGACGCCGCGCTGGAAATTCGATTCCTGCAAGGCATGGGCATAGGCGAGGGCGGGATCGACTCTCCAGCCGCCGACCGGCTGCCATCGGGCCACCGGGAACTGCGCGGCAGGCTCCGGATCCGCGCCCCGCGGGGCGCGGTGGGCTAGCCACAGCTGCGTGCCCGGCAGGCCGAGGCCGCGAGCGAGGCGCGAGATGGCATTGAAATTGTCGCCGTCGACCACGCCGGAAAGGTGCCGCAATACTTCTCCGGCGATGTCCTCTTCGCCGATTTCGGACAGGGCGATGGCCATCTGCACTTCCGGCAGCCCGCCGATTTCGCGCCAGTCTTCGCCGTTGAAGTCGGTCCGCCCGAAACGATCGGGCTGCGCTTGTCCCAGCTGTTCCAGCGCCAACATGCCGTAGAGCGTGTTGTCGAGAACCGCCGCGCCGCGAAGCAGTTCGGCGGCACGTCCGGGGCGGCGGCAGCGGATCGTCGCGCGGCTCGCCCAGTAATAGGCAGCGGCCTGAAGTTCGGGATTGCTGGCGCGCCGCGCCGATTCCTCGAAATTGGAGCCCGCGGTCAGGCAGTCGCCCAGGCGCCATGCGGCCAGTCCGCCGACCCACGCACCTTCCGCGACCCACGGTCCCGTCCCGTCGTACACCGACTGCGCCATGGCCAGCGCCTGCGCATCCATGTTCTCGATGTAATAGCTCCACGCAACACGCTGGCGCCATTCTGCGCGCGCATCGGTGGAAAGCGTCGCATCGATCCCGTCGAGGAGCAGCCGTGCCCCGTCCGGATCGTCGTTCTTGATGCGGTCGAGGATGGCGTTGCTCATCTCCGAAGAGATCGTGCCGTCACCGGTCCCGCGCGGCAGGATACGCTTCGGCGCATATCCGCGCGGCTCCAGCCGCCGCTCGCGCGGCAGGATGAAGCCCTCCTGCGAACCGCGGGAGACTGCCAGAGCGTTGAGCCTTTCCGCATAAGGCAGCCGCCGGCCCTGCGGCATCCAGTTCGCAATCTGGTCCAGGCCGACGCGCGGGGATTCCGGATGCAGGTAAAGCTCTGCGCGGACAACCGGATCCAGCACCCCGACGCCTTGCGCCAGCAGGCTCTCCACCCGCGCCCAATCATTTGCCCGCAAGGCCGCGAACGCCTCCCGTGCGCGGCTGCGTTCGTCGGCCGCCAGCACCACTGGCACGGCGGCGGCGGGTTGCCGGGTGCTGAAATACTGGGCCGAATTGTCCTGCGCCGAAGCGGCAGCGGGGAGGGCGAGGCTTGCAAGGAAGGGAAGCAGCGGGAATTTCCTAGGCATCGGTACTCCGTTCGAGCCAGCGGTGCCACAACGCCCGGCGCGCCGGGGCCATGGCCAGCAATGTTGCGGGCTCTCGCCCTGCCAGCGCGTTTACCGCGATGTCGCCGGCGCGGATAGAGTCGAGCGCGGCAGCCTGTTCCGGATCTGCGCCGAGCAGCGGCAGGATGCTCCGCCCGAGGACGAGCAGGCGCTGGGGCTTGGCAAGGGCAACATGGTGCAGCGCCAGTGTGCCTAGCCCGGCATCCGCGAGCCGCGCCCAGTCCGCACCGGGCGTGTGGCGGGGCAGGACGCTTCCCAGCCGCACCTCGTCCGCCGCGAAGCCCATGGCGCGGATCATGTTGGCCAGCATCCCGCCTTGCAGGCCGGACAGCAGCACGTCGCGATCCTCCGCCTCAGGTTGCGGGACGAGGATCATCAGCGGCGCATTTTCCGGTCCGCGCGGGGCAGGGCGGGAAATTTCCGATCCCATCGCAAGGCTGGGCTCGGCCAGCCACCAGCTGTCGAAAGCCGGCAGGCTTTGTGGCCAGGCTTCCCGGTTCCCGCCGATCGCAATCGTGGGAGGGGGCGCATCGGCCACCGGTTTCGGCGCCGTTACGGCATGGGGAAGTTGCGCGGCCGGCTCCGGCTGCGCCAGCCAGTCGACCGGCTCCTCCACGAAGTCGCAATCCACCCCGGCCTCGCGCCACCACGCCTGCGCCGCCTCAATGGCACGCAGCGCGGATTCGCGGGTTTCCGCAGGGCTGGCAGGGGTCGTTGGCACGGGCCAAGGTCTTGACCTGCCGCGTCGCAGCAATCAAGTGCTGTGGGACCGCAAAGCGAACAGAAAGTGGACCATGACCGAACGTGAATCGATGCCCTGCGATGTGGTGATTGTCGGCGGCGGGGTCGCCGGACTGGCCGCGAGCATCCGTCTCAAGCAGCTGAACGAGGAACTCGAGGTCGTGGTCCTCGAAAAAGGCTCCGAAATCGGGGCGCATATCCTGTCGGGTGCGGTCGTCGATCCCAAGGCGCTGGACGAGCTCTTCCCGGAATGGCGCGACATGGATTGCCCGATGGCGGAGACGCCCGTCACGGACAACTGGCACTGGATCCTTGGCGCAAACAAGAAGATGGCGCTGCCGCACCTGATCATGCCGCCGTTCCTGTCCAACGAGGGCTGCTACACCGGCAGCCTTGGCAACCTGACCCGCTGGCTTGGCGAACAGGCAGAGGCGCTGGGCGTGATGGTCTTCCCCGGCTTCCCGGCGTCGGAAGTCATGTTCGACGAGAATGGCGCGGTGTCAGGCGTGATCACGCAGGACATGGGCGTCGCTGCCGATGGCTCCCACAAACCGGATTACCAGCCGGGCATGGAAATCCACGCGAAATACACGCTGTTCGCAGAGGGTGCGCGCGGCAACCTTACCAAGAAGATGAAGGAACGCTTCGACCTGGAGGCGAATTGCCAGCCGCAGGTCTACGGCCTCGGCATCAAGGAACTGTGGGACATCGATCCCGAGAAGCACGTTCCCGGCCGCGTGATCCACACGCAGGGCTGGCCCCTGTCTGAAAGCGATACCTGGGGCGGGGGCTTCCTCTATCACCAGGCGGGCGGCCAGGTCGCGCTCGGCTTCGTGACGGCGCTCGATTACAAGAACCCGTACGTCCGTCCGTACCAGGAATTCCAGCGCTGGAAGGAACATCCGGCAATCCGCGAATATCTCGAAGGCGGCACCCGCGTGGCTTATGGCGCGCGCGCCATCAACGAAGGCGGCTGGCAGAGCGTGCCGAAGCTGGCGTTCCCGGGCGGCGCGCTCGTCGGCTGCGCGGCGGGCTTCGTCAACGTGCCGCGCATCAAGGGCAGCCACACCGCGATGAAGAGCGGGATGCTGGCCGCCGAAAGCATTGCTGCGGCCATCTCCGCAGGTTCGGAGAAGACCGAGCTGATGGATTACGATGCGGCCGTGCGCGATAGCTGGATCGCAACCGAGCTCAAGAAAGTGCAGAACGCGCAGCCGCTGGTCGCCAAGTATGGCGGCGACGTGGGCACGGTGCTGGCCGGTGCGGACATGTGGATGCGCACGCTCAAGATCGGCCTGCCCCTCAGCATGAAGCATCACCGCGATTACGAGGAATTGCAGCGCGCGGACCTGCACACGCCGATCAACTATCCCAAGCCCGACGGGAAGCTGACCTTCGACCGGCTGACCAATGTCGCCTTCAGCTTCACCAATCATGCCGAGGACCAGCCAAACCACCTGAAGGTGAAGGACCTGCAACTGCAGCACGACAGCGAGCTTGCAGTCTATGCCGGCCCGTCGCAGCGCTATTGCCCTGCGGGTGTCTACGAATGGCTGGAGGATGAGGACACGGGCGCGATGAAGTTCCAGATCAACAGCCAGAACTGCGTCCACTGCAAGACCTGCGACATCAAGGACCCGAACCAGAACATCGAATGGACCACGCCCGAAGGCGGCGGCGGGCCCAACTATCCGAACATGTGAACTCTCCCCGACGGGGAGGACGCAATGCGCGAAACCGCTTACGCCAAGATCAATCTCGCGCTGTATGTGCGGCGGAGGCGGGAGGATGGGTATCACGAGCTCGAGACTCTGTTCGCCTTCGTCGACGCGGGTGACGAGCTGACGGTGCAACGTGCCGCGGCTGACCGTGTCACCACGCTCGGCCCCCTCGCCGGCGGTATCGACGATCCTTTCGACAATCTCGTCGCCAAGGCGCTATCCGTCCTGCCGCATGACGGCGGGCTCGACGTAACGCTTGAGAAGAACCTGCCCGTTGCAGCCGGCCTGGGCGGCGGGTCGGCCGACGCGGGGGCGGTCTTCCGCATTATCCGCGAGATGAATGGCCTGCCGGACGACTGGCGGGAGCGCGCCACGCGGCTAGGTGCCGATGTGCCGGCATGCGTCGACAGCATTACGTGCGCCGGGCGCGGCATAGGGGAAGAGCTTTCGCCGGTCGAGAACGACCTCGCCGGCACGCCGGTACTCCTGCTCAACGATGGCACCAGGATGCCCACCGGCCCAGTCTTCGCCGCATGGGACGGGCTTGATCGCGGACCCATGCCCGCAGGAACAGCCGCCGACATCGCCCGCGCCGGCCGCAACGACCTGGAGGCACCGGCCCTGTCGATCGCGCCGCAAATCGGGAAAGTGCTGGAACTGCTCCGCGATGGGCCTACCTCTCTCGTCAGGATGTCGGGATCGGGCGCGACCTGTTATGCGCTCTACGAAGACGAAGCCGCCTGCGCCGAACACGCGGCGAAGATTGCCGGCGACCGGCCCGACTGGTGGCAGATGAGAGGATGTTTGCGATGATCGACGGCCAGCCTTACCGCCAGGTGGGTGATGTGGCGCCCGCCCGGATCGTGCTGGTGGCGGACCACGCCTCCAACTTCGTGCCCGACGAGGTCGAACTGGGCATCGACCCCAGCCTGCTCGACAACCACATCGCCGCGGACATCGGGGTGGAAGGTGTCGCCGACCGGCTGGCCCGGCGTCACGGCATTCCGGCGCACATCGCCTGCGTCAGCCGGCTCGTATGCGACCTCCACCGCGAGCCGGACAATCCGGCCGCCGTGCCGACGACCAGCGACGGGCACCTGATCCCCGGCAATATCGGCGCGGATTTCGACCGCCGCATTCGCACCTATCATGCGCCCTATCACGATGCGCTGGCCAAGTGGCTGGACGCGACCAATCCGGCGCTGATCATTTCGCTGCACAGCTTCACGCCGAAGCTGGAAAGCGCAGGCGAGCAGCGCGAAGTGGAAATCGGGCTGCTCTACAATCAGGACGATCGCGCCGCGCGTCATGCCATCCGCCTGTTCAGCGAGCAGAACCTGAACGTGGGCGATAACGAACCTTATTCCGGCAAGGAACTGAACGCGACGATGAACCGCCATGCCGAGGCGCATGGCAGGCCCTATTGCACGATCGAAATCCGTAACGACCTGATCTCGACAGAAGCGGGGCAGGCCCGCTTCGCCGCGATGATCGCCGATATCGCCGGGCGCGTCTTGCTGGCGCTGGAGACGGAATGACGCGCCGCGCCTTCGTGCTGGCGGTACCGGCGCTCGCCGCGTGCAGCGCCGGCGACCCGCCGCCCGATCCCGCTTCGCTGGTCGATTGCGCGGTCGGCGGGGCGGAAGACTTTGCGCACGATTGCTCCGTCGAACGCGCGCGCGTGGACGGGGAGGACATACTCGTAGTCAGGCATCCCGGCGGCGGACTGCGCCGCTTCGTGGCGAAAGCGGACCGCACGGGGCTCGCCGCGGCGGATGGCGCATTCGAGGCGGCGAACTCGGTATCCGGCGACATGCTCGAAGTGCGGGTGCAGGACGACCGCTATCGCTTCCCCGCCGCGCTGGATCAAATCGGCGCGGCTCTTGCAGAGCGCTGACCCCAAACCATGTCCGAAGCTGAAAAAATCATCCGCATTGCGGCGCGCGGCGACGGCGTCACCACCGGCGGCAACCATGTGGCCGGCGGGGTCACCGGCGACACACTGCTGCCCGACGGGTCGCTGGAGCGTGGCCCGCACCACGTCGATCCGCCGTGCCGCCACTTTGAACGCTGCGGCGGTTGCCAGTTGCAGCATATGGACGAGGACATCCTCGCCGAATTCGTACGCTCCCGCGTTGCCAACGCCGCCGAAGGCCAGGGCTTGCCGACCGGCATCGTGACGTCAGCCCACCTTTCGCCGCCGAAGTCACGCCGCCGGGCGACCTTGCATGCGATCAACGGGGGCGGGCGGCCGGTCATCGGCTTTCGCGAAGCCCGCTCGCACCAGGTGGTGGACCTGAAGGAATGCCATGTGCTGGCGCCGGAACTGTTCGCGCTGGTCGAGCCGCTGCGGCAGCTGCTGTCGCACTGGCCGGGCAAATATGCCTGCGACATCGACCTTGCTTGCGCCGAGCAAGGCGTTGCCTGCGATATCCGCAAGCTGACATTCGAGGGACTCGATCAAACCCAGGCGTTGCTCGACTTTGCCCAAGGCGAAGGGCTTGCGCGCCTCACCATCGACCAGGGTTACGGCACCGAGGCCATCTGGGAGCCGGAGCCGGTCTCGGTCGACCTCGGCGGTATCTCGGTGGGTTTTCCTGCGGGAGCCTTCCTGCAAGCCACGGCGGACGGCGAGGCGGCGTTGGTGGGCGCTGCGAGGGAGTGGCTGGCCGATTGCGCGCGAATTGCCGACCTGTTTTCGGGGCTCGGCACCTTTGCCTTCGCCTTGAGAGACGATGCGAAGATCGACGCTTACGAAGCCTCGCGCGATAGCAGTCTCGCCTGCCTTCTGGCGTCACGACGTCGGCAGGCGGGTGTCGAGGCGTACCACCGCGACCTGTTCCGCAATCCGCTGCGCGCGGGCGAGCTGGCGCCTTTCGACGGCGTCGTGCTCGACCCGCCTCGCGCCGGAGCGAAGGAGCAGGTGGGGCAACTTGCCGCCTCGGCAGTGCCGCGCGTCGTCTACGTCAGCTGCAATCCGCAAAGCTGGGCCAAGGACGCGAAAGTGCTGGTCGAAGGGGGGTATGAATTGCGGGAAATTCGCCCTGTCGGGCAGTTCCGCTGGTCAACCCATGTCGAGCTTGTCAGTTTCTTCGAGCGTAGAGATTAGCTGCATTTCCAGCCACTTGAGTGCGTCGCCTGAGAAACCGTGGTCGGCATTTTCGTGGATTTGCAGCAGGGGATCGGACCTATCCCAGCTTTCCATGAACGCACGCCCGGTGCGATCGCGCCTGGCAATCAAGATGCGGGTCGGCCCGGAAAGTCCTGCGATACCGGCGGCCAGCGAGTTGGCGGGTTGGGACGCGGCGGCCTGACTGAGCCCGCGCAGGAGCTTCGCCAGCGAAAATTCGCCGCGCAGCAAGCGCAGCCACTGGCGCGGATCCTTCAGTCGCGAGGCGTAGCGTTCGCGGACCTCGGCCGGCGCCATGTCGGTGGATATGGACTCCTCGAAAACCCAAGGATTGGCAAGGACTTGCGCATCGAAGGTGACATTCCGGTGGAGCACGATTGCGCTCGCCCCGTCGCAATTGCCGAATGCCACCACGCGCTGCATCGCGGGGACTTCGCGGCGGAATGTGGCCAATGCGGCCGCAATATCCTCGCCGCTATTGCGGTATGAGCGGTTGGCCCCTTCGCTGTCGCCGATACCGCGCCGGTCGAAACGGAACACGGGGTAACCCGCGGCAGCTATGCGGGCTGCGAGCCTTGCTTGGCCGCCGAAAGCACCCGCCCGGGTCTCATTGCCGCCGCTGATGATGAGCAAGCCGATCTTGCCGGTCGCCTCGTCGAGTGAGCCGGCGCAGCCTTCGCCAAGCACTTCGAATGCGACGTGCCGCCGGGTCACTGGCCGACTTCCGCCACTATCAGCGCCGCCATCGCACTGACCTGGTTTGCATCGTGCTCCGGCTCGGCCCGCAGCCAAAGGCCCGCGCCCGGCAATTCCGCCTGCGCGATGGGGCGCCTGCGCGATGGTGGCACGGTATCTGCGTCCGCCAGTGCCGCGATCATCTGCGGCCCGAATGCGTATCCGGCCAGCTCCAGTCCTTCGGTCCGCGCGCGCTCGAGCAGCGCGGCGCTCGTCTCCTCGCGGCCCGCCTCCCGAGCGGCAAGTGTCCGCCCACGGAGCATTGACTTGAGCTGTTTTGCAGGGGGCAGGGGGGCGTAATCCCAACCCGGCAGGTCCGGTGCAAGGGCCGCACCCGCACGGATGGCAAAGACATGCGTGGCTTGAAAGTGCTGTGCCGCGGCGGCCATGTCATCCGCCCAGCCGGCAAGCGTTTGCTGCGACAAACCGGCGACGCTTTCGTTCTGGCCGGGAAGGTCAGGCAGGAACGTGTCGAGGCCCGCCGCATCGAGCGCCCTCATCAGCTCGGCCGTGAAATGCCGCAGCTTGTTGCTTTCATCGAACAGGGCGGGGCTGACGAGGATCCGGTAATCGCGCCCTGAATCGAAGCACAGGGCAAATTCGTCACCCGTCCGGCAAGGCCAGGTGCTCAGCACGGTAGGGTCTTAGCCCGCGGTCCGCTTGCCGTGGGCAAAATCGAGCAACCCGCCATAGGTTTCCAGCATTTCCCCGTCGACATCGTCGTCGTCGATGGTGATGTCGAGCCGGTCTTCCATCTCGGTGAGGAGGCCGGCAACGGCCATGGAATCGAGTTCGGGAAGATGTCCGAAAAGGCCCGTGTCCTCTTCGAACTCCGCGACCTGCTCGTCGGAAAGGCCGAGGACATCGGCGCAGATCGTCCTGAGGAGGACATCCGTCTGCCCTCGCGTCGGCACGCCAGGCGTGGTTTCCTCTGCCACAGCGCCGGTCTGTTCCTGCTGGTCCATTGTGGCTGTCGCCCCCGATTGCTTGCGCGCGCTCTAGCCACGTGCTCGCCGGGAGGCAAGATAGGCGCGCGGATTGCGGAACAGCCTGCGGGCGAGGCGCGGCCAGGCGCGCGGTTGGCGCGGATCGAAGGCGAGCAGGCGATATCGCGTGCGCACCTGCTCCATCCAGTCGCGCTTGTAGGAATCGTCGCCAGTGCCGAAATCGACGAGCGTGACGCCATCATCGTCGATCACGTGACGGAACAGCGCCGCGCTCAGCACCGTCCCGGCCGACAGCGGTTGGACCGCATCGGTGTGGGCGAGCTTGTGGATGTAGGCAGTGCCGTTTTCCACCGTCCAGAATTGCGCCGCGACCGGCTCGCCTTCGTGATAGGCGAGACCGAGGCGCAGCCGCCCAGCTTCGCCTTCCTGCGAAGCAAATTCCCGTAACATGGCGGGCATACCCTCTTCGGGCTTCCAGCTGGCGGCATAGACCCACTCGTAAGCTTGCCATGCATCCTCTTGAAATTCGGTAAAAACTTCGCAAGTGACCTTCTTGGACTTGCGCTTGATCGTGGTGCGCAGGCGCCCCGGCCGATCGGCAAGGTAGGCCGTATAATCGCGGCCACGAAGGTCCAGCACGTGGTTCACATCGCACGCCTCGAGCGCGGCAACCCAGCCTGCGGAGCGGAATGCTGCGAGAAGCGCGCTCGCCGTGCCGTCCTCATCTGCCAGCGGACCGAGCGATAGGTGTGCGGCAGACCGGCGCAGGCCTCGCGCCAGATCGGCAAAGCCTTTCCGCTCCCCGAACGGATGCCAGGTGAAGCTGTACCAATTCGCAGACGCTCGGATTCCGCCCTCATCCTCCACAATAACGAATGCAGAACAATCATTTGCGGCTACTGTTTGTGAAGCGCTATCATGCCTCGCAAGCAGTCCGAACCACTCGGGACGTGCAAATGGTCCCTTCGCCGTTTGGGCGAAGGCTTGCAGTTTGGTAACCACGTCGTGATAGCTGCCGCCGTCCACCGCGTTCCTTGCCCCCTGTCGACCCGAGGCCCATGCCCCAGCCGCCCGATCCCGATCCGCGCCCGCTCGATCATCTTGCCGAAAGAGGCAGGGCGGACGCGCCTGCGCTCGTGCTCAAGGATCGCACGCTTACCCATGGTGACTTAAGAACCCGTGTTGCGCAATTGGCGGGCTGGCTCGCCGAACGAATTCCCGAAAAGGGCGCACGCGTGACGAGCTGGGCCGCCAAGGGCGAGCTTACGTGCCTGCTGCCGCTGGCCGCGCCGCGGGCAGGCCTTGTGCACGTGCCGATCAACCCGCTGCTCAAGCGGGCGCAGGCGGCGCATATCCTGGCCGACTGCGGCACGGCGCTGCTGATCGCCAACGAAGCGCGACTGGCGTCACTCGAAAGCGGCGACATCCCCGCCAATTGCGATACGCTTTCGGAATCAAGCCTGTGGGATGACGTTGCGCAGTCGGACGCAGCGCTGCCCCCCTCCGATGCCGATCCGGACTCCCTGGCGGCAATCCTTTACACCAGCGGCAGCACCGGCCGGCCCAAGGGCGTCATGCTGAGCCATGCGAACCTTTGGCTGGGTGCCGTCAGCGTGTCCCATTACCTCAAGCTGTCCAGCGACGACGTCACTCTGGCAGTCCTGCCGCTGAGCTTCGATTACGGCCAGAACCAGCTGCTTTCCACGTGGTATGCGGGCGGCTGCGTGACGCCGCTCGATTATCTCTTCCCTCGCGACGTGGTGAAAGCCTGCGCCCGACATGGCGTCACGACGCTCGCTGCGGTGCCGCCGCTGTGGGTCCAGCTGTCGGAGCTCGACTGGCCGGGCGACGCCACGGCTTCGATGCGGCGGCTCACGAACAGCGGCGGCGCATTGACGCCCGATCTCGTCCGGGCGTTGCGGGCCGATTTCGCCGATGCCGACATCTACGCGATGTACGGCCTGACCGAGGCATTCCGGTCGACCTATCTCGATCCCGGACTGATCGACGCCAATCCGACGTCGATGGGCAAAGCCATCCCCTTTGCCGAAATACTCGTCGTCGCCGATGACGGCACGGTGGCAGGGGCTGGCGATGAAGGCGAGCTGGTCCATTGCGGACCCCTGGTGGCGCAAGGCTATTGGCAGGATGCCGAACGCACGGCGGAACGGTTCAAGCCGGCACCGGTAGCATCGCGCTATGGCGGCACGGCGGTATGGTCCGGCGACCGCGTGAAGCGGGATGCGAACGGTTTGCTTTATTTCGTCGGCCGCCGCGACGCCGTGATCAAGAGCTCCGGCAACCGCATCAGCCCGCAGGAGATCGAGGAAGCGGCGCTTGCCTCCGGCCTCGTGGCCGAAGCCTGTGCGCTCGGCGTTCCGGACGCCAAGCTGGGCCATGCGATCCATCTCGTCGTCCGTGCCGCCGACGGGACGGCGATGGAGGACCCGGCCCTGGCGAAGCAGCTTGTGCGGCAACTGCCGAATTTCATGCAGCCGCAGGTCATCCACTGGCGCCAGGCGATGCCGCTCAACCCGAACGGAAAAATCGACCGCACCGCCCTGATGCAGGAGATCGCCGCATGAAGCCGACAGGGCCCATCCCGGCGGGGTTCACCGCGACAGGCGGCCAGCTCGTCATCGGCGCGAAGACCGCGGACGAGTGGATCGCCGAGGCGGGCGGAACGCCGCTGTTCGTCTATAGCGAGGCGCGGATGCAGGCGCAGATGGCGGCCTTGCGCGATGCCATGCCGCGCCGCCTGTCGATCCATTACGCGATCAAGGCCAACCCGTTTCGCGGGGTCATCGACGCGATGGCGCCGCTGGTGGACGGGTTCGACATCGCGAGCGGGGGCGAGCTGGCGATGCTGATGGAGGCCGGGATCGACCCCGCCACCGTCAGCTTCGCCGGGCCCGGCAAGAGGGACGAGGAATTGCGCGCCGCAATCGCTGCGGGCGTGACACTGAATTGCGAGAGCGAGGGCGAAGTCGAACGCGCGCTCGCCATCGGCCAGGCGACCGGACACACGCCGCGCCTGGCGATCCGGGTCAATCCCGATTTCGAGCTCAAAGGCTCCGGCATGAAAATGGGCGGCGGGGCGAAGCCTTTTGGTGTCGATGCCGAGCGCGTGCCCGCGCTTGCGCGCCGGATTGCCGAGAGCGGGGCGGAATGGCGCGGACTGCACATCTACACCGGCAGCCAGGCCCTCGATCACGAGGCGCTGATCGAAACGCTCGGCAATATCCTCGACCTCGCCTTTCGCCTCTGCCGCGAGGCCGGGGTAGGGCTGCCGCATCTCAACATGGGGGGCGGGTTCGGTATCCCCTATTTCCACGGCGACGAACCGCTCGACATCGCGCCCATCGGTGCGTTCCTTGGGGAGCGCTTCGCCGACCTGCCGGAAGAGTTCGCCGCAACCCAATACGCGATCGAACTCGGTCGTTACCTCGTCGGGGAAGCGGGTGTGTACCTGACGCGCATCGTCGAGCGGAAGGAAAGCCACGGGCACACGTTCCTTGTCACCGACGGCGGCCTGCATCACCAGCTCGCCGCATCGGGCAATTTCGGCACGGTCATCCGCCGCAATTACCCGGTCGCAATCGCCAATCGGTTCGATGCACCGGTAGAGGAAGTCGCGAGCATCGTGGGGTGCCTGTGCACCCCGCTCGACCGTCTCGCCGATGCAGTCGAAGTTCCGCAAGCCGGGGTGGGCGACGTGGTGGCGGTGTTCTGCGCCGGGGCCTATGGCGCCACGGCCAGCCCGGCGCAGTTCCTCGGGCAGGGGCCGGCGCGCGAGATCATGGCCCCGGCAACCGGCTCCTAACGCCCGTTAACCTTTGAAGGGCTGCAGTCCCGCCTTGGGACGCGGCCGATTAACGCCGTTTGGCTAACGGTATGTTCACCCTTTTCCGCCATCGCGCATCGTGGATCCGCAGGCTCTGTCGCCTGCAGCTTTGTGAAGGATGGAGGACGTATGTCCGCGAAACGTATCAATTCCCTGCTCGCCGGTACCGCCATGGCCGTGCTCGGCCTGACCGGTTGCGCGGGCGCGGCTTCCGGCCCCGAACTGCCGTCCGTCCAGCACGTGCCGCTGCAGGAAGGGCCGAGCGAGGAATATATCATCGGCCCGCTCGACGAGCTGACCATCCATGTCTGGCGCAATCCGGAACTCAGCGCCGAAAGTGTGCAGGTCCGCCCAGACGGGCGCATCACGACGCCGCTGGTCACCGACATGCCGGCGGTCGGCAAAACGCCCGCCATGCTGCAGGAGGACATCCGCCTGCAACTCAGCCAGTATATTTCCGAGCCGATCGTGTCGGTCATCGTGACGAATTTCGCCGGCACGTTCAGCCAGCAGGTCCGCATCGTCGGTGCGACCGCGCAGCCGGCCTCGATCCCCTACCGTGCGAACATGACCGTGCTCGACGCGATGATCGCCGTCGGCGGCCTCAGCGAATACGCCAGCGGCAACCGCGCGAAGCTGATCCGTTTCGACCGCGAGAGCGGCCAGCAGCGCGAATACCGCCTGCGCCTCGCCGACCTGCTCAAGGACGGCGACAGCTCCGCCAACGTGATGCTGCGTCCGGGCGACGTTGTCATCATCCCGGAAAGCAATTTCTAAGGCGGCACCGACCCCATGAACCAGATCCTCGAAGAACTGCGCATCGCGCTCTATTCGGTCTGGAACCGGCGTTGGCTGGCGCTCGGCGTGGCGTGGGGCGTGTGCCTGCTGGGATGGGCGGCCATCGCCTTCATTCCCAACAGCTACGAAAGCCGCAGCCGTATCCTCGTGCAGCTGGACGATGCGTTGGCGCAGCAGATCGGGATCGGCGCGGGCAATCGCGAGAAGGATATCCAGCGCGTTCGCCAGACGCTGACGAGCGCCATCAACCTCGAGAAAGTCGTGCGCTCCACGCGCATCGGTGAAGACGTGACCTCGCCCCGGCAGATGGAAATCGCGGTAGAGGACCTGGCCGAGAACATCCAGGTCAGCAGCGAGCAGGAAAGCTTGTTCACGATTACCGCCAGCAGCGGCCGGAGCGACCTGTCCGATGGCGAGAACGCTGTGCTGGCGCAGGATATCGTCCAGAAGATGATCGACATCTTCCGCGAGGAGAACCTCGCCGGCGGACGCGGTGAAATGCGCGAATCCATCACGTTTCTCGACCAGCAGCTGGCCGAGCGGCAGGCCGAACTGGAAGAGGCCGAGCAGCGCCGCCTGGCGTTCGAGGCCGAGAACCCCGAACTGATCGGCGGCGCGGCCGCCATCGGTGCACAGCTAGCGAACACGCGCAGCGAATTGCGCGCCGTTGAAAGCGACCTTGCCGCTGCACAGAGTGCCCTGGCCGCTATCGAGGGCCAGCTCGGCAACACGCCGCGCACCATCGCCGGTGCCACACCACAGGGCGCCGCGAGCGCTGCACTAGCACAGGCACGCTCGCAGCTCGCTGGGCTGAAAGGCCGCGGCCTGACCGACAGCCACCCCGACGTGATCGCGATGAACCGCCAGATCGAGGCGCTGCGCCCGCAAGCCGCGGCCGAAGGCGGCGGCGGCACCTCGTCGATGAACCCGGCGTACAGCTCCCTGCTTTCGATCAAGGCGGAACGGCAGGCGAATGTCACTGCGCTGCAATCGCGCAAGGCCGCGCTCAGCACGGAAATCGCGCAGACGATGGCGAGCCAGGCGCAGGAGCCGGGCGTGGCCGCCGAAGCAACCCGCATCAGCCGCGATTACGAGGTGCTGCGCGAACAATACGACAAGCTGCTGCAGGACCGCGAAGAACTGAAGCTGCGCGGCTCGGTGGAAACCGAGCGCAGCGCGATCAAGTTCGAAGTCATCGATCCGCCCACTAGCCCGCGCGTGCCGGCCGCGCCGAACCGCCCGCTGCTGCTGGCAGCCGTGCTGGTTCTCGGCCTTGGTGCGGGGGCGGGTGTCGCCTTCCTCGCCGGCCAGATCGGCTCCGGCTTCCAGACGGCGGCAGGGCTCGAAAAGGCACTGGAGCTGCCGGTGATCGGTACCGTTTCGACCAGCCCGACACCGGCGAGCAAGATCCTCTCCCACAAGCGCCTGAAACAGTTCGCGATAGCGGGCGGCGGCCTTGCGGCGGTGTTCGTGATCCTGATCGGGGTCGAATTCGTGCAGCGCGGCATGGTGGCCTGAGGGGGAACGGGACAATGACCGAACACAGCAAGATTCCCGTGCCCGATAGCGGCGAAGGCGAGGGCGAAGCGAAGAAGAACTCGCTGCTCGAGCGGGTGACCGACACGTTCGGCGTCGGCGGCCTCAATGCCCGCCCGGTGCCGCGCGACCTCGCGCCGCCGCCTGCCAAGCGGGTGCGCAAGAAAGCCGAGAAAACCAAGGTCGTGGTCGAGAAGATCCTGCCGGTTCCGGCCCCGACACCCGCGTCGGCAGCCCCGGTCGCTCAACCCGAGCCGGTGGCCGCCGCGGAACCCGTCCCGGCTCCCGAACCCGAACTGCCGCGTGTCGACTTCACCTCGCCGCGCCAGACGATCGATCGCGACCGCCTGGAAGAGCAGGGCCTGATCATTCCCGAAAGCGGATCGAGCCGGCTGCTCGAGGAATTCCGCATCCTGAAGCGGCAGGTGATGCAATCCGCCAAGGCCGGCGGCAATGGTTTCGGCCAGCGTGTGCTCGTCTGTTCGCCGCTTCCGGGCGAGGGCAAGACCTTCACCGCGTGCAACCTGGCGCTGGCGATGGCGGTCGAGAAAGACAGCGAAGTCGTGCTCGTCGATGCCGATTTCGCCAAGCCTTCCGTCCTGTCCACGCTCGGCCTGTCGGGCGGCAAGGGCCTGATGGATGCGCTGGCGGACGACCGGATCGATGTCGCCGACTGCGTCATTCGCACAGACATGCCGGGGCTGAGCGTCCTGCCTGCCGGTACGCAAACCGAACACGACAGCGAATATCTCGCCAGCGAGCGGACCAATGAGGTTCTCGCGCGGCTGACGCAGGGCGCACCCAACCGCCTCGTCATTTTCGACAGCCCGCCTGCGCTTGCCGCTTCTCCCGCGGCAGAGCTGGCCGGGCATGTGCTGCAGGCGCTGCTGATCGCCCGTGCCGACCGCACCTCGCGCAGCTC
This sequence comes from Alteriqipengyuania flavescens, assembly GCF_030406725.1. NCBI lineage: Bacteria > Pseudomonadati > Pseudomonadota > Alphaproteobacteria > Sphingomonadales > Erythrobacteraceae > Pseudoblastomonas > Pseudoblastomonas flavescens. Next base: position 2,492,812 of record NZ_CP129107.1, on the reverse strand, counting down.
GCTGGAGGATGCGGTGTCGCTGCTGGCCGACTGCCACGACATCAAGCTCGTTCTCAATGCCACCAGTTTCAGCCCGAGCGGTCGCCGCTTCGGGACCTACTACGGTTACGGAGGGTAACCCCATGCGTTTCACCACCACCGCTCTCCTGGCGATTGCCGCAGCCCTGGTCCCGTCCGCGCAGGCCATGGCGCAGGAGCGCGAGGAAAGTCGCGAATATCGCGGGGAAAGCGAAGCTTCGACCCAGCGGATCGAGGTCGATCCCTATATCGAAGTGAACCAGATCCTCTTCGCCGAACTCGATCCGGGCAACG
>NZ_CP129107.1:1500000-1585000 GCF_030406725.1 Alteriqipengyuania flavescens | reverse complement strand
AATCTGACCGATCTGGGCCCCGATTCCACCGAACCGAGCTTCGGCGACAAGGTGCGCAGCGCCGTAATCTGGCGTTCGGGCACCCAGATTCTCGGCCAGGTCGTCGCGTGGGCCTCCACGTTCTTCGTGATTCGGATCCTCACGCCCGAGGATTACGGGCTCGTGGCGATGACCGGGGTGATCTCGCTGCTGCTGAGTCTCGTCAATGGATACGGATTCGCGAGCGCCCTGATCCAGCGCAGGAACGTGACGCCGCACTTGTTGCGCCAGCTGTTCGGCATGCTGGTGCTGATGAACGCAGGCCTCGCCGCCGCGCAGCTGATCGCCGCGCCTTATGTCGCAGCCTATTTTGGCGAGCCGATGGTCGCGCGGCTGCTGCAGGTGCAGGCCCTGCTCTACCCGACCACGCCCTTCATCGTGCTGGCCTACACCATATTGTCGCGCGAAATGGATTTCCGGCGGCAGGCGCGAGTCAACTTCGTGTCTGCCATAGTGGCCGCGCTGTCCGCGGTTGCGGGCGCGCTGCTGGGCTGGGGTGTGTGGACGCTCGTCGTCGCGCCGCTGCTGGGCCTCTATCTAAGGGCGATCGGCCTGACGGTTGCGGCGCGCGCCTATATGTGGCCCAGCTTCGACTTCCGCGGCGCCGGCTTCATCGCGCGATTCGGCGGACTGGTGCTGGTGAGCCAGCTGTTCTGGTTCCTCCAGAGCCAGGCGGACATATTCATCGTCGGCCGCTATTACAGCGCCGCTGAGCTCGGCATCTATTCGACCGCGCTGTTCCTGACGCAGGTTTTCCTGACCAAGGTCGTGCCGCCGCTCAACGAGGTGGCCTTCTCTGCTTACAGCCGGATCATGGACGAGGACCGCGCCGCCGTTGCGCCGGCCTTCCTGCGATCGGTCCAGTTGATCATGCTAGTGGGCCTGCCGGTCTTTGCAGGGTTTGCCATTACGGCGGAGCCACTGGTGCTGACGGTGCTGGGCGAGAAATGGGCCGGCACGGTGCCGTTCGTCATCCTGCTCGCCATCGCCATGCCGCTGAAGACCATGCTGACGCTCTATGTCCCGGCGGCGAACGCGATCGACCGGGCCGACATTCCCTTGAAGAACGGGCTGGTGGGCGCGCTGGTCATGCCGGCCGCTTTCTTCTTCGCGCTGCAATGGGGGCTGATCGGCGTCGCCTGGGCGTGGATCGCGGGCTTTGCGCTGGTGCTGGCGATCTGCAGCTGGATCACCCTGCCCGCGCTCGGCGTGAAGCTGCGCGATCTTGCACGCGCCATCGCCCCCGCCCTTGCCGCAAGCGTGATCATGGCGGCAGCGGTCCTTGGCATGGACACGCTGGTCGCCTTCCCGGCGCAGTGGTTGAGGCTGGCCGCGCTCGTGATGCTGGGAGCGGCGACTTACGCGGCGGGCCTGATGCTCTTCGCCCGGCAATCGACGATGGAAGTGCTGCGCCTCGTGCTGAAGCGGAAGGTCACGCCGCCGGTAACCGCCTAGGCGGCGATCGCTTCGCGCAGGCGCAGGCTCTCGATCGCCTCGCGCGCCATGTCGCGGTACACGCCGCCGTGATAGCGGTAGGTGCCGATGAAATGGACGAAGGCCATTTCGGGCGACAACGGCTCGTCCCAGAAGTTGCAATAGCGGTCGTAAGGCAGCAGCGCCGCATCGGGCCGCTGGGCGATCAGGAAATTGGACGTCACCTGCTCGCTGCCCCACTGCTTCCAGTGGTCGTAGCCGATCAGGCGCACCGCCTCGGCAGAGAATTGCTCGGCCAGCTCGGTGCCGCTCTGGTCCGGGGCGAAGCCGGCAAAACCCGCACACCCGCGCGAATAACGAAGGTTCGCGCGATCCGGGATGCGCACCTCGTCCATCCTCGCTTCCATTGCCAGCTGCACATGGACCGGCGGGCGGCTCGAATTCGGGTTCGCCTGCGCCTGGGCGGCGATTTCCTCCAGCGACATGAAGCGGGTTTCCGCCTCGCCCTTCAGGATGAAGTCGCGCCTCGCATCGATCAGCTCGCCCAGCAGCGGCACTGGGGCGCGGGTGATCGTGTCGCTGTCCAGCTGGATGACGTAATTCGTCTTGCGCAGCTCCAGCAGGGTGAAAAGCCGCCTCCACGAACTGTATGTCGGGCAGGCCTTCGTATCGACATCGGGCCCGAAGATCTGCGGATCGACGTGGTCGCGCAGCATCGCCTTGTCCTCGCGCGTCAGCGTCCCGTCGTCGAGGATGGCGAAGCGCCCGCGTTGCAGCTGCGCATGGAGCGACTTCGCCGCCACGAGATAGGGGGTGAGCACCCGCGTGCCGATCATCGAAAAGATCACCAGCCCGTCGTCACGCGGGACGCACGGCGGCGTAGCCAGCACGCCGGCGGCGGCTGACAGGAAGGCGCGCTCGCCCACACGGCGGCGGAGTTCTGCAAAAATCCGGTTCATTGCGAAGGGGTTGGTACCACGTCGCGGTTAACAAAGCGGAAGGGCTTTTGCCCGGCCCGGCGCACAACCCGTGCGGTTTGGCGAAACCCCGGCGCGGTGGTAGGCTGCTTCACCGAACGGCCGACAGAAGGGGAGCTGCCATGCCTCTACTCGACTGGATCGCCCCGGCCCTTGCGGTATTCGCGCTGGCCGGGACTTCCGCCGCGCAGGTCGAACCGGCCCGATCGGGCGATCCCGCCGCCGAGGCGCCGCCCACCCAGGAAGAGATTGAGCTCAATCGCGACCGCTACCGCCGCTATACGCTGCCGGTCACGATCAACGGCACCGGCCCCTATAACTTCATGGTCGATACCGGGGCGGAGGCGACCGTCCTGTCGCGCGCCATTGCCGACCGGCTCGAACTGGGCGACCGGAGACCGGTCACGCTGGTCGGCATGGCGAGCCGGCAGGAAACCGAAACCGTCGCGATTGACGCGCTGACGTTCGGATCGCGCAGCGTCTATGTGCGCACGGCCCCGCTGGTGGATGCGGCGGACCTCGGCCCGATCGACGGCATACTCGGGCTGGACACGCTGCAGGAACAGCGCGTCCTCCTCGATTTCAAGCACGGCCTCATCGCGGTCGACGATGCAGGGGAGCTGGGCGGCAATCGCGGATTCGAGATCGTCGTGCAGGCGCGCGAGCGACTGGGCCAGCTGATCATCACCCGGGCGAAGATCAACGGCGTACGTACCGCGATCTTCGTCGACACGGGCGCGCAGGCCTCTATCGGCAACCGCGCGCTGGAAGCCAAGCTGCCCGGCCGCGTACTGGGATTCCAGTGGATCGAGGACATCAACGGGACGACGCAGGTCAACCCGATCCGCCGCGCGCAGACGATCGAGATCGGTGACATGCGGCTCAACAATGTCGCGATGGCCTTCAGCGATGCGGAGCCCTTCAAGGTGCTGGACCTCGAAGACCGCCCCGCCCTGATCCTCGGCCTCAACGAATTGCGCCGGTTCGAACGCGTGGCAATCGACTTCAAGACCAACAGGGTGCGCTTCGACCTGCCGCGCGGATCGCAGCTGAAGGACATGTTCAACCGCGATTTCGACTTCAACCGCTAGGCCCGCTTCCGCCGGCGGCCCTTGCGCCTGCGGTAACCCGCGCCCACTTCATGCGGCGATGGCTGACAAGATGAAACCCAGGCGGGACCCGGCAGACTGGGCCACGATCCGGCGCTTCCTGCCCTATCTGTGGCCGGCGGGGCGCCCGGACCTGAAGCGGCGCATCGTCATCGCGCTGCTGCTGGTGCTGTGCGCCAAGGGCATCATCCTGACGATCCCCTTCGCCTATAAGTATGCCATCGACCACATGAGCCAGCTGGAAGGCGCGCTCGCCACGGCGACCCTGCCGATGGTCTTGGTGGTGGCCTATGCCGCCGGGCGCTTCGGCTCCGTCGCTTTCGACAACATCCGCAACATCGCTTTCGAGAAGGTCGGGCAGGACGCCACGCGCGAGCTGGCAACGGATGTCTTCGCGCGGCTTCACCGCCTGTCGCTGCGCTTCCACCTGTCGCGCCGCACGGGCGAAGTCACCAAGGTGATCGAGCGCGGCACCAAGAGCATCGATTCGATGCTCTACTTCATCCTCTTCAACATCGCGCCGACGATCATCGAGCTGACCATCGTCGGCATCATCTTCTACACGATGTTCGGGTGGGAACTGGTCGCGGCAACCGCCGTCACGGTCGTCCTCTATATCGCGGTCACCCGCTGGATCACCGAATGGCGCACCAAGCTGCGGGCGCAGATGAACGATCTCGACGGGACGGCGCTGGCCCGCGCGGTCGATTCGCTCCTCAATTACGAGACAGTGAAATATTTCGGCGCGGAGAAGCGCGAGGAAGAGCGCTATGGCAGCGCGGCGCGCGCCTATGCCGAGGCGGCGATCAAGTCCGACAACTCGCTCGCCCATCTCAACATGGCGCAGGCCTTCATTACCAACATGTTGATGGCCGGTGCGATGGCCTTCACCGTGTGGGAATGGTCGAACGGCAATCTGACGGTGGGCGACCTGGTGCTGGTGAACACCTACCTGATGCAGCTGTTTCGCCCGCTCGACATGCTGGGTTGGGTCTATCGCACGATCCGCCAGGGCCTGATCGACATGGCCGAAATGTTTCGCCTGATGGATACCGAAGTCGAAGTGTCCGACAAGCCGGGTGCGCCTGCGCTGGTCGTGCGCAAACCCACGCTGGTCTTCGATAACGTGACCTTCGGCTACGAGTCGGAGCGCACGATCTTGAGGGGCCTGTCGTTCGAAGTGCCCGCCGGATCGCAGGTCGCCATCGTCGGCCCTTCGGGCGCGGGCAAGTCCACCATCGGGCGGCTCTTGTTCCGTTTCTACGATCCCAATTCGGGCCGCATCCTGATCGACGGGCAGGATATCGCCGAGGTGACGCAGGCTTCGCTGCGCGCGGCGATCGGCATCGTCCCGCAGGACAGCGTGCTGTTCAACGACACGATCGGCTACAACATCGCCTACGGCCGTGCCGACGCGACGCAGGAAGAGATCGTCCAGGCCGCCCGCGATGCCGCGATCCTGCCCTTCATCGAAATGCTGCCGGACGGCCTCGACACCGAGGTGGGCGAGCGGGGCCTGAAGCTTTCGGGCGGCGAGAAGCAGCGCGTGGCCATCGCGCGGACCCTGCTCAAGAACCCGCCCATCGTGCTGTTCGATGAAGCGACCAGCGCGCTCGACACCCGGACGGAGCAGGACATCCTCGCCACGATGAACCGCGTGGCGAAGGACCGCACCACGCTGGCCATCGCGCACCGGCTCTCCACCGTGGCCGATGCCGACCGGATCCTGGTCCTCGACCAGGGACGGCTTGCCGAAAGCGGCAGCCACGCTGAACTGCTGCGCGCCGACGGGCTTTATGCGGAGATGTGGTCGCGCCAGCTAGCGGAGAGCGAGGACGTGGCGGAAGCCGCCGAGTAGCCCTTCGCCAAGGCCCCGGGCGACGGGGTTGTGCTGCACTGCAGCAAAGGCTACGGCCCGAATATTCCAGACACTTCGGCATCGCGCGCCCTCAAGGCGCAGCGTCGCCGCGCAGCTGACAGGCAAGATCCATGTTCAATTCCGCCGCGTTCAGGCGCGACTGGTTCGGCAATGTCCGGGCCGATATCCTCGCCGGCATCGTCGTCGCCCTCGCGCTGATCCCGGAGGCGATCGGCTTCTCGATCATCGCCGGGGTCGATCCGCGCGTCGGCCTGTATGCCTCGATCACCATTGCCATGGTCATCGCCTTTACCGGCGGGCGGCCCGGCATGATTTCCGCCGCCACCGCCGCGGTGGCCGTGGTGGTGATCCCGCTGGTGCGCGATTACGGGGTGGAATACCTGTTCGCCGCGACGATCCTGATGGGCATCTTCCAGCTGGTCGCGGCCGTCATCCGGCTCGACCTGCTGATGCAGTTTGTCAGCCGCAGCGTCATCACCGGCTTCGTCAACGCCCTCGCGATCCTCATTTTCATGGCACAGTTGCCCCAGCTGGTCGGCGTGCCGTGGATCACCTACCCGCTTGTCGCCGGCGCGCTGGCCATCATTTACGTGCTGCCGCGCCTGACCACGGCCGTCCCCTCCCCGCTTGTCGCGATCGTCATCATCGGGGCGATAACGATCAGCATGGGGTTGGACGTGAACACGGTCAGCGACATGGGCGAACTGCCCGAAGGCCTGCCGTATTTCGTTCTGCCCGACGTGCCGCTGACGTGGGAAACGCTGCGGATCATCGCGCCCTATTCCGCTACCATGGCCGCCGTCGGCCTGCTGGAAAGCCTGCTGACCGCGCAGATCGTCGACGACATGACGCACACCGATTCCGACAAGCAGCGCGAGAGCGGCGGGCAAGGCATCGCCAACATCGCCGCGGCCTTCTTCGGCGGCATGGGCGGCTGCGCAATGATCGGCCAGTCGGTCATCAACGTGACCAGCGGCGGGCGCGGGCGCCTGTCCAGCTTCACCGCAGGGATCACCCTGCTGGTGCTGCTCGCCGCGCTCGGGCCCATCGTCGGGCAGATCCCGATGGCGGCGCTGGTGGCGGTGATGATCATGGTCAGCATCGGCACCTTCAGCTGGAATTCGATTCCCAACCTTCGTTACCACCCCTGGCAATCGAGCGTCGTGATGCTGAGCACCGTCGTCGTCGTCGTGGCGAGCCACAACCTCGCGCTGGGCGTGCTGGTGGGCGTACTGCTGTCCGGCATCTTCTTCACCGGCAAGGTGATGACGATGTTCGATGTCACCCGCGTGCGGGACGACCAGGTCGCCACCTACACGATCACCGGGCAAATCTTCTTCGCCAGCGCCAGCCGCTTCAGCCACGCGTTCGGCCGGGAAAGCGAGCGTCCCGACCCGGCCGACCACGTGGTGATCGATGTCACCCGCGCCCATTTCTGGGACATCAGCGGCGTCGGCGTGCTCGACAAGGTGGTGGAACGCATGCGCCTGAACGGTCGCAGCGTGCAGGTGATCGGCCTCAACGAGGCGAGCGCCGACCTGATCGACAAGTTCGCCCTGACCGACAAGACCGGCGTGGAGATCGGGCTGGCCCCGCATCCCTAGCCAGCGCTGTCGCGCGCCCGCAGCCTATTCGGGAATGCTCGAAAGGCCGAGGCCGAACTGTTCGTCATGCTTCGCGATCACCTCGGGTCCGAAAGTGACTTCGGCGAGATAGCGGGCGAGCGCGAAGGACGAGGTTCTGCGGGCTATCCGGGGTCATCCCCGCTTCGCGCAGCTTCGCACCCAGCGGGCCTTCCCACATCGCGGCGGGAATGATCCGCCCCTCGTCCGCCGGATCGCCCTGCGGCGGCGGGGCGCTCGCTGCCGCCGTCGCTGCGCCGAACTGTGGCGCGGTGCGCCTCCCGAAAGTGACTTACCCGAACATGCTGTGCTCCCCTGTGTACGCCGAGCTTGTCGCAGAAATCCGTGAAAAGCGGGTGAAGCGCGGTATCAGGGAACGATGTCGAAATGCATCACGTCTTCGCGGACGCCCAGCTTCTCGTAGAGAGCAACCGCCGGGTCGTCGCCATAGTCGGCCTGGACGAAGATCATCCAGCTACCCGCTGCGCGCGCAATATTCTGCAGTTCGCCGATCAAGGCGGTGGCGATGCCGCGTCGCCGATAGCCCTCGTCCACGGCTAGATCGTAAAGATAGAATTCCCGCCGCCCTTCGATCTTGTCGAGGCGGTAGGCGACAAGCCCGCCCACGATGGCATCACCGGCTCTGGCCACGAGCGCCACGTTTCGCTCGTCAGCCAACCACAGGGAAGCGGCATCGTCCTCGAGCCCGGGATGATCCAGCAGCTCCGGATCGGGGAAGACACGGGCGAAGAAGCGGTTCAGATCGCCGAGTGCATTCGCATCGCCTGGTCCGAGCCGCGCGATCTCCATGTCAGAGAATATACTTCGACAGATCCGCGTCTTCCGCGAGGCCGGTCAGGCGCTCGCGTACGTAGTCGGCGTCGATCGTCACGGTCTCGCCCTTCTTCGCTTCGGCCTCGAAGCTCAGTTCCTCGAACAGGCGCTCCATCACGGTCTGCAGGCGGCGGGCGCCGATATTCTCGACCGTCTCGTTCACCTGCGCGGCGATGCGCGCGACCTCGGCGATCGCGTCGTCGGTCATCTCCACGGTCACGTCTTCCGTGCCGAGCAGCGCCTTGTACTGGCTGACGAGGTTGGCCTTGGTTTCGGACAGGATGCGAACGAAATCCTCCTGCGTCAGGCTGCGCAGCTCGACGCGGATCGGCAGGCGGCCCTGCAATTCGGGCAGCATGTCGGAAGGTTTGGCGACATGGAACGCGCCGCTGGCGATGAAGAGCACGTGATCGGTCTTCATCGGGCCGTATTTCGTGGCCACGGTCGTGCCTTCGATCAGCGGCAGCAGGTCGCGCTGCACGCCTTCGCGCGACACGCTGCCACCGCGCACGTCGCTGACCGCGATCTTGTCCACTTCGTCGAGGAAGACGATCCCATTGGTTTCCGCATTCTGCAGCGCGACCCGGTTCACGTCGTCCTGGTCCATACGCTTCTCGGCCTCTTCGTCGACCAGCTTGTCCCACGCATCGGGGACTTTCAGTTTGCGCCGCTTGGTCGGCTTCTTGCCGAGCGCCTTGCCCATCATGTCGGAAAGATCGATCATGCCCATGCCCCCGCCAAGGCCGGGGATTTCCATCGGCGCATTGGGGCTGTCGGCGACCTCGATTTCCACCTCGGTCTCGTTCATCGAGTTGTCGACGATGCGCTGGCGGAAGCTTTCGCGGGTCGCCTCGCTCGCATTCTCGCCGACCAGTGCGTTGAGCAGCCGCTGCATCGCGGCCTCGCTCGCCGCTTCGCGCACCGCTTCGCGGCGGCGGTCCTTTTCCAGCCGGATCGCATCTTCGGCAAGGTCGCGGGCGATCTGTTCCACGTCGCGGCCGACATAGCCGACTTCGGTAAACTTGGTCGCCTCCACCTTCACGAAGGGCGCATCGACCAGCTTGGCGAGCCGGCGGCTGATCTCTGTCTTGCCGCAACCGGTCGGGCCGATCATCAGGATGTTCTTCGGCGTCACCTCGTCGCGCAACTCGCGCGGCAGGCGCTGGCGGCGCCAGCGGTTGCGCAGCGCCACGGACACCGCGCGCTTGGCATCCTTCTGGCCGATGATGTGCTCGTCGAGCGCGGCGACGATCGCCTTGGGGGTGAGGTTGTCGGTCATGTCAACTTTCGGAAAATTGGCGAGAGGTCAGACTGTTTCGAGCGTGACCTGGTCGTTGGTGAAGACGCAGACGTCGGCGGCAACGGCCATGGCCTTGCGCGCGATCTTTTCCGCATCGTCCTCGTAATCGGCGAGCGCGCGGGCGGCGGACAGGGCGTAATTGCCGCCGCTGCCGATGGCCGCGATGCCGCCTTCGGGCTCAAGCACGTCGCCGTTGCCGGTCAGAACCAGCAGCGTGTCCGCATCGGCCACGATCATCAGCGCTTCGAGATTGCGGAGATACTTGTCGGTCCGCCAGTCCTTGGCGAGTTCCACCGCGGCGCGCATCAGCTGGCCGCTGTACTGCTCCAGCTTCTTTTCCAGTCGCTCGAACAGAGTGAAGGCGTCGGCGGTCGCTCCGGCGAAACCGCCCACAACCTTGCCGTCCTTGCCGATGCGGCGAACCTTGCGGGCATTCGGCTTCATCACCGTGTTGCCCATGGAAACCTGCCCGTCACCGGCGACGACGGTCTTGCCGCCGCGCTTCACGCCGATGATGGTGGTGCCGTGCCACGTCGTCAGGCCGTGGCTGTCCTTCGATCCAGTCATGCGGCGGATATGGGGGCGTTTGCGCGGGCTTCAACTCGCCCGCGGCAAAGGCATTTGGCGAAAATTACTGCCCGCCCGGCCCGCCGGCCCCGCCCGCACCCGGCGCGCCGACGCGGCCGATATTGCCGAACAGGTCTTCGAAGAAGCCGCGGTCGCGGCCCAGCGTGGGCGTTTCATCGCCATCGGGGTCGATCCTTGCGACCTGCTCCATCCCAGCCTGCGTCACCTGCGTCACGCGTCCGGCCTCGTCGAAATGCACGGCGAAGGTCAGATGCTTGTCGATCTGCGGCGTGCCGAAGGGCGCGCGTTCCGTGGTGGAGGACACGTAATACCACACCGGATCGCCGAACTGGCTTTCGAAGCTCGGCCGGCCCAGCGTCTGTTCCACACTGCGGCGGTTATCGATCCCCGGCTGGACCGATTCCAGCAGGAAGCGGTCGATGATGTAGCCGCGCTGCTCGGTAATCGAGGCGCATCCGCCAAGCGTGGCGGCGACCAGTGCCAGGGAAGCGAGAGGCGCAAGGCGTGCCATGAATTGTCCGTTCCGTCCTGTCGGGCCTGCGATCCGCGCCGATTGCGCCGCCCGCCGCCCGTCCTATATCGTTACTGTCACCCGGGGCCTTAAGGGCAAGCGCCATGCGCTGCAATGGCCCGCTGGTGACAAGACTGCGTCTGCGGGTTGCCGCCCGCGCATTTAATCGCCGCTGAACGGATGAAGGTGACGCCATGGGACTGCTCGACGGATTGCTCAAACGCCGCAAGGTCGACAAGCGCGAGGAATTGCGCCCGCTGTGGCACCGCGTCGTCGGGATCAGCCGCGAGGCGCAGTGGTACCGCGACCTGGGGGTCGAGGATTCGACCGCCGGGCGTTTCGACATGATCACCATGGTCCTGATCTGCGTACTGTTGCGGATGGAGGCCGAGCCGGGCCTGGAAAGCGAGACCACACTGCTGACCGAACTGTTCGTGGCCGACATGGACGGCCAGCTGCGCGAGGCGGGGATCGGCGACATGGTCGTCGGCAAGCATGTCGGCCGGCTCATGAGCACGCTCGGCGGCCGGTGGGGCGCGCTGCGCGATGGCTTCGCTGCCGACGATGACGGCGAACTGGTGGAGGCGGTGCGCCGCAACGTCACCCTGGCGAACGATGACCGGGCCGAAGGGCTGGCCGGCGAACTGCGCCACTTGCGCAGCCAGCTGATGAGCCTGAAGCGCGAGAACGTGCTGGCCGGGTCGATCCCGCGATGAGCGATGCGGCCGCCCCCGAATTTTCCCGCATGGTCGATCCGCGCAAGCTGACCGAAGGGGCGATCGTGCTCGAACCCGACGAGGGCGAGCGCAGCGCGCTGGCGCGGCGGTTCGACCTCGTTTCCGTCGACAGCATGCGTGCCGAGGTCGTGCTCGATCCCGATGGCAACGCGGTGGCCGCGCACGGCACGCTGGAGGCGCAAATCGTGCAGAGCTGCGCGGTTTCGGGCGATGACCTGCCGGCGCGCATCGAAGAGGACATCTCGCTGCGCTTCGTGCCGGAGAACAGCCTGCCGACGCCGGACGAGGAAATCGAACTCACGGCCGACCAGCTCGACGAAATCGAATACAGGGGCGACCGGTTCGACCTGGGCGAAGCGGTTGCGCAGACGCTCGGGCTCGCGATTGATCCCTTCGCCGAAGGGCCGGGCGCGGAAGAGGCGCGCAAGGCGGGGCTGGTGTCGAGCGCCGAGGCCAGCGGGCCTTTTGCCGCGCTGGCTGCCCTCAAGAAGGGCAATTAGCGCACTGCTGACTTTCCTACAGGGCTATACCTATACCCTGCGGAATTGGACATAGGTTTCCGCAGCGGAGCGGATCGCGCGCGGGCCGGCCAAAGATTACCCGCCTCACCTGCGCAATTCCGCTACGCCATTGATTTCGTTAATTAAATTCGCCCGAAGCGAAATTGACACCCTGTAAACTTCGTCAAGTTCTGGCGTCCCGGGCGGCGGGATCAGAACGGAATGTCGTCATCCAGATCGTCATAGTTGGAGCCGCCGCCGGAGGACGAGCCGCCACCGCCGCCCTGGTTCCAGCCACCGTCGTTTCCGCCCGACCGCTGGCCGCCGCCACCACCGCCACCGCCAGAGTAGCCGCCACCGCCACCGCCGCCGCCCTGGGCGCCGTCTAACATGGTGAGTGAGCCATTGAGGCCGCGGATCACCACTTCGGTGGAATAGCGGTCGTTACCCGATTGGTCCTGCCACTTTCGGGTCTGCAGCTGCCCTTCGACATAGACCTTGCTGCCCTTGCGCAAGTAGCGTTCGACTACGCCGACGAGACCTTCGGAAAAGATCGCGACGGTGTGCCACTCGGTCCGCTCCTGCCGTTCGCCGGTGTTGCGGTCCTTCCACGTCTCGCTGGTGGCGATACGCAGGTTGGCGACCTTGCCGCCGTTCTGGAAGCTGCGGATTTCCGGGTCTGCGCCCAGGTTTCCGATCAGCATGACTTTGTTGAGGCTACCGGCCATCGAATCGTCCCTTCGTGATTACGGGGATGGCCTAACCGACAGGGTGGGCGGGTGCTAGGCCGCCTGGGCGCTATTCCACCGGACGTCGACCGATCCCGCGCCTATAGACCCAGCGCGGTGGCGGTCCAAAAGGTGAGGCCGGCAAAAACGTATGCCAGCGCAAACAGGTACGCCAGCATGAAGACCGGCCACTTCCACCCGTTCGTCTCGCGCCGTGCAACGGCAATGGTGGACAGGCACTGCGGCGCGAAGACGAACCACGCGAGGAAGGCGAGCGCGGTCGGCAGGCTCCACCGGCTGGCAAGCTGGGTGGTCAGCCGTTCGGCGGTCTCGTCCTCGTCGTCCGAGGAGACGGCATAGGTGGTCGCAAGGCTCGCCACGGCGACCTCGCGGGCCGCCATCGCGGGGATCAGCGCCAGCGAGATGTCGCGGTTGAAGCCGATCGGCTCCAGCACCACGGCAAGCCCGTTGGCAAGGTGGCCCGCGGCGCTGGCATCCACCTGGTCTTCGCCCGGCGCGGCTTGCGGGAAACTGAGCAGCAGCCACAGCGCGACGGTGGCCGTAAAGATGATCGTGCCCGCACGGCGCAGGAACACCCACGCACGCTGCCACAGGCCCATGGCGAGATCCTTCAGCCGCGGAAGCTGGTAACGCGGCAGTTCCATGATAAACCCGCTCGCCGCGCCCTTCGTGGCGGTGCGCCGCAGCACCAGCGCCACGATCATCGCGCCGACGATGCCCGCGACGTAGAGGCCGAACAGCACCAGTCCCTGCAGCCCGATGCCCCACCCCACGGTGGTCGCCGGGATGAATGCGGCGATGATCACCGCGTAGACCGGCAGGCGCGCGCTGCAGGTCATCAGCGGGGCGATCAGGATCGTGGTCAGGCGGTCCTTGGGATCCGCGATGCTGCGGGTCGCCATGATGCCCGGGATCGCGCAGGCGAAGCTGGACAACAGCGGGATGAAGCTGCGTCCGGACAAGCCGACATGGGCCATCAGCCGGTCCATGATGAACGCCGCGCGTGCCATGTAGCCCGACTGCTCCATCACCAGGATGAAGGCGAACAGGATCACGATCTGCGGCAGGAACACCACCACCGACCCGACGCCTGCGATCACCCCTTCGGTCACGAGATCGCGCAGGAACCCTTCGGCGAAATTCGCGCTCACCCACTCGATCGCCGCCCCCGCCGCCGCATCGATCGCGTCGGCGAACGGGGTCGCCCAGGCGAACACGGCCTGGAAGATCACGAACAGCAGCGCGAACAGGAAAAGGGGCCCGATCCATGGGTTGAGCAGCAGCTTGTCGACCGAACTGTGCAGCTTGTGTGCGGCCGAGCGCGACAGGATCGCGCCCTTGGCCATGTTGCGCGCGGACAGCCGGCGTTCGGGCAAGGTCAGGTGCGGGCGCGCTTCGACATGCGTGTGCGATGCCGTGCCCACCCTTTCGAGCAAGGCGTCGAGGCCCCGCTTGCGCACGGCGACGGTGGGGACCACGGGCACGCCGAGCGCTTCTTCCAGCGCCTGCGGGTCGAGCACCAGCCCGTCCCGCTCGGCAAGGTCGAGCATGTTGAGCGCCACCACGACCGGGCGGCCGAGTTCGATGATTTCCTGCGCGAAGACGAGGTGCTGCGACAGGTTCGTGGCGTCCAGCACGATCACGATGACATCGGGTCGCGCCTCGCCCTCGAATTCGCCCAGCACGACCCTGGCGGTCACTTCCTCGTCCGGGCTGGCGGGGTCGAGGCTGTAGCTGCCGGGAAGGTCGATCAGTTCGACCGGTTCGCCCGAGGGAAGGACCATGCGCCCCGCGCGTCGTTCCACGGTGACGCCGGGATAGTTGGCTATCTTCTGCCGCGCGCCGGTGAGCGCGTTGAACAGCGCGCTCTTGCCGGCATTGGGATTGCCGACCAGCGCGACGGTGCGCGGCGCGCTCATGCCGCGGGCTCCACCTGCATGGCGGCAGCGTGGACGCGGCGGATCGCCACGGTCATTTCGCCGAGCGACACGGCCAGCGGGTCGCGCCCGCCGAAGACACCGCGATAATCGACCTCGACATCGGCGCCTTCATCGAAGCCGAGCGCGCGGAGGCGCTTCGCTTCTTCGGGAGCGAGGACGGCCCAGTCGATGGCAGTGATTCGGCCCTTCACGCGGGCGGGCAACAGGTCGAGCGTCATGGCAGGCGCGCTGCCAGATCGCCAGCGTAATTGCAACTAATTCGCAATACGGATTAGCTGGCGGGGTAGCGGAGCCGGCCGAGGAAGCGCGAGACACTGAACCGCTCGCGATCGGGCCGCAGGAACTGCGCTTTCACCTTCTCGAACTTCATCACGCCGTCGATGCGGCGGTCGAGGAAGGCGGCGGTTTCAGACTTGTCGTCGGTCTGGTCGTTCACGAACGCGAGCAGCGTCGCCGAATAGATCGAGGCGAGGATCGCGCGCTTGGTGTAGTGGTTGTAATCGGTCGCCGTATCGCCGGCGAGGCGCCACATCGTGTCCGCGCTGTTCCAGCCCAGCCACAGCGCCGTGGACGCGTTCTGCGGCATGGCCATTATGGCGAGCGCCCGGCGCAGCGCCTCTTCCTGCCCGCGCACCGCGTCGAGCCGGTATTGCACCAGCGCGCGGATGCGCTCGCGGATTTTCATCGTGGCAAGCGTCTCGGGCGGCAGTTCGCGCGCCATATCGCGGTCGATCCGCGCGATCCAGGCGGCGATCATCGCCATGGCCCCGCCTTTGTAGGCCAGCCGGGCGGTCGCCGGATCCACGCCTTCCATGTCGGCGGCAATGGCCAGCGCCTCGTCGGTCCAGCCGTCGAAAGTTGCGCTGTCGGCAACCGCGGGAGCGAGCGCGAGCGCCAGCTCGTCCAGCGTCATCTCGTCGAAAGGACGCGCGGCCGACGTATCATCCACTAGAAGCTGGGCCCGTAAGTTTCCGCGCCGGCCGAACCCTTGTCGCGCTCGGCATCCTCGATCACCGCGAGCGTTCCGCCGGTCGAGCCCTGCAGCGCCGCATAGTCGCGCGCGGAGCGGCCCGAGTTGTCGGTGCGGTCGGGATCGGCGCCGCCGGTCAGCAGGGTGCGCATCATGTCATGGTCGCGGCGATGGACCGCGAAGATCAGGGGCGTTTCCCCGGCATCGTTGGAGACGTCGACGCGGGCCTGTGCGGCCATGAGCGCCTCTACGCCTTCCTTGAAACCGAGCTGCGCGGCGAGCTGGAGGGGATAGACGCCGCCCTTGTCCGCCACGTTGGGATTTGCGCCCTTGCCCACGAGGAAGCTGATCCACTGCGCATCGCGGCGCTTTACCACGATGTGAAGCGCGGTTTCTCCGGTGCTGACGTCGCGCGAATTGATGATCGTGCTGCCGGGCGTGTTGAGCGCGGCCATCACGGTTTCGCCGTCCTTCTCGCGGACCGCCTTCAGGAACAGGTAGCCGTCGGAAAACATCTGCTGTGCGGCGACCGGCAGCGATGTCGCGGCGGCGATGCCTGCAGTGGCAAGGGCGATGCTGCGAAGGAGGGTTTTCATAAGCTCAGTTCCGCCGGCCGATGGCTCAGGCGGCCTCCTCCTTTTCGCCCAGCACGCGGACCGGATCCTTGCGGCCTTCGACCACGTCCTTGTCGATCACGATTTCGGTCACGCCTTCCATGTCGGGAAGGTCGAACATCGTGTCGAGCAGGATCGCCTCGACGATCGAGCGCAGGCCGCGCGCGCCGGTCTTCCGGGCGATGGCCTTCTCCGCGATCGTTTCGAGCGCGTCGTCGGTGAAGGTGAGGTCCACGTTCTCCAGCTCGAACAGCTTGGCATACTGCTTGACCAGCGCGTTCTTCGGTTCGCTCAGGATCTGGACCAGCGCCGACACGTCGAGGTCGCGCAGGGTCGCGATCACCGGCAAGCGGCCGACGAATTCGGGGATCAGGCCGAACTTGAGGAGATCTTCCGGCTCGCACTTTTCGAGCAGTTCGCCCACGCGGCGCTTGTCCGGGTCGGCAACATGCGCGCCGAAGCCGATGCTGCGCTTCTGCAGGCGGTCGGCGATAACCTTTTCAAGGCCGGCAAACGCACCGCCACAGATGAACAGGATGTTGGTGGTATCGACCTGCAGGAATTCCTGCTGCGGATGCTTGCGGCCGCCCTGCGGCGGGACGCTGGCGGTGGTGCCTTCCATCAGCTTGAGCAGCGCCTGCTGCACGCCTTCGCCCGACACGTCGCGAGTGATGGAGGGGTTTTCCGCCTTGCGCGTGATCTTGTCGATCTCGTCGATGTAGACGATGCCGTGCTGCGCCTTGTCGACGTTGTAATCGCTCGCCTGCAACAGCTTGAGGATGATGTTCTCCACGTCCTCGCCCACGTAACCGGCTTCGGTCAGCGTGGTGGCGTCGGCCATGGTGAAGGGCACATCAAAAGTGCGCGCCAGCGTCTGCGCCAGCAGCGTCTTGCCGCAGCCGGTCGGGCCGACGAGCAGGATGTTCGACTTGGCAAGCTCGACATCGCCCGCTTTACCGCCGTGCTTCAGCCGCTTGTAGTGGTTGTGCACCGCGACCGAGAGCACGCGCTTGGCGCGATCCTGGCCAATCACATAGTCGTTCAGCGTCTCGAAGATGTCGAGCGGGGTCGGCACGCCGCCGTCGCTCTTGCCGGCGAGACCGGCCTTCGTTTCTTCACGGATGATGTCGTTGCACAGTTCCACGCACTCGTCGCAGATGAACACGGTCGGTCCTGCGATCAGCTTGCGAACCTCGTGCTGCGACTTGCCGCAGAAGCTGCAGTAAAGAGTGCTCTTGGAATCGGTGCCGCTCAATTTCGTCATAATCTCGTCCTGCCCCGCCCAATCAGGCCCCGGCGGGCATGCTTACGGGGATTCGCCCGACTCTAAGGCCGGGACGGTGATAATCAACCTGTTAGCCATAGCCCGGCGCGCCTTGCGCGCGGCTGAAGCAGCAGGCTTGCGAAAATACTACTGCCCGGTTCCTGCCGAGGCGGGTTTGCCGGACGGACGGCCTCACTCCGGAGCGCCGCCCGAGCCTTCGTCACTGGTTTCGTTCTCCGTTTCCGGACGGGTTTCGAAAACCTTGTCGACGAGGCCGAACTTCATCGCTTCCTCGGCTTCGAGGAAGGTGTCGCGGTCCATCGCCTTTTCGATGTCGGACAGGCTCTGGCCGGTGTACTTCACATAGAGGTCGTTCATCCGCTGGCGGATGCGCAGGATCTCGCGCGCCTGGATCTCGATGTCGGAAGCCATGCCGCGCGCGCCGCCCGAAGGCTGGTGGACCATGATCCGCGCGTTGGGCAGCGCCACGCGCATGCCCGGTTCGCCGGCGGCGAGCAGGAAGCTGCCCATGCTGGCAGCCTGCCCGACGCACACGGTCGACACGCGCGGCTTGATGTACTGCATCGTGTCGTGGATCGCCATGCCGGCCGTCACCACCCCGCCGGGCGAGTTGATATACATGCTGATCGGCTTGGACGGGTTCTCGCTTTCGAGGAAAAGGAGCTGGGCCACGATCAGGCTGGCCATGCCGTCTTCCACCTGTCCGGTGACGAAAACGATGCGTTCACGCAGCAGGCGGCTGAAGATGTCGAAGCTGCGTTCGCCGCGGCTCGTCTGCTCCACCACCACGGGCACCAGCGCGCCGGTCAGCGGGTCGCGGGTGAACTGTCCCTGGGTTGCGTGAGCGTCGGTGCCGAACAGGTCGATCATGGATGTGTCCTCAAAGAAATCGGGTTGGCCGGCTATGTCGCCATGCCCTGCGCATTCTTCAAGGCCCTTAACCCTATCGCCGGGGAAATGTGCGCGGGCGTGCTGCGCCCAAGGTGGAGCACGTAGGCACTTGCAGCGCGAAACGAATGGTGCGCAGAATCGCGCCATGATCAAGCACGCATCGGCGGCGCTCGCCGCTCTCGCCCTTCTTCCCTACGCTCCGGCACTGGCACAGGACGGCGAACAGGCGCCCCGTCCGCAGCCGACGGTCCAGGTTCCGGAAGGTACCGGGTGGGCGGCGACCGGATACCTCCAGCTGATCGAGGCGAACGATGACGCGGGCGCGCAGATCAATGCGGTCATCGCGCGGGCGGAACGCGATGTCGCGCAGGCGGAAGCGGAACGCGCCTATCGCGAGCGCGGATTGCTGCGAGGGCGCACGATCCTGGTGAAGGACAATGTCGAAACGCGCGAATGGCGGACCACTGCCGGGAGCCTGGCCCCTGCCGGCAACGCCACGGGCCGCGATGCGCCGGTCGTCGCGCGTGCCCGCGCCAATCGAGGGGGCATCCTCGGCAAGACGAACCTAAGCGAATGGGCGAATATCCGCAGCACGGCTTCCACCAGCGGGTGAAGCGCGGTGGGCGGGCAGACGCGCAACCCGCACGCCATCGACCACAACCCCTGCGGCTCCTCCTCCGGCAGCGGCGCGGCAGTCGCGGCAAAATTTGCCTGGACTGCGATCGGGACGGGGACCGACGGCTCCGTCACCTGCCCCGCCAGCGTCAACGGCATCGTCGGCTTCAAGCCCACCGTGGGCCTTGTCAGCCGCACGCATATTGTGCCGATATCCTCCAGCCAGGACACGGCGGGGCCGATGACCCGCGACGTGCACAGCGCCGCCCTGCTGCTGAGCGCGATGGCCGGCAGCGATCCGGCGGACATCGCCACGGCAGGGGCGGATGCCGTTGCCATCGACTTCACCCGCGCCCTCGACAGCGCCTCGCTCTCCGGCGTGCGGATCGGCGTCCTGCGCAAAGCCGTCGGCGACTACGCGGCTATCCGCACCTCAGCGTGCCGATGGGCGCGACCGACGGGCTGCCGGTCGGCCTCTCCATCATGGGCGTGAAGTGGACCCACCACGAAGTTTTGAAAGCAGGCGCGGCCTACGAACGCGCGCGCACCGCACCGCTCGCCAGCCCGTCTCTCGACCGCTGGAATCCCGACGCGGAATAATCTTCGTCGGCACTCACAGTCGTTTCGTCGAAGCCGCGTCGCACGGCGCGCCCTTCACTGCTTTCGCCGCGCGATACACCATATGGCGGACGTTCATGCAGCGGGCGCGCCGCAAAAAACCAGAATGCGCTGCGCAGAGGGTTGCCCGTCTTGGCCGTCAAATTCCGCCTGATCCGCGCCGTTTCGCTGCTGGCGCTTGCCGCGCCCCTGCCAGCCATGGCGCAGGACGCCGCGCCGGCAGAGGACGCCGCCGTGCCGCAGCGCGCGGAACGCCGCGTCTTCACGCCCGCCGATTTCGTCCAGTTCGCACCCAGCAACGTGATCGACATGCTCCGCCGCATCCCCGGCTTCGACATAAGCGGGGGCGACGACGGCGAGCGCGGGCTCGGCCAGGCGGACTTCAACGTCCTCGTCAACGGCCAGCGCCTGACCGGCAAAAGCGATTCCCCGCGCGACCAGCTCGGCCGCGTTTCCGCCGACGACGTGGTGCGGATCGAAATCGTCGACGGCGCGACGCTCGACATCCCCGGCCTCTCCGGTCAGGTCGCCAATGTCACGGTCGAGGTGGGCGGCACCAGCGGGCAGTTCGAATGGAGCAGCGAGTACCGACCACGCATCGACAGCCTGTATGCGCGGCGCTTCTCAGCATCGGTCAGCGGTACTTCGAACGACTTCAGCTATTCCCTTTCCGCCCGCAACCGCGGCTATCGCGGCGGCGCGGACGGCTTTGTCATCGTTGCGGACGCCGCCGGTCGAACCCTCGAAGACCAGCTCACGACCAATCGTTCGGACGGCGACTTTCCCAGCCTCGGTGCAACGCTCGGCTGGAAAGGCGCGGGCAACGTGGTTGCGAACATCAACGGCAGCTACGGCTGGGGCTTCAACCGCAACCGAGGGACGGAGGACGCCCTCGATCCGCTCGCAGTCAGACGGTTCCAGGAAAGCCGCTTCGACAGCGACAGCTACAATTACGAGATCGGCGGCGACCTTGCTTTCGACCTCGTCGGCGGGCGGCTGGAGCTGATCGGGCTTGAACGCTATGCCCACAGCGACGGCGCCCAGACGGTGATCGACAGCACTTTCCTCGGCGCGCTGCCAACCGGCGGACGCTTCGCCAGCGTCAACGGCTCGGGCGAGCGGATCGGCCGCGCCGAATTCAGCTGGCGCGGGGGCGAGGCCGCCTGGCAATTGAGCGGGGAGGCCGCGTTCAACCGGCTCGACCGTGTGGCGGCCCTTTTCTCGCTGGAACCCGACGGCAGCTTTGCAGAGATCGAATTTCCCGACAATGCGAGCGGCGTTTCCGAAGACCGTTACGAAGCCGCGCTGAGCTATGGCAGGCAGATTGGCAGCAACCTGTCCCTGCAGGCGATTGCCGGCGGCGAATTCTCCCGCCTCGAACTGAGCGGCGACCGTGCGAATTCGCGCGAGTTCTGGCGACCGAAGGGCTCGCTGGCGTTCGGCTGGCAGCCGGGATCAGGCTTCGACGTATCTCTCAAGTTCGCGCGGACCGTGGGGCAGTTGTCGTTCGGAGATTTCCTCGCCAACGTGTTCCTCGCCTCGGACAACGAGAATGCCGGCAATGCGGAACTCGTGCCCCCTCAGGCGTGGGAAACCGATCTCGAAATCCAGAAGACGCTGGGTGCGTGGGGATCAATGTCGCTGAAACTCTTCGACCGCCAGATCGAGGACCTGGTCGAGATCGTTCCTGTGCCGGGGGGCCAGTCGCCGGGCAACATCGCGTCCGCCTGGCGCCGCGGGATCGATTTCGATGCCACGCTGGAACTGTCGCAGATCGGATGGAACGGCGCGCGGCTCGATGTTTCGGTCGAGCTCGAGAAGAGCTCCCTTGAAGACCCTCTGACGGGCGAGGCGCGGCCTTTCAGCCGCAGCCGCTTCCGCGAGCTCTACCTCAACCTGCGCCACGACATCCCCAAAACGGACTGGGCCTATGGCGCGGAGCTGTTCCACTTCGAAATCGGCCGCCAGTTCCGCCTGACGGAAATCTCGCAGGACAACGAAGGCCCACTGTTCGGGGAGCTCTTCGTCGAGCACAAGGACGTGCTCGGAATGAAGGCGCGCCTGTCTGCATCGAACCTGCTTGGCGCGCGGGCCACGTCCAGCCGAATCGTCTACGACGGTTTCCGCAATACCGCGCCGATCCTCTTCACGGAAACCGGCGAAGCCGAAATCGGCGAGATCATCCGCTTCTCGTTGCAGGGCAATTTCTGAGCCCTGACGCATGACGCGTTGACCCGGCCGCCGTTTTCGCCGCATGGTCGGCGCGATGGAACCGCGTATCCTGATGTTCGTCCTGTTCGGCCTCGCGCTGGTGTTGTCGGTCGGGCTCGAAAGGACGCTGGCACGCCGGTATCTTTCCCTGCCAATCGTCTATGTCGCGCTCGGCTGGGCGCTGTTCTCGCTGCCGGTGGGCTTGCCGCACATTAACCCGGTGATGGACGGGTTCGACGCCGTTTCGCTGGAGTATGTGACAGAATTCATCGTCATCGCTTCCCTGATGGGTGCAGGCATTGCCATCGACAGGCCGGTCAGCTGGACCAACTGGCGCCAGATCTGGCCGCTGCTGGTCATCGCCATGCCGCTGACCATCGCGGCGGTGGCGCTGCTGGGCTGGTGGGCACTCGGCCTGGCGCCCGCCACGGCCATTCTGCTGGGCGCCTCGCTTGCCCCCACCGATCCCGTGCTGGCGCGAAGCGTGCAGGTCGGCCCGCCGGGCGAAAACCAGCGGCATGACGTGCGCTTCAGCCTGACGGTCGAGGCCGGGCTTAACGACGGGCTCGCTTTCCCCTTCACCTACCTGGCCATCGCCGCCGTCGGCATGACCGCGATCGGCGGCTGGACGCTGGAATGGTTCGCCATCGATTTCGTCTGGCGCATCCTCGCCGGCTTCGTGGTCGGCTGGCTCGTGGGCCGGGCGGGTGCATGGTACGTTTTCGAGCGGGAGGCCGACGCGCCGATCAAGGAGATCGACGAGGACAGCGAGCGCGCGGCCCCGAAATATTCGACTTCCGAGGGCCTGATCGTGCTCGGCACGCTGCTGACTGCCTACGGGCTCGCCGAATTGGCTGAGGGATACGGCTTCCTCGCGGTCTTCGTGGGCGCGGTGACCGCCCGCCAGCGCGAGAACAAGAGCCGCTATCACAAGATCAGCCACCATTTCATCGACCAGATCGAGAAGATCGTGCTGGTCGGCGTGCTGCTGGCATTCGGGGCGATGCTCGCCGGCGGAGTGCTCGCCGACCTGACCTGGGCCGGTGCGGCCATCGGGCTGGCGTTGATCTTCGTGATCCGTCCGCTGGCGGGGCTGCTGTCGGAATCGCTGTGCGACCTTCCGTTCCCCGGCCGCCTTGCAGTCGCCTTCCTCGGCATCCGCGGGATGGGGTCAATCTACTACCTCGCCTACGGCCAGAACCACGGCGACTTCGGCGATCTCGACGAGGCATGGGCGGTTGCCAGCTTCACGATCCTTGCCTCGATCGTGATCCACGGGATGACTGCGGCCCGGCTGATGAAATTCGTGGAAGACGGCAGCAATCACATCCACGTCGGCCAGGAGAGCCATGTGGACGACTGGTACGCAAAACCCTCCGACACCGTGGCGATCCAGGTCGAGGGAATTGGCTCGAAAAGTTGACCGCGCAAGGAAAAGCCCCGCTCCGGCAGGTCCGGGCGGGGCTTTCGATCTCAGCGCGCTAAACGCTTATTTCTTCTTGGCGGGAGCCTTCTTGGCAACCGGCTTCTTGGCCGGGGCCTTCTTTGCTGCGGGCTTCTTGTCGTCCGCTTTCTTGGCCGGCGCCTTCTTCGCAGCAGGCTTCTTGTCGTCCGCCTTCTTGGCCGGCGCCTTCTTCGCAGCAGGCTTCTTGTCGTCCGCCTTCTTGGCCGGGGCCTTCTTTGCAGCAGGCTTCTTGTCATCCGCCTTCTTGTCGTCGGACTTCTTGGCCGCGGCCCTCTTTGCGGGCGCCTTCTTCTTGGCAGCGGGCTTCTTGTCCGCCGGGGCTTCTTCCGCCTCGATCGCGGCTTCCAGTTCCTCGCGGGTCACTTCGCGCTCGGTGACTTCGGCCTTGTCGAACAGGAAATCGACGACCTTTTCCTCATAGAGCGGCGCGCGGAGCTGGGCCTGGGCCATCGGCTCGTTGCGCATGTAGTCGATGAACTGTTCGCGCTGGTCTTCCGGCACGCGCTGGATCTGCTGGCGCATCAGCATGTCCATTTCCTGCGCCGTGACCTCGATGCCGTTGGCCTGGCCGATTTCGGACAGCAGTAGGCCGAGGCGCACGCGGCGTTCGGCGATCTTGCGATAGTCGTCCTTCTCGGCCTCGATTTCCTTCAGCGCCGCTGCGGGGTCTTCCTCGCGTGCGGCTTCCTGCTGGAGCTGGGCCCAGATCTGGTCGAATTCGGCGTCGACCATACTCGGCGGCACGTCGAAATCGTGATCGGCGGCCAGCGCATCGAGCAGCTGGCGCTTCATCTGCGTTCGGGTGAGGCCGGAAAGCTCCTGCTCCATCTGGCCGCGCATCAGTTCCTTAAGCTTGTCCAGCCCTTCCAGGCCGAACTGCTTGGCGAAATCGTCGTCGATCTTGGCTTCGCCTTCGACCTTCACCTGCTGCACGGTAACGTCGAATTCGGCTTCCTTGCCGGCAAGGTGCTCGGCCGGGTAATCTTCGGGGAAGGTGACCGTGATGGTCTTCTCGTCACCGGTCTTGGCGCCCTTGAGCTGCTCTTCGAAGCCGGGAATGAACTGGCCCGAACCGATGACCAGCGGGCTGCCTTCGGCCTTGCCGCCTTCGAATTCCTCGCCGTCCACGCGGCCGACGAAGTCGATGATCAGCTGGTCGCCGTCGGCGGCCTTCTTGCTCTTGGGCGCGTCCTTGTAGCTCTTCTGGTTCTCGGCGAGGCCCTTCAGCGCCTCGTCCAGCCGCTCGTCGTCCACCGGGACAACCAGCTTTTCGAGCTTGAGCCCGTCGATGCTCGGTGCTTCCACTTCGGGAAGCACTTCCAGCTCGACATCGACCTTCGCGTCCTTCCCTTCGGCATAGTCGCTGCCCAGTTCGACCTTGGGCTGCAGCGCGGGGCGCAGTTCCTTTTCGCGCATCAGTTCGTCGACCGATTCGCGGACCGAGGCGTTCAGCGCATCGGCATGCAGCGCATCGCCGTGCATCTTCTTGACCAGGTTGGCCGGGACCTTGCCGGGGCGGAAGCCGGGCATCCGGACCTGCGGCGCGATCTTCTTGACCTCGGTCTCGATCCGCTCGGCGATTTCCTTGGCGGTAATGGTCAGCGTGTAAGCGCGTTTGAGGCCCTCGTTGGTGGTCTCGGCGATCTGCATGCTCTGTTACTTTCCGTCGTTCGAATTCATGTCGTCAGGCTTCGCCAATCCCGCGGGAATAGCGGCGGCGGACGTGGTGCGGGCGAAGGGACTCGAACCCCCACATCTTGCGATACTGGTACCTAAAACCAGCGCGTCTACCAATTCCGCCACGCCCGCATGACGAAGCCCGCGGCCGGATCCTGTTGGTGGGACGCCTGCCTGTCAGGGCGTGGCCCTTAGTCACATGGGGCGCAAAGGGCAAGCGAATGCCGGAACAAGGACGGCAGGCCATCGGTTTCATGGGGCGAAAGGATTGCACCATGACCAACCCCAAGCAAAACGAACGCTATTCAGAGCGCGATTACGACCAAGCAAATTTGCCGCCCGCCACACCACCCGTAATCGATACGGACGCGGATCCGGTATCATCGCGCGAACTGGCCGAAGACGAGGGAGACAGCGACAGTCCGGGAGATGTCCCGGCCGAAACGCCCGTGCCGGATCGCGGCGACGGCATTGCCTCCCCCACGCCCGACGAAGTCTCGACCCCGGGCGACGATACGATCAAGCCCGGCCACACCCCGGATGAAATCTCGCCCGACCGGCTCGACGGTGCGGGCGAGCAGACTCACGACGCCGCCGTCCCGCTCACCCAGCTGCCGCCGGACTGAATGCCGGTGCCCGGCGCGCTTGCGGGCGGGGCGACAGCGGCTTATGGGCGCATCGCATGAGCGAAGACAAAGCCCCCGACAGCGCGCCCGCCACCGAAAAGGCAAGCGGCCCCGACGTTCCGCCCGATCGCCTGGCGATCAATCCGCGCAGCGAATACTTCGATGCGGAAAAGCTGCAGCGCGGCGTCGGTATTCGTTTCAAGGGCACGATGCGCAACAACATCGAAGAATATTGCATTTCCGAAGGCTGGGTGCGCGTCCAGGCCGGCAAGACGATGGACCGCAAGGGCAACCCGCTGACCATCAAGCTCACGGGGCCGGTCGAAGCTTGGTACGAAGACCTGGGCGACGACGCCCCGGTCGCGAAGAAGGACTGAATCTCAGTCCTCGTAGCGCGCGATCGCCGCGGCGATCGGATCGCTCGCTTGCCGGCGGGCAGTCGCAGGGCGCGAATCTGAGCGCGGAGCCGGCCGGCTTTCCAAGCGGCGCGGCGCCCGGCGCGCTGACGGACGGACCTCAGGGCGTGGGGCAGCCCGGACCGGTGCGTCGAGATTGGCAAATGCGCTGGTGAAGGCCGCCGACGATTGTGTGCGTTGCGGCGTCACGCGGCGCGGGGCCGGTGTCTCGGTGCGCGCGATCACGGTGCGCGCGATCACGGTGCGCCGCTGGCTAACCGCCGCGTCTGGATAGATGAAGCCGGAAATGCGCCATTCGGTCGTGCCGAGGTCGCCCAGCGGTGCGTACCATACGCGCACTTCGCTCCAGTCGTTATTCGGCGATACGTCCATCGCCAGCACGTCGCGCTCGATCTGCCCGCGGCGGCCGTCGATGGGCGACCAGTTCGCATGGTGCAGCAGCACCCGGCGCGGGCCGAGTACCCTGCTGACGGCAGCGACATGGCCCAGCCGCATGCGGCTCGTCTGCGGGAAATGCATCACCGCTCCCACCCGCGGGGTGCGTCCGCGCTCGTAACGGCCCTCTGCCTGCCCCCACCACGTGTATGCATCGCCGTAGATCGCAATGCCGGAGACCTCGCGCGCATAGGGTACGCATTGCAAGTAGGGCGCGAGTTCCTGCGCAGAAGCCTGAATGGGTGCAGCCAGCGGGGCTGCGGCGGCGACAGTGGCGGCGAATGCGGCCAGCGGCATGAGCGAGCGGAAAACCATGGCCCGCCTGATGCCGCTTCACGGTTAACACCGGCTTCCGTGTTAAGGTTAACGCGATTTCACCCTTTCCGGGACACCGGCCGATGGCAGGCGAAAACCCTTGCGCGCTTGCGTTTGTGTAGCGCCCGTCCCAAGTGGCGCGCATCATGTTGCCGCAGGTCATCATCATCGGACGCCCGAACGTGGGCAAGTCCACGCTTTTCAACCGCCTCGTCGGAAAGAAGCTGGCGCTGGTGGACGACCAGCCGGGCGTGACCCGCGACCGTCGCTTCGGCGATGCCACGCTGCTCGGCCTCGATTTCACGCTGGTGGACACCGCAGGCTGGGAAGACGAGGACCCGCACAGCCTGCCCGGCCGTATGCGGGCGCAGACCGAGGTTTCCACCAAGGGTGCGGATGTCGCCCTGTTCGTGATCGACGCGCGCGCCGGCCTGACCCCGCTCGACAAGGAAATCGCCGCCTGGCTGCGCACGCAGGAGGTCCCCGTAATCCTCGTCGCCAACAAGGCCGAGGGCAAGGCGGGCGACGGCGGCATCTACGAAAGCTTCGAGCTGGGGCTGGGCGACCCGGTGCCCCTGTCGGCCGAGCATGGCGAAGGCGTGGCCGACTTGTTCGACGCGCTGGAACCCTTGCTGCGCGACAAGCAGGCCCGGCGCGAGGCCGAGGCCGAGGAGGACGACGATCCCTTCGCCGTGCCCACCGGGCCGCTGAAACTTGCCATCGTGGGTCGTCCGAATGCGGGCAAATCCACCCTCATCAACAAGATGCTCGACGACGACCGGCTACTGACGGGGCCGGAAGCGGGCATCACTCGCGATTCGATCGCCATCGACACCGAATGGCGCGACCCGAAGTCGGGCGAAACGCGTGAAATCCGCCTGATCGACACTGCCGGCATGCGCAAGAAAGCCAAGGTGACCGACAAACTGGAAAAGCTGTCCGTCGCCGATGCGCGCCGCGCGGTCGATTTCGCGGAAGTCGTCGTGCTTCTGCTCGATGCGACCCGCGGGCTGGAGCAGCAGGACCTGAAGATCGCCGACGCCGCACTGGAAGAAGGCCGCGCGCTCATCATCGCGATCAACAAGTGGGACGTGGCCGAAGAGCCGAGCGCACTGTTCAACGGCGTTCGCGAGGCGCTGGACGACGGGCTGGCGCAGGTGCGCGGCGTGCCCCTGCTCGCCGTCAGCGCGATGACCGGCAAGGGCCTCGATGCGTTACTGGGCGCAGCGTTCGATTTGCGCGAGGCATGGAGCCGCCGCGTTTCGACCTCCGCGCTCAACCGCTGGTTCGACGATGCGCTGGAGGCCAATCCGCCGCCCGCGCCCAACGGCAAACGGATCAAGCTGCGCTACATCACGCAGGTCGCCAGCCGCCCACCGCGCTTCGTCATTTTCGGCAACAAGCTGGAAGACCTGCCGAAAAGCTACGAACGGTACCTCGTTAACGGGATCCGCAAGAAGCTCGGCTTCGGATCGGTGCCAGTGCGGCTCATGCTGCGCAGCCCCAAGAACCCGTTCCACGACAAGCAATAGGCAGGCAGGATCGCCTAGCTGTCTTCGACCAGCGTCTGCTTGCCGGCAATCGCCGCCATCCAGCCGTAGACGGCCTCCGCCGTGAAGACGCGGAACTGGTTTGAATCTACCTGAACGTCGGTAATCCCGCCGAGGCAGGCGGACCCGTTGCCGATCAGCCGCGCGCGCATTTCCGTTTCCGCGTCGGAATTGGGTTCCGCCTCCAGCAACAGCAGGGCGTATTCGGGATTGATCCGGATCATGCAGGACACCGCAAAGAAGAACGTCTTCTGGGCCTGCGCCCGTGAGGCATTGCGCTCGTCCTCGCGCGCAAGGAAGCGCTGCGTCACGCCCGGCGCCGCCATCGCTTCCTTGCTGAAGTCGATCGACCGGGCCTGCTTCATGGCCGCCTGTTCGAACAGCAAGCCGCGATCGAACAGCGTGCGGCACGCGAAAACCGGCGGAGCCTCGCTCACGATCTGGGAGTTGCACTGGCCGTAATAGGCGCGCGGCTGGTAACTCATCGTGCCGTAGCAGCCGCGGTTGCGGACGACGTAATCGTGCAACGCCCCCTCCGAGATGGGACCATTCGGCCGTTCGTCCAGGATCGCGCGCAGGCGCTGCGGCGGCTGCGGCGGGACGCAGCGCGCGAAACGGCCGGCTTCGGAGCCGACCTGGCGCGTCCCGATGCTGACAGTCGCGCTTTCTTCGGTCTGGATGGGGAGCGCCTCGACCGGCGCCTCCTCCCCGGTAACGACGATGTCCGCCGTATCGTCCCGGTCCTCACGATCCTGTGCCATGGCAGGGGTGCAAACCATGGCCATGGCAGTAGCCAGCGGCCAAAGCGGAATTCTTGCGACCTTCATCATCAACCTTCTATTAAAGTTGCCTTTCCTGAGACGGCAGTCATCCAGCCATATACCGCTTCGGCGGCAAAGGCGCGGAACTGGTCGCTGTCGACCTGCACGTCTTCCACCCCGCCGACGCAGGCTTGGCCGTTTCCGATCAGGCGGGCGCGCATCTCGTCCTCCAGCGCGGAACCGCGTTCCGATTCCAGCAGTCGCAGCGCGTAGTCGGGACGGACGCGGACCATGCAGGCGACGGCGAAGAAGAATGTCGACTTCGGCCCGCCGCGCGTGGCGTTGCGATAATCTTCGCGCGCAAGGAAGCGCTCGAGCACGCCCGGGGCGGACAGGGCATTCTGCGTGAAGGGGATCGAGTCGGCATGATCCAGCACGGCCTTCTGGTACAACAGTCCGCGCCGCAGGACCGAGCGGCACACGGTGATCGGCGCGCTGGTGATCTGCAGCGTGCCATCGTCGGTCGTGCGGGTATCCTGGTCGACGATCTGCGCTTCGCAAACCCCGAAATAGGGCCTGGAAGGGAGCGGGCGCGGCACCTGGTCGAGACAACCCTGGTTGCGGACCACGTAATCGTGCAGCGCGCCTTCCGAGCCCGGGCTATTGGGCCGCTCGTCGAGGATCTTGCGTAGCCGCTCGGCAGGCTGGGGACGGGCGCAGCGGGAGAAGCGCTCCACTTCCGACGCCGCCTGCTTGGTCCCGATGCTGACGATCGAGCCTTCGTCGGTTTGGACCGGCAGGTCCTCGACCGGGCGCTCGCCTGTCACGACGATATCCTCGCCGTCCTGCGGGCCGCTGTCCTGTGCGGCTGCCGGCACCCCCGAGAGGCCGGCGCATAGGGCCAGCGCCAAGGACAGTCGGGCCGTTATCGATCGCATTGTCATTCCTTTGAAGTCCTTGCCCAATTCGTCAGCGTTTCAGCGGGAACAGCCGCCAGTATGTCAGGCACCGCCACAGCCATTCGAGCGGGCCGTAGCGATACCGTTCGAGCCATGGCTTCGACCAGAGCAGCATCACTGCCCAGGCCGCAAACACCACAACCAGCATTTCCAGGCGGTGAAGCTTGCCGAACAGGCCCAGCGCCCAGCCGTGGAAAATGAACATCATCACGACCGATGTGCCGAGGTAATTGGTGAAGGCGGCGCGTCCCGCCGCGACCAGTCGCTGCCCGATGCCGGTGGCGACGATGCCGGGCACGTAGGCGGTAAGCAGGCCCGCGAGGCCCAGTATCATCGGCAGGCGGATGAAGTGCGAGGGGCCGACGAAAACGAATTGCGTCAGGATTTGCGGGAATCCTTGATCCATGACCCAGAGGCCGAGCAAAAACGATAGGACGGCGGAAAGGGCAATCCCGATCCAGCTCCACCGGATCGTCTTCGCGCGGTCCAGCGCGCCTTCGAAGAAGCCCCAGCGGAACAGCGCCATGCCGATCAGCATCAACGGCAGGGTCTCCGTGATCGCAAGGATCGGGTAATTCGCGAGCACCTTGGGATACTCGGCCAGCGCATAATCCCAGATGTCGGTCAGCGAGCCGGTGGAGTACACGGCCACTTTCGCCGGTACGCCCGCGCGCATCTCTTCCCAGAACGCCATGACCTCTTTCGCGCCCTCGATCTGCGGATTGGCCTCCATCAAGGCCTGGCCACCGAGCATGAGTGTGAACAAAGCGCCGCCAAGCAGGTAGAGCGAGATGCCGAGCCAGAACTGCGTCTTGATCGACCGCTTAAGAAACATCAGCGAAAGCAGGCCGGACATCGCGTACAGGAACAGGATGTCGCCGTACCAGATGAAGAAAAAATGCGTTAAGCCGATGGCACCCAGCCAGAAGAGTCGCCGGGCCTGCAGCCAGCGCGAGCTACCCCGCGACCAGGCTCGCTCCATGAACAGGTAGACGCCTGCGCCGAAGAGGAGCGTGAACAGGCCGCGTAGCTTGCCGTCGATGAAGATGTACTGGAACAGCCACATCGCATCGTCAGCGCTGTTGCCGCCGCCGGGCAGCAATTTCGGCCACGCGTAAGCCATTTGCGGATGGCCGAAGGCGGTGATATTAGCCCACAATATGCCGAGCACCGCGACCCCGCGAATGAGGTCGAGCGAAACGATCCGGTCCTCCCGCCGCACGGGCTGGTCCGGCGTTGCTTCCGCCATCGCCATGTCTGCAGTCGGCGCTTCGCTCGCCATCGGATACCCCCTCTATCGATCCTGCGGAGACGGTGGCGCAGTGGCAAGGCAGTAGCAAGCGGGCGTTCGACCAACGGCCGAATGCGGCTGACGATTGGCTCCGGGGAGAAACGTTTTTAACGGGTGACGAGGCAGTCCTGCCCGCCGCGCTTGAGCGCGTCGCAGGCATTCTGTGCTGCCGAGCGGGAGGCGAACCCGCCGGCCTGCAGCTTCACCACCCGGCCAGCCGTGATGACCAGCTTGTCGGCCCCGGACAGCGCGGGGTTTCCGGACAGGCGCGACCACAGGCGCTCGGCATTCGCGGGTACGGAAAATGCGCCCAACTGGACGCGCCACGGTCCGCCGGTGGCGGTATTGGACGCGGCGCGCGCAGGCGGCGCCTGCGTAAGCGCAGCCCTGGGCGGGGCCTCGACCGTGCGCGCCGGTGCCGGTTGCGGCGGCCTTTGCGTAGTTGGCGGGCGTGCGAAATCGGCACCAGCCGTTGCCGGGCTTTCGGTGCCCGTCACGCGCGAAGCTTCGGCAACAGCCTGGCGAGCGGCAACAACCGACGGCGGCGTCTCGACCGTCGCGATGGTGCGCGGGATCGCAGGCGAGCTGCTGGCTCTGGCCGGCGACGCGGCGACGGCAGGCGGATTGGCCGAAGCGATCAAGCCGGCATCGCGCGCCAGTTCCGCAGCGGCGAGTTCGCGGTTGCGCGTCGCTTCCGCGCTGCGCCGCATCTGGGCCGCCATCGTCGCGGCCTGCTGCCTTTGTTCGAGCGGTACGTGGCCGTCCATCTGGGCGATGGCGCTGGCTGCCTGCGGCAGTCCGTCCGAATTGGCGAGCGTCAGGAGCGCGTAGGCGCGCACCCAGTCCTTCTCCACCAGGTCGCCGTTGAAATGGGCGATGCCGAGCAGGTACTGCGCGCGCGGGTCGCCGCGGCGCGATGCCGCCTGGACGTAAGGGAGCGCAGCTTCGCGCCGCCCGCTCTGGAACAGCATCAGGCCGTATGTATCGGCAGCGCGCATATGCCCCTGCGAAGCGGCGGCGAGGTAAAGTTCCTCGGCCCGGGTCAAATCGGTAGGGACGCCCCGGCCGAGGCGATAGGCCTGCGCGAGATTGAACTGGGCATCGGGATCGCCCGCTTCCGCCGGGGCGCGCCATTCCGCCACCGCACGGTCGAAATCGCCGCGCGACCAGGCTTCCACCCCGTCCTTCACATCGGCCATTGCAGGGTGCGCAGCGCCGATCGCCGCAAGCGCCGCCACGGCTGCCGTGGTTACCAGCGCCCCTGGCTTTCGCATGGTTACGGTGCCCGTCATGTCGCAAACCCTCTAGCCCAATCGGAAACTGCCATAGTCAACGCGGTGTTAGCAAAGGATTTATGGTTTCCCGCCAAACCGCCTTCCCAGCCCGGCCGCCTCCGGCCTCCGCCCGCGTTAACCCAAAATTAGGGGTGATCTGCGATTCCGGAGACCGAAGACCGGCTTACGGGGCCCGGAAACAGTTATCAGGGGGAATTCCTTTGCGCGTATTGGCTTTGGCATCGCAGAAGGGTGGTTCGGGCAAGACCACGCTATCAGGCCACCTTGCAGTCCAGGCGCAGCGCGCCGGGGCCGGCCCGGTCGTCCTTATCGACATCGACCCGCAAGGCTCGCTCGCCGATTGGTGGAACGAGCGTGAGGCGGAATTGCCCGCCTTTGCTCAGACCACCGTCTCGCGCCTCGCCAACGACCTCGCCGCCCTGCGCCAGCAGGGCTTCAAGCTGGCGGTGATCGACACGCCGCCGGCCATCACCATGGCCATCCAGTCGGTGATCTCGGTCGCCGAACTGATCGTGGTGCCGACCCGCCCCAGCCCGCACGACCTGCGCGCCGTGGGCGCGACCGTCGACCTGTGCGAGCGCGCCGGCAAGCCGCTGATCTTCTGCGTCAACGCCGCCACGCCCAAGGCCAGGATCACCAGCGAGGCGGCCGTCGCCCTCTCGCAGCACGGCACGGTTGCCCCCGTGACGCTGCACCACCGCACCGATTTTGCGGCGTCGATGATCGACGGGCGCACGGTGATGGAAGTGGAACCGGAAGGCCGCTCCGCGCGCGAAGTCACCGCGCTTTGGGGTTATATCGCCGACCGCCTCGAAAAGAATTTCCGCCGTACGGTCTTCGCCGCGCCGGGCATCACCGCCCAGCACGTGCAGCACCGCCCGGCAGCCGGCTTCGGCCGCCGCGTCGCACAATGATCGCGGGGAGCAGCGCCATGACAGAGCCTTCTCCCTTCGCGTCGCTGGGACCGTCCCTGCTTGCCCGCAAGGGGGGGGCCCGCCCGGCCATGCGCCCGCAGCTGCAGCCGCAGCACCATTTCGAAAGCACCGTATCCGCCGATCTCGAAGATCTCGGCTGGAACGACATGGGCGACGATGCGCCCAGCCCGATTGCCGGCCTGACCCCCTCGCCCCAGTTGCACATCGCAGCCGAGCCGGTGGAAGAGCCGGAGGTCCGCAAGCAGCAGGAAGCGCTGGCGGAACGCCTCGTCGCAAAGGAAAAGGCGCCTGCGATTGACGTCGCGGACGACGAGGCCACGGCCAAGCCTGCCAAACCAAGAACCAAGAAGAAAAAGGCTGCAGCGCCGAAGAGCAAAACCGATGCCGCTCGCCGCGCCGCCTTTACCCTGCGTCTTGACAGCGATCGCCACCTGAAACTGCGCCTGGCCTCGACCATGCGCGGTCGCAGCGCACAGCAGATCGTCACCGAGGCGCTCGACAAGTTGCTCGCCGAAATGCCCGAACTCAATTCGCTGGCACGGCAAATGAAGAACAGCTGATCCGAGAGGGAGGAACCAGCCATGCAGACCGCCGATTTCCGAGCCGATTACCGCAAGCGCCTGATCATCCTGGCCGCCAGCTCCGCGCTGTCGGCCACGCTGCTGGGTGCGTGCACCACCAATCCCGCGCCGCGGGCCGAAGTTTCGGCCGGGGAGGCGCAGGTTGCGCTGGAGCGGGGCCGGACGACCGATGCGGTCAAGCACGCAGAGGCTGCCGTCCTGGCCGAACCGCGCAGTGCGCATTACCGCGCGATGCTGGGCGCCGCTTATCTCGATGCGGGCCGATTCGCTTCGGCAGCGACCTCTTTCGACGATGCCGTGCGGCTGGGCGATGACAGCGCCCGCACCGCGCTCAGCCTGTCACTCGCCCTGTCGGGTGCCGGCAAGCAGCCCGAAGCGCTCGGCCTGCTGCGCGCCCGCGCCGACGATATTCCCGCCGCCGACCTCGGCCTCGCCTATGCCCTCGCCGGCGAGCCGCGCCGCGGCGTCCACGTGCTGACCACCGCGATCCGCGGCGGCGACACCAGCGTCAAGGCACGCCAGAACCTCGCCTATGCCTATGCGCTGGCCGGCCAGTGGCGCGAAGCGCGCATCATGGCCGCGCAGGACATTCCGCAGGACCAGGTCGGCAAGCGCATGGCCGAATGGGCTGCAACCATCCATCCCGAGGCCGCGACCGCACGGATCGCCGGCCTGCTCGGCGTGCCTGCAAACGCCGCCGACGGCGGCCAGCCGGTGTCGCTGGCACTCTCCAACGCGCCCGGTGCCGTCGGCCTCGCCAGCGGCGCCGCGGCCTATGCAACGCCGGTCGCCGCCGCAGACTATCCGCAAGCGACCGACCTCAACGGCGAACTGATGCCGGTGGGTGCCGACAACGGCTATGCGCCCGCCCCGGTTGCAGCGGCCAGCCCGGCTGCACTCAACTCGGGCGTAGCCCTTGCACCGCTTTCCGTGCCTGCAGCCAACGCGCCCATCGCCCCGGCACCGGTCGCAAGCCCGGTTCCCGCCATAACGGCAGAGGTGGCC
The DNA here is from genome assembly GCF_030406725.1 of Alteriqipengyuania flavescens. NCBI lineage: Bacteria > Pseudomonadati > Pseudomonadota > Alphaproteobacteria > Sphingomonadales > Erythrobacteraceae > Pseudoblastomonas > Pseudoblastomonas flavescens. Next base: position 1,550,266 of record NZ_CP129107.1, on the reverse strand, counting down.
GAGAGCCTGGGCGTGAAAATGCCCGCTCCGGTCGTCACCGACAGCGCGCGCTTCACCAGCAATCCGGTGGTCCAGCCGACCCCGCGCGCAGCGGCCCGTACATCACGCGGCGCCGATCCCGCACCGGCGGTCGCCAGCGCTCCGGTCACCGGCGGCAGCCACCTCGTCCAGCTCGGCTCGTTCAGCTCCGAAGCCGGTGCGAAGCGCGCCTGGGGCATTTACCAGAGCCGCTACCCCGAACTCGCGGATCGCGAAATGGTCATCACGGAAGCCGTCGTGCGCGGCAAGCGCTATTGGCGCGTGTCCGCCGGCGGCTATGCCCGCAGCGAAGCGGCCTCCATGTGCGGCCGCGTGAAAACCGAAGGTCGTGCCTGCTATGCCTGGTCCGAAGGTCGTCCGATGCCGGGCGCGGTCGATACCGGCGTCCGCATGGCGCGCCGCTAGGTCTCCCAACCCTCTCCAGACAGGGAAACTTACAGCCCCTCCCCATCACCGGGGAGGGGTTTTTCTTTGCCTAGTCGCCCACCGGCACGCCAGCTTTCCACAGGGCCGTGGCGCGGCCCTGCACCGGCTGGCGGTCGAACGGCGTGTTACCTGCGCTGGCGGCCATTTCGCGGCTGTCGACGATCCACGGCTTGTCCGGCTCCACCAGGGCGATGTCGGCCTCCATCCCTTCCCCCAGCACGCCGGAGGGCAGGCCGAGGATGCGGGCGGGATTGGTCGCCAGCATGGCGAAGGCGCGTTCGAGCGGGATCACGCCGTCGCGCACCAGCGACAGCGCCATCGGCAGCAGCGTTTCGGCCCCCGCCATGCCATCCGCAGCATCGGCGAAAGGGAGGCGCTTGTCTTCCGCCCCGCGCGGATCGTGGCCGCTGGCAATAACGTCGATCGTGCCCTCACCGATGGCTTCGACCACCGCCAGCCGGTCCTCCTCGCTTCGCAGCGGGGGCGAGAGGCGAGCAAAAGTGCGGAATTCGCCGAGGGCGAGGTCGGACAACATGAAATGGGCCGGCGTCACGCCGCAGGTGACCGCAACCCCGCGCGATTTCGCCGCGCGCACGAGGTCGAGCGCCGCGCGGGTCGTGACCTGCCTTATGTGCAGCCGTGCGCCGCTCATCTCGGCCAGCGCAAGATCGCGGGCAACCGCCAGCGCTTCGGCCCCTGACGGTGCGCTGCGCAGACCGAGGCGTGTCGCCATGTCGCCCGCCGTCGCAACCGCGTCCCCAGTCAGCCCGCCGTCTTCGGCGTGCGTGACCAAAACCATGTCGAGCATCGCCGCATATTGCAGCAGGCGCAGCATGATGCCGCTATCCGCGATCCAGCGGCGGCCCGTGGCGATGCCGCGCGCGCCGGCCTCGCGCATCAGGGCCACTTCGGCGAGCTGCGCGCCCTCAAGCCCGACCGTCGCTGCCGCCAGCGGATGGACCCACAGGTCCGGCTTGCCGCTCGCCGCGACGAAGCGGACCCGGGCGGGGTAATCGAGCGGCGGATCGCTATCGGGCATGAGCACCGCACGCACGATCCCGCCGAAATGGCAGGCGGGCTTGTCGATTTCGAAGACGCCGAAATCGACGAGCGCGGGTGCGATAAGCGCGCCGCCCGCGTCGATGACCTCGTCGCCGTCCTGCGGTGCGACATCGCCGACGCCGGCGATCAGCCCGTCCGCCACCCTGAGCGCGCCGCCAGTGACGCCATCCGGTCCGACCAGCCGGCCGCCCGTGATCGTGAAGGGCCTGTCCTGCCTCACCGCGCGCCCCTCATGTCCATTGGCCGTCCCAGCCGGGCAGGCCGCGGCGGCGGCGCGTCAGCACGTCGAGGCAGGCCATGCGGATGGCGACGCCCATTTCCACCTGGTCGGTGATGATCGAGATGTCAGGATCGTCGGCCACATCGCTGTCGATCTCCACCCCGCGGTTCATCGGGCCGGGGTGCATGATGATCGCTTCCGGGACCAGCCGCTCCACCCGCTCCCGCGTCAGGCCGTAAAGGTGGCGGTATTCCTTGGGCGAGGGGATAAATTGCCCGCTCATCCGCTCGGTCTGCAGGCGCAGCATCATCACCGCGTCCGATCCCTTGAGCGCGGTCTCGAAGTCGTGATGCACCTCGGCCCCCATCGCCTCCACTGCAGCGGGCATCAACGCGGGGGGGGCGCACACGCGCACGGTGGCGCCCATCGCGGTGAGGCAAAGGATGTTCGAGCGCGCCACGCGGCTGTGCAGCACGTCGCCGCAGATCGTCACGACGAGGCCGGTGAAATCCTCCGCCCCCTCACCCCGCTCTTCCAGCGCCTGGCGCAGCGCCAGCGCATCGAGCAGAGCCTGGGTCGGATGTTCGTGGCTGCCATCCCCGGCGTTCAGCACCGGGCAGTCCACCTTGTCCGCGATCAGCGCCACCGCGCCGCTGCTGCCGTGGCGGATCACGATGGCATCGGCGCGCATGGCGTTGAGCGTGATCGCGGTATCGATCAGCGTCTCGCCCTTCTTCACGCTCGACTGCGCGGCATGCATGTTGACCACGTCCGCGCCCAGCCGCTTGCCCGCGATTTCGAAGCTCAGCAGGGTGCGGGTGGAATTCTCGAAGAAGGCATTGATGATTGTCAGCCCGGACAATTCGTCCGTGTGCTTGTGCGTCTGGCGGCCGAGTTCGACATACTGGTCGGCCTCGGCAAGCAGGTAGAGGATCTGGTGCCGTTCCAGCCGGCCGATGCCGAGGAGGTCGCGATGCGGGAACGCCTGCCCGCCCGCCGGAAAGCGGTTCGATCGGGGTGCGGGGGCGCCATCTGTCATCGAAGACAGGCCCTTAGGGCCGCCTGCCTGCCACCTCAAGCTGAATCGCTGGCATCCGCCTGCCGGAACCCCTAAAGCCCCCGCAACACCCCACGCGACACAGGCGCAGAGCCGGAAAAACGGGACGCACGATGGATTTCGCACGCAAGGTCTGGAAGCTGATAGTCGCGGTGAAGGACGGGCTGGTGCTCGTTTTCATGCTGATCTTCTTCTTCACTCTGTTCGCCATCCTGACCGCGCGGCCGGACGAAGGCGGCGTGCGCGACGGGGCGCTGGTGCTGGCGCTCGACGGGGTGGTGGTGGAAGAACGCTCTGTCGTCGACCCGTTCGATGCCCTGCTTTCCGGCGCTGCGCCGACCGGCGAATACCCGGTGCGCGATATCGTCCACGCCCTCGACACGGCGGCGAAGGACGAACGGATCGAGGCCGTGGTGCTCGACCTTTCAACGTTCCTGGGCGGGGGCCAGGTGCACCTGTCGGAAATCGGCGCCGCGCTGGAGCGGGTGAAGGGCGCGGGCAAGCCAGTCCTGTCCTACGCCATGGCCTATGGCGACGACGGCATGCTCTTGGCCGCCCATGCGACCGAAGCTTGGGTCGACCCGCTGGGCGGCGCGCTTGTCGCCGGGCCGGGCGGAGAGCGGCTGTACTACGCCGGGCTGATCGACCGCCTCAACATCAACGCCAAGGTCTACCGCGTCGGCACCTACAAGTCGGCGGTGGAGCCCTACCTCCTGTCCGAAATGTCGCCTGAAGCGCGCGAGAACGCGAACGCGCTCTACGGCGCGCTGTGGGAAGAATGGCAGGCGAACGTCAAGAAGGCGCGGCCCGATGCCGATCTCGATCGGATCACGAGCGACCCTGCCGCATGGGTCGAAAGCGCGCGCGGCGACCTGTCGCGTGCCGCAGTGGACGCCGGGCTGATCGATGCGATCGGCTCGAAGACCAAGTTCGGCGAGCGGGTGGCAGAGCTGGTCGGCGAAGACCTGTGGAGCGATGCGCCGGGTGCTTACCCGTCCACCGATCTCGACATCTGGCTCGACGCCAACCCGGTCGAGGAAGGGGGCAATGCGGTGGGCGTCATCACCATCGCGGGCGAGATCGTGGACGGCGAAGCGGGGCCCGGCACGGCAGGCGGCACGCGGATTGCCGACCTTCTCGACGAGGCGCTGGCTTCAGGCGACCTCAAGGCGCTTGTGGTGCGCGTGGACAGCCCCGGCGGGTCGGTCACGGCCTCCGAAGAAATCCGGCAGGCCATCGTCCGCTATCACGCCGCTGGCATCCCGGTTGCCGTATCGATGGCCAATGTCGCGGCAAGCGGCGGTTATTGGGTCTCCACCCCTGCCGAGCGCATCTTCGCCGAGCCGGAGACGATCACCGGCTCCATCGGCATCTTCGGCGTGATCCCCACTTTCGAAGATACGCTGGCGGACATCGGGGTGACGACCGACGGGGTGAAGACCACGCCCCTGTCCGGCCAGCCCGATCCGCTTTCCGGGTTCACGCCAGAGGTCGACACGATCCTGCAGGCCGTCATCGAGAACAACTATGCCCGCTTCCTCACAATCGTCGCGCGCTCGCGCAACATGGATGCCGCCCGCGTCGACAGCATCGCACAGGGCCGCGTCTGGGACGGCGGCAGCGCGCGGCAGCTCGGCCTGGTCGATCAGTTCGGCGGGCTCGACGCGGCGCTGCAATGGGCGGCGAGCGAGGCGGGCCTTGAAGAGGGCGACTGGCATGCGCGCTACCTTGCCAACGAACCTGACGGGTTCGACGCCTTCCTGGCCGGCATGTTCGGCGGCGATGCAAAGGCATCCCATCCTCCGCGCGATGTCTTCGCAATGATCGCCGCACGGCACCACGCCCGGCTGGGGCAGGTGGAAAGCGATGTCGAGCGGCTGGTGTCCGTGCGCGGCGCGCAGGCCATGTGCCTCGAATGCCCGGCCACGCCGACTGCCCGCTCGGCCAAAGGCCCCTCCGCCGGCTGGCTCGCCCGGATCGCCGCCAGCGTGCTGGGGAGCTAGCGCGCAAAAGCTTGCATGGCGCGCCGAATCGCCCTATCGGCGCGCCCCTGCCTTGGCGGGATCCCCCGCACTGGCGGGCGCGTAGCTCAGTGGTAGAGCACACCCTTCACACGGGTGGGGTCGCAAGTTCAATCCTTGCCGCGCCCACCATCTTTTCAATGGTTTAGAAGAGATGGCCCGCGTTTCCATGAAAAGAACATGAAAAACTTAGGTGGGCATCCGCGAACATCGGCGCTGATGACGGCGGGATGTGATTTCGGGCTATCGCCCGTCAATTGACCTGATTATCCGCAGCGAACCAGTGGGTTACTGCATTTTCACGAATGGTTGGCACACATTGCTTTCCAAAACCGAGAGAAAGCATGTCTGTCCATCAACCAGTCCTTCCGGCCAAGGCCATTGAGCTCGTTAAGTCCAGGGATCTCGAAAAAGCTGATGAATTGTTAGCCGATTTCTCCGCGGCTGGTCTAATCAAAACCTATGCTCTCGTGTGAGAAATAAGACCCGCTGGAGGTCCGGCCAAGGTGGTGCGCGATGCTCAGATTCCGACCCAAGATTGGGAAAGGATTGTAGCATCACATCCGGCCGTTCGTCCTTGTCGCCGACGATCCCGAAAGCCGCCATTCGTTCCGCCAGCGCTCAGCTGGTTCAGACCTGAATTTGCGCTGACGGCCAACAGGCGTGGCCACAATTATATTCGGAGTGCAGCAATCAGGGCGTCCCGAGCCATGGCCACGCGCGGGTGTCGCAGCGATGAGCGTGCCCAGACGAGGTAGTAAGCGTTGCGCGGCACCGTGACCGGGGCGGGTATCTCGATCAGCGTGCAGGCAGCGCGTTCTACGCGGGTGAGATAGCCGGGCAGCACCGTCCAGCCGATGCCCGCGCACAATCCCGACCTTAGCACCCTCAAATCGGGCGCGGTCAAAGCGGGCTGGCTGGTCAGTTCGATCTGGTTTGCCTCGAGCCAGGTCCGCAGCAACGGCCGGTCGAGATCGTAGGCGAGGTGAGCCGTCCGGTTGAGCCCGTCGGCCAGCGGCAATTCGGCAATCCGGCTCGCCACGGCGGGCGAGGCTACGGCGCGCAGGTGCTCTTCCCCCAGCGCATGAAAGGCCAACCGCGGATCTTCGGGTTGCGAGGCGGTGACGGCCAGATGCACCTTGTCTTCGAGGAGCATGGCATAAAGCGCTTCGCGCCCGCCGATATGCAGGCGCAGGTCAAGCCCTGCTTCCAGCAGCGGGGCCAGCCGGGGCGTGATCATCTCTCCCAGCAGGTCCGACGGCGCGGCGATGTGGACCGTGCCCGAGATGCGCGACGATCGGGCCCGCGCGCTGGCCAGTGCCGATTCCGCGGTGTCGAGGCTGCTTCCGATCGAAGCCGCGAGATCGTCGGCAATCGCGGTCGGTCGGACGCCGCGCGAATGGCGCTCGAACAAGGGACGACCCAGTTGCGCCTCGAGCGAAGCGATGTGCTGCGATGCCGCCGGTTGGGTGATGCCGATTGCCCGGGCCGCCTCGCTCAGTGAACGACGGCGGTAGACTTCGACGAAGGTACGCAACTGCAGGAGGGACATTGCGGTTCCATAAGCGGATTTATGGCCGTCCGCCATTCTCGCTGGATTTTATGATGCCGTTCCCTGCGTATCTAATCCGCCGAAAGGAACGATCGAATGCAAAATCGCCGCCAACTGCTGAAAGCTCTCACCGCTTTCTTTGTGGCGGGTGCGGCTGCGCCGGTTGCGTTTGCTCGTGTCCCCGACATTAATGGAAAAGAACAATTGACGATGACCCGCATTCTCATGGTGGCCACCTCCGCCGACCGCATGACCCCCGGCACCGAACCGACGGGTGTCTGGCTCGAGGAACTTACCACCCCGTATTATGCCTTCCGCGATGCGGGCGCCGAGGTGACGCTGGCCTCGATCAAGGGCGGCGCCATCCCCGTCGACCAGCGTAGCGTCAACGCCGACGGCGAGAACGACGCTTCGGTCGAGCGCTATCTGAAGGACGAGGCCCTGAAGGCCGAGGTTGCCAGCACCCCGGTATTCACCAGTATCGATCCCGCCGGCTACGACGCGCTGTTCTTGCCGGGCGGCCACGGCACTATGTTCGATTACCCCGGTAGCGACGAGCTGGCTCGCCTGGTCGAGCGCTTCGACCGCGAGGGCAAGATCGTCGCCGCCGTCTGCCATGGACCGGCGGGGCTGGTCTCCGCGGAGAAGGCCGATGGCACGCCCTTCGTCGCAGGCCGCCGTGTCGCGGGCTTCACCGACAGCGAGGAGCGCGCGGTCGGCCTCGATCAGGCGGTGCCGTTCCTGCTCGAAACGCGCCTCAAGGAACTTGGAGGCAAGCACGAGGGCGGCCCCGATTTTGCCCCGTTTGCCCTGCGCGACGGCAATCTGGTGACGGGCCAGAACCCCGCCAGCGCTACCCGCACCGCGGAACTCGTGATGGAAGCCCTCAAGGACAAGGTCGCCTGATCATGCGCTATCTCCACACCATGGTGCGCGTCGCCGATCCCGAGGCGGCTATCCGGTTCTTCACGCTGCTGGGTTTCAAGGAAACCCGGCGCATGGAGAACCAGGCCGGGCGTTATACGCTGATCTACCTTGCCGCCGACGAGGATTTCCGCGGCGACGGCGAGCAGGGCGATGCCGAGGTCGAGCTGACGTACAACTGGCCGCCCGAGGATGGCAGCGCTGCCGAGAAATACACGGGCGGCCGAAACTTCGGCCATCTCGCCTACGGGGTCGACGACATCTACGAAACGTGCGCGCGGCTGCAGGCGGGCGGCGTGACGATCAATCGCCCCCCGCGCGACGGATACATGGCGTTCGTCCGCTCGCCGGACGGGATCTCGATCGAACTGCTGCAGAAGGGCGAACACAAGACTCCGGCCGAACCCTGGGCCTCCATGCCCAACACGGGCGAATGGTGATGGCGAAATTGTTCGAACCGATTGAGGTTGGAGGGCTGCGGCTCGCCAATCGCATCGTCATCGCCCCGATGTGCCAGTATTCGGCAGTCGACGGCGCGATGACCGACTGGCACCAGATGCATCTCGGCCAGTTGGCGCTATCGGGCGCGGGCGCGCTGACGATAGAGGCGACCGCGGTCAGCCCCGAAGGGCGCATTACCTACGGTGACATCGGCCTGTACGATGACCGTACCGAAGCGGCGATGCGAAGCGTGCTCGAAAGTGTGCGCCGTTGGTCGGACATGCCGCTGATCATCCAGCTGGCCCATGCCGGCCGCAAGGCGAGCTGCGCCAAGCCGTGGCACGGCGGAACGCAGATCGCACCCGATGCGGAGAATGGCTGGCAGACCGTGGCACCCAGCGCCATTCCCTTCGCTCCGGACGACCATCCCCCTGTCGAACTGGACAAGTCAGGGCTTGCCCGCATCCGGGATGCGTTCGCGGATGCCGCCCGGCGTGCCGGCAGGCTCGGCATCGAAGCCGTCCAGATCCACGCCGCGCATGGCTATCTGCTGCACCAATTTTTGTCGCCGATCTCCAACCGGCGCGGCGACGACTACGGCGGCAGCCTCGAGAACCGGATGCGGTTCCCGCTCGAAGTGTTCGGTGCAGTGCGCGAAGCGTTTCCGGCTGGCCGCCCGGTGACCGTCCGCGTTTCCGGGACCGACTGGGTCGAAGGTGGCTGGACGGCGGAGGAAACCGCATTGTTGGCAAAGGAGCTGGAGCGGCGCGGTTGCGCGGCGATCCACGTTTCCAGCGGGGGGCTCGACCCGCGCCAGCAGGTCCCTGTCGGCCCTGGCTATCAGGTGCCGCTGGCCCGGACTGTCAAGGACGCGGTCGCTATGCCTGTCGTGACGGTCGGAATGATCACCGATCCGCACCAGGCGGAGCGCATCCTCGAAGACGGGCATGCCGACGCCATAGCGATAGCCCGCGCTGCGCTGTGGGATCCGCGCTGGCCCTGGCACGCCGCCGCCGCGCTTGGCGCATCGGTAAAGGCGCCCCCGCAATATCTCCGGTCCGAGCCCCACGAAGCGGGCCGCATTCTGAAGGAAATGATCCCATGAAAATCTCCGTCAAACTGCTTCTTGCCGCCGGCGCTGCCCTCTCGCTTGCCGCCTGCTCGACGACCCGCGAGGGTGCATCCGCGCCCCAGATCGAACAGGTCGCGACCTTCGATGGCGCGATGCCGACTGAAGTGACCGTCGCCCCCAACGGGCGCATTTTCGTCAACTTCCCGCAATGGCGCGGGGCCGCGATCCGGCAAAAAAAAATCAACAACTGACTTGAAGGAATACAAACATGACCAAGGGTATCGAAGGCAAGGTCGTTCTCATTACCGGCGGCAGCAGCGGCATCGGCGCGGAAACCGCGCGTCTTCTCGCCGAACGCGGCGCGAAGGTGGCCATCGCCGCGCGGCGCAAGGACAGGCTCGACGAGGTCGTTGCGGACATCGCCGCAAACGGCGGCACGGCACGTAGCTACGCGCTGGACGTGACCGACAAATCGGCGGTCCAGTCCGTCGTCGCCGCAATCATTGCCGACTTCGGCCGCCTCGACGTGCTGATCAACAACGCCGGCCTGATGCCGATCCGTCCGATGGCCGAGGTCAACACCGACGAGTGGGACCAGATGATCGACGTCAATCTGAAGGGTACGCTCTACGGCATCGCGGCGGCGCTTCCCGGCTTTCTCGAGCAGGGCAGCGGTCACATCATCAACTTGAGCTCGGTTGCGGGCATCAAGGTCTTCGCACCGGGCGGCACGGTCTACTCCGGTACCAAGTTCGCCGTCAGCGCGATCAGCGAGGGCTTGCGCCACGAGGTGGGGGAAAAGGTCCGGGTCACGTCAATCGAGCCTGGAGCTGTCGAAAGCGATCTGAAGTTCACGACATCCGGCACGGCTGCCGAAACGGTGCTGGACTTCTACAAGCAGGCCATCCCGACGGCATCGGTGGCGCGTGCTATCGCGTTCGCTGTCGAACAACCTGATGATGTCGACGTCAACGCAATCGTCATCCGGCCGACCGCACAGGAGTTCTGATTTCGACGAGGAGGCGGGGCCGCGTGTGCTCCGCCTCGTGGGGAACGTAGCGGCCCGCTCGTCCGTTACTTTGCCGAATAATATCTGTCCGTTTCACTTGAGGAATAATTTATGCCCAAACTCGCCCTGTATGTACCGCTGAAGGCCAAGCCCGGAAAAGAGCGCGATGTCGCCGATTTCCTGACCTCGGCATTGCCGCTCGTTCAAGCTGAGCCGGGCACCCAGACCTGGTACGCGATCGAGGAAGGTCCCGGTGCGTACGCGATCTTCGATACGTTCGACACGGAGGAGGATCGGCAGGCCCATCTTGACGGCAAGGTTGCCGCCGCACTGATGGACAAGGCAGACGAACTGTTTTCCGAACCGCCGCAAATCCACAAGTTCACCCTGCTGGCCGCGAAATAGCGGAGCGGTCGGCACCCTCGCACGTCGCTCTCTTCGCCCGCGTGGGCGAAAGCGGGCGCGGCGGCGTGCGCTGAACAGCTTTCCCCGAACTGGCCAAGGAGACACGCCATGCACACCATCCAGACACTCGATCTGAACGACACGCGGACGATCATCGATGCGGGGATCGCGGAGGCCGAGCGGATCGGCAGCCCGTCGAACATCGCGGTGGTGGACGCGGGCGGCTGCCTCCTGGCGTTTGCGCGGATGGATGATGCGTGGCGCGGCAGCGTCGACATCGCGATAAGCAAGGCGTGGACGGCGCGCGCGTTCGACGTCGAGACCAAGGCGCTGGCGAAGCTCGCCCAGCCGGGCGCCGACTTCTACGGCATCCATGCCTCCAACGACGGCAAGGTGATGATCTTCGCCGGGGGCGTGCCGATCAAGGAGGGCGAGACGGTGATCGGCGCGGTGGGCGTGTCGGGCGGCACCGGCAAGCAGGATCAGGCCGTGGCCGAGGCGGCGGCGCAGGCTTTCGCGCACGGCTGAGCCTTGGAGCGCGGCGGCACCGGCTGAGTCGACGGCGGCGGGTTCGGGCGCCTTCAAGCATTTCGACGAGCACGATGCTGCTTGGACGAAGGTCGTGCTCAAGCCGGGCACCTGACCTCAATCTTGGACGGAATAGGAGATAAATTATGACTTTAGAAGGCAAATCGGTCGCCATTCTGATCGCACCCCGCGGGACGGAAGAACCAGAATTCTCGAAGCCCAAGCAAGCTGTCGAGGACGCTGGTGGCAAAGTGACCGTGGTCAGTTTTGAATCGGGCAAGGCTCGCACAGTCAATGGCGATCTCGACGAGGGCGGCAGCTATACTATCGACAAGACGTTTTCCGATGTCAAAGCCGACGATTTCGACGGACTTGTCGTGCCCGGAGGGACCGTCGGTGCCGACAAGCTGCGCGGCAGCGACGAGGCAATCGGTTTCATCCGGGCTTTCTTCGATCAGAAAAAACCTGTCGCGGCTATATGCCATGCACCCTGGACATTGATCGAGGCGGACGTGCTCGAGGGTCGCACCTTGACGTCCTACCCGACGCTGAAGGTCGATATCGAGAATGCCGGCGGTACATGGACCGATGAGGAAGTCGTGGTCGACAACGGCCTTGTTACCAGCCGCGATCCCGATGATTTGCCCCCCTTCTGTGCCAAGCTCGTCGAGGAAATCGCAGCAGGGAATTAAGACGGGGCGTTTCGACGAACCATGTGAGGGCGCTCTCCATGGAGAAGGTCCGGACAAAGCAAGCGTGGCGGATGGTCAGCGATTGGCCGTCCGCCACGCCGCGTATCACACGTACACGGCGCACCTGCGGCACTTAAACCCTGAGCCGCGTCAACCGCGGTGTCATATCGCCGGCTCCCGCTTTCAGGTTCGACCCATTCCACCGTGTGGTTGAGATACACCTGATCGAACGTGCGTTCGGCCAGATTACGACCTACAGTGCAGCCTTCAGATAGCGTGCGGTGAGACTGCCTTCCGCTTCCGCAACGACGCCAGGAACGCCGCTGGCAACGATACGGCCCCCGTCTTCCCCGGCCCCCGGTCCCAGGTCGATGATCCAGTCCACCTGGGCGATGGCGCGCATGTCATGTTCGACGACTACGACGGTATTGCCGGCGTCTACGAGGCCCTGCAGGTGTTGCATCAGCCGGTCCGCATCGGAGGGGTGGAGCCCCGAAGTCGGCTCGTCGAGGATGTAGATCGTGTTGCCGCGTTGAGCGCGTTGCAGTTCAGTCGCAAGCTTGATGCGCTGCGCCTCCCCGCCAGACAGCTCGGTCGCCGGCTGACCGAGCCTCAGATAGCCAAGACCGATCTCCCGCAACACGTCGAGGGAGCGTATCACAGATGCCTCGCCAGCGAAGAAATCGCACGCATCGTCGACCGTCAGTTCGAGCACCTGGGCGATATTGCGCCCGTTCCATTCGACTTCGAGCGTTTGCGGGTTGTAGCGAGAGCCATGACAGGTCGAGCACGGGGCAAAAACGCTCGGCAGGAACAGCAGCTCCACCATGACGTATCCCTCGCCCTCGCACACAGGGCAGCGGCCTTGCGCGACGTTGAACGAGAACCTTCCCGGGCTGTAATGCCGCCGGCGGGCGAGCGGCGTATCAGCGAAGATCCGTCGCACATGGTCGAACATGCCGCTGTAGGTGGCCAGGTTCGAGCGCGGCGTGCGGCCGATCGGTTTCTGATCGACGCGCACCAGCCTGCGAACATGCTCCATGCCTGCGACAATGCGTCCTTCAGTGTCGTTCTGCGCAACATCGAGCAGCGGATCGATATCCTCCTCCTCGGTCACGGGGGAGCCGCCGAGGTGTTCCGTGACGAGCTCGGGCAGCGCCTGACTGACAAGACTGGATTTGCCCGATCCCGAAACGCCGGTGACAGCGGTGAAGCAGCCGATGGGAAACTCCACGTCGAGACCATGGAGATTGTTCCGCCTGATCCCTTCCAGGCGTAGCCATGCCTTGGGATCGCGCGGCGTGCGCTCACTGCGGAGCGGCTCTGCGAACAGGTAGCGGCGGGTGATCGAGGTCTCGACTTCGGCAAGCCCCTCTATCGGCCCGCTGTAGAGGACTTCACCGCCCTTTTCCCCGGCTCCTGGCCCGACATCGACGAGCCATTCCGCGCGGCGGATCACGTCGAGATCATGTTCGACGACGAACAGGGAGTTGCCTGCCGCCTTGAGACGCTCGAGGATGGTGAGCAAGGCTTCGCCATCTGCCGGGTGCAACCCTGCCGAAGGCTCGTCAAGCACATAGACCACGCCGAAAAGCTGTGACGACAATTGCGTGGCAAGCCGCAAGCGTTGCAGCTCTCCGGAGGAGAGCGTCGGCGTGCTGCGGTCGAGCGAAATGTAGCCAAGGCCAAGATCGATCAGCGGCTCCAACCGCTCGATCAATTCGCAGGCGAGACGCTGTGCGGCGACCCGCTTCTCGTCGGAGAGATTGGGCGTGCGGCGCACGTCGGGCGCAGCCTTGTGCGCCGAACCTCCTGCCGCGACTCGCCGTTCGACCGCCGCATCGCGGGCCGCCTTGCCGAGGACATGGCCCTTCGGGACCGCCGCGGCGCCCCCGTATTCGCCATGCGCGACGGGCGTGAGCAAGTCCCGGAGTTTCAACACCGTCAGGTCGCCGAACTCGGCGATGTCGAGGCCCGCGAACTTCACGGACAGGGCTTCGCGCTTCAGGCGCTTGCCGTCGCAGGTCGGGCAATCGCGGCCGATGATATATTGCGAGACGCGCTTCTTCATCAGCGCGCTCTTAGTGTTGGCGAAGGTTTCCAGCACATAACGGCGCGCGCCGGTGAAGGTGCCCTGGTAGCTCGGTTCCATGCCGCGCTTGAGCGCCGTCCGGGTCTGTTCGGGCGTCAGGCCCGCATAGACCGGCACCGTCGGCGTATCTTCAGTGAAGAGGATCCAGTTGCGATCCTTTTCCGGCAGGTCGCGCCACGGCGTATCGACATCATAGCCGAGCGAAACGAGGATATCGCGCAGGTTCTGGCCATGCCAGGCGGTCGGCCAGGCGGCAATCGCCCGGTCGCGAATGGTGAGGCTGTCGTCAGGAACCATCGTTTCTTCGGTCGCGTCATAGACGCGCCCGATGCCGTGGCAGGTCGGGCAGGCGCCGGCGACCGTGTTGGGGGAGAGATCCTCCGCATAGAGCATGGGCTGATGGCGCGGATATTCGCCGACGCGCGAATAGAGCATCCGCACCAGGCTGGAGATCGTCGTCACGCTGCCGACCGAGGATCGCGCGTTGGCCGAGCCGCGCTGCTGCTGCAACGCGACCGCAGGCGGCAAACCGTCGATCGCGTCGACTTCCGGAACCCCGGCCTGGTCGATCAGGCGACGGGCATAGGGCGCAACCGATTCCAGATAACGCCGCTGGGCTTCGGCATAGAGGGTGCCGAACGCGAGCGATGACTTGCCCGAGCCCGATATGCCGGTGAACACCACGAAGGCGTCGCGCGGTACATCGACGTCAATATTCTTGAGGTTATTCTGGCGCGCGCCGCGAACCTGCACGCAAGCAGGCGGCCTCGCATGCCCATGATCGGTGGCCGGCGTCGTCGCGTTAATATCCTTGCTCTTCAATTCAGTCTTCCTGCCCTATACGCCGGTGCGTCCCGTGGTTCATCACAGTCGGATAACAGATGAATGCTTTTCGACGCGTGGCCCATTCGCCGGAGCGCGCGTCAGCATGGCCTTGGTCGGGCCATGATGACAGCCGAGTTGTCAATCCGGCCGCCTCGCGCCGCTTCGGATCGGCGGGTCAGTAGTGAATGACCGAGCGGATCGACTTGCCTTCGTGCATCAGTTCGAAGGCCTCGTTGATCTCCTCCAAACCCATCGTGTGGGTTACGAACGGGGCCAGATCGATATCGCCTCTCATCGCGTCCTCGACCATGCCGGGGAGCTCTGTCCGTCCCTTGACGCCGCCGAAAGCTGACCCCTTCCATACGCGGCCAGTGACGAGCTGGAATGGGCGGGTGGAGATTTCCTCGCCCGCGCCGGCAACGCCGATCACGATCGACTGACCCCAGCCACGGTGCGCTGATTCAAGGGCGGCGCGCATGACGTGGACGTTGCCGATGCACTCGAAGGTATGATCGATGCCCCAGCCCGTCATCTCGATCAGCACTTGCTGGATGGGCTTGTCATGGTCCTTGGGATTGATGCACTCGGTCGCACCGAACTGGCGTGCCAGCTCGAACTTGGACGGATTGGTGTCGATGGCGATGATGCGACCCGCCTTCGCCTGACGCGCACCCTGAATCGCCGCGAGGCCGATGCCGCCGAGTCCGAACACGGCGACCGAGTCTCCGGGCTGGACCTTGGCGGTATTATGGACTGCGCCGATGCCGGTCGTGACGCCGCAGCCGAGCAGGCAGACATGCTCGGGATTTGCCTCGGGATTGATCTTGGCGAGCGAGACTTCGGCGACGACAGTATATTCACTGAAGGTTGAACAGCCCATGTAATGATAGAGGGGCTGACCGTTGTACGAAAAGCGGGTGGTCCCATCGGGCATCAAGCCTTTGCCCTGCGTTTCGCGGACAGCGACGCACAGGTTGGTCTTGCCCGACAGGCAGAAGTCGCACTTGCCGCACTCGGCGGTGTAGAGCGGAATCACGTGATCGCCCGGCACGACGCTGGTGACGCCTTCACCGACCTCGACAACGATGCCCGCGCCCTCGTGGCCCAGAACCACCGGGAAAACACCCTCCGGATCACTCCCCTCCAGCGTGTATGCGTCGGTGTGGCACACACCGGTGTGCGTCACCCGTATGAGGACTTCGCCTTTTTGGGGTGGGGCGACATCGATCTCGACGATTTCGAGTGGCTTGCCCGCCTCGAAGGCTACAGCGGCGCGAGATTTCATGTTGGGATACCCTCGTTGAGTTGAACTGGTTGCTGGTGCGAGGCCGTTGCGTCAGCGCAAATTCGTCGACATTCTCATACTGGCAGGGAGTATCTTTGTCATACTCCCTGCCAGTATGCAAGAGGTGTCCTGTCGAGGATCTCAAACCAGAGAAGGCAGCAGTAGGGGCTGGCTTCCAAGTGCGGGAGAACACGGGCAGGAAAATGCGCCTGAAATTATCATTTAAGATAAGTACGCAGAATCTTCATGACGCCCTCCACGCCGTCATCGAGATCGGCACCTTCGCCTCCGACCGCCCGATCTGCGCCCGCACCGAATGTTTCCCTGAGATGACTCTCCATCACTTCTGCCATCAGTCCATTTGTCGCACCACGCATGGCGACAATTTGCTGCAGCAGGGGAGCGCAATCGGCCCCCGCTTCGATCGCGCGTTCCAGTGCGTCCGCCTGACCCTTGATACGCCGCAAGCGTGTGATGGCGCGCTTCTTGTCCTCTGGTGAATGTGGCATCGCGTCTCCCCGAGAAATAGCTCCAGCATACTATACAGGGGGGGAGTTTCAATCCTGCACCGAGCCGGAAGGCGGTGCGGCTGTTCTGGCAGCGCGGCTACGAGGCGACATCGATGGCCGATCTGGTGGCGGAGACTGGCGTCGCCGCCGCCAGTCTCTATGCAGCCTTTGGCAACAAGGCGGGGCTGTTTGCGGCGGTGATCGAGCGCTACGGCGCGACGTTCAGCGTCCACCTCTATGCACCCATCAACGATCCGGCGTTGTCCACCTACGAGGCCGTCAAAGGCTTGCTGGAACGAGCGGCGTCATCATTCTCGGAACCTGGAACGCCGGCCGGCTGCTTCATGTATTCGGCAGCGGCAGCCGTTTCGCCGGCATCCGCCGCCATCGAATGCCTGCTGCGCGACAAGCGTCTCGCAGCGGAGGCCTTCCTGATCGAGCGTCTGCAACGCGGCGCCGCGCAGGGCGAGCTTGCGGCCAACACCGATCCGGCCGTGCTAGGCAAATTCATCAATACGGTCATGGAAGGCATGTCCGTTCAGGCGCGCGACGGCGCTACGATCGACGAGCTGCTCTCTATCGCCAAAATGGCACTCGATCGATGGCCGGCCGCGATATGATCGTTACTTGGTTGTCATCTGCCAATCCGCCTCCCGCGACCGAACAGTCGAACTCATCTCATAGGACGAAAGCACATGAAACACGTGGCATTGCCCGGCGGGGAAGTGGTTCCTTCAATGGGTCAAGGCACCTGGAAGATGGGCGAACGTGCCGAGCGCCGATCCGATGAGATCGCCGCGCTACGCGCCGGTGTCGAACTGGGCATGACGCTCATCGATACCGCCGAAATGTACGGCGATGGTGCGGCGGAAACGCTGATATCCGAGGCGCTGGGCAGCGTTCGCGACCAGTTGTTCCTCGTCAGCAAGGCATATCCGCAGAACGCATCGCGCTCCCGCCTTGCCGGTGCGTGCGAGGCGAGCCTGAAGCGGCTGGGCACCGACCGGCTGGACCTCTACCTGCTCCATTGGCGGGGATCGGTGCCGCTCGCTGAGACATTGGAGGCAATGGAGGCGCTCAAATCGGCAGGAAAGATCCGGCACTGGGGTGTCAGCAATCTCGATACCGACGATATGGAAGAGCTTGTCGCTGCGGGCGGGGATGACTGCGTGACCGATCAGATCCTCTACAATCTGGTCCGGCGAGGCCCCGAATTGGACCTGCTGCCGTGGCTCGCCGAGCATAACATACCGGTTATGGCGTATAGTCCAGTCGAGCAGGGACGACTTTCTACCCACCCCGCTCTCGACAAAATTGCAGCCGAGGTTGGCGCAACCCCTGTGCAGGTCGCACTTTCGTGGACGTTGCGGCAAGATGGTCTCATCGCCATCCCGAAAGCGAGTTCAGTCGCCCATGTGCGGGAGAACCGTGCGGCCGCCGATATCGTTCTTTCCGACGCTCAGCTTGCGAAACTCGACGCGGCATTTCCCAGGCCACGCGACCGCCGTCCGCTCGAGATGCTTTAGCATCAGATGACGATATTATCGCTCGAAGGAACAGAGCGCAAACCGGATCGGCGGTGGAAGCCGAATTTAAACTCGTTGAGCCTGCCACTGGCGCGTGAAGTATCCTTCGCAAGCCTTCTTGCAGCAAGGTGAACCACTAGGAGTCTTTTTATGGATCGGATGCCCGCACTCTTTATCGGCCACGGAAGCCCGATGAACACGCTCGAGAGCAATGGCTACACCTCGGCCTGGCGGGCATTCGGGCGTGAGTTGCCCCGCCCCAAGGCGATCCTCGTGGTTTCTGCACATTGGTATTTCGGTGCTACGGCGGTGACGGCCATGGCACGCCCTCGCACAATCCACGATTTCTACGGTTTCCCACAGGAGCTGTTCGACTTTGAATATCCGGCCAAGGGCGATCCGGACCTCGCGAAAGAGATCGTTGAGCTGGTGAAGCCCGAGTGGGTGGGTCTCGACCAGGATCAGTGGGGTCTCGATCACGGAACGTGGTCGGTGCTCGCGCACCTCTACCCTGAGGCCGACATCCCGGTGGTGCAGCTCTCGATCAACGCGCTCAAGCCGCTGAGCTATCATCTTGACCTTGGCGCAAGACTGGCAGCCTTGCAAGACCGCGGCGTCCTGGTGGTCGCTAGCGGAAATGTCGTTCACAACCTCCGAGCCGTGCGCTGGAACCAGCCCGATTTTGCGTTCGACTGGGCAGAGCGTTTCGACGAAGCAGCGGTTCGCCAACTGGCAGAAAACCCGGGCGATCTGCTGCGCCTTGTGGAGCATCCCGATTATGCCGCGGCGGTTCCCACGCCCGACCATTTCGTTCCGCTGCTTTATCTTGCCGGAATGGCGGTTGCCCGCAACGAAACCCTTGATCCGCTGGTGCGCGGCTATTCGATGGGTTCAGTGTCCATGACCTGTTACGGTCTTGGCACTGAAGGTTTGGCATGCTCCGAAAAAACGGGCGCGGCCAACTTGCCGAGTGATGTGCCGGCCGACCAGACGAATACATGATCCCTCGGCACACGGCGGACAGGGAGCGAATATGTCCGCCTTGGCCGAGAGGATGCCGGCGGCACCAACGACGGTGTCGCCGGTCGCGATGGCCACCCGCGCTGCCGCGGCGGCGTTGACATCGGACACCAGCAATTGCGCCCCTGCCTGGTGCAGCATCTGCGCGGGTGCGGCGCCAACGTGAGCGACGTCTCGAATGGCGATCGTGCAGTCGGACAGTGGCCGATGCAGTCTCGGTGGGCGGCAAGCTCCATCGAAAGAAAGACCCCCCGCGCGGTCCATGGCGATGGATCGCCGCCGACGCCATCAGCGTTCAGCGGCAAGGGCTATGACGTGACCCCCAGCTGGGATTAGAGCCGGGCGGTTGTTTTGCGCTTAAGCGCGGTTGAAGCAATGGGCTGCGTAGCGGAGCCCGTAGGGCGTAGCGAAGCAGGCCATTGCTTATCTGGCATTCGGAATCGCCATCCTAAAATCCATGAAAAAAAACATGAAAACTTGGGTGGACAGCAGCGAACATCGGCGGGCATCAGATATTGTTTTTGTTAGCTTTTCTCACTTCCAGAAACCGCAGATTTCCGTTATCCTCATCCGTCACACGGATGGGGTCGCAAGTTCACTCCTTGCCGCGCCCACCACTCCCCGGACATGCCGGCCATATACGAAAACGCCCCGGCGCTGGCCGAGGCGCTTCCTGTTCGAATTTCGCTGGATCAGGCGACGGCCTTGAACTCCGTGCCGGCCCGGCCGGTGGTATCGGTTGCCGGTGCGCGGGCGGGCGTTTGCTTACCCTTCGCCGCCAGCTTCTTCGCGAGGTAACCGCCGGCGGTGACGGCGGCGAGCGCGGGCAAGCTCATCCGGCTGATAAGCGCGGTGGCGGCCACGCCCAATGCCGCTCCGGTCGAGCCTCCCAGGGCGCTGGTTTCCTTTGCTGCTTTCGAGCCGAGATATGCGGCGACGATCTTGCCAATCATTGTGAATTCTCCTTTGCCCGAACAACGGCTTGCGGCCCTTTCGGTTCCGTTTTGCATCGCTCCCGCACCGCCTGCTCGCTTGAGCGCCGCCCCGTTTCGCGCCATAGGCCGCGGCGACATGCACGACATTGCCCAGATCCGCTCCGACCCCGCCGCCTTCGATGCTGCCCTCGCCCGCCGCGGGGTCGATCCCGTGGCCGAGCAAATTCTGGCGCTGGATGCGCGGCGCCGCTCCATCCTGACCGAGCAGCAGGACGCGCAGAGCCGCCGCAACGAAGCATCGAAAGCGATCGGCCAGGCGATGGGCCAGGGCGATAGCGCCAAGGCCGAGGCGCTGAAGGCCGAAGTGGGCGCGCTCAAGGCGAAGATGCCCCAGCTCGACGAAGCTGCGCGTACCGCGGGGGAAGAGCTCGACCGGGCGCTCGCCGGCCTGCCCAACATCCCGGCGGACGAGGTGCCGGACGGCGCAGACGAGGACGACAATGTCGAAGTGGCCCGCTGGGGCGAACTGCGCGCGTTCGACTTCGAGGCGAAGGAGCACGCCGACATCGGCCCCGCCCTCGGCATGGATTTCGAAACCGGCGCAGCGATATCCGGTGCGCGCTTCACTTTCCTGCGCGGCGGCATGGCCCGGCTGCACCGCGCGCTGGCGCAATTCATGCTGGACCACCAGACCGGGGAGCGCGGCTACACCGAATGCGCGCCGCCGCTGCTGGTCCGCGACGAGGCCGTGTTCGGCACCGGCCAGCTGCCGAAATTCGCGGACGACCTGTTCCGCACTACCGACGATCGCTGGCTCATCCCCACGGCAGAAGTCAGCCTGACCAATGCGGTGCGCGAACAGATCGTCGGCGATCTCTCAGAACCCATCCGCATGACCGCGCTGACCCCCTGTTTCCGCAGCGAAGCGGGCGCGGCCGGGCGCGACACGCGCGGCTTCATCCGCCAGCACCAGTTCGAAAAAGTCGAGCTGGTCAGCATCTGCCGCCCCGACCAGTGGGAAAACGAGCATGCGCACATGGTCGAAAGCGCCCAGGCCGTGCTGCAGGCGCTCGGCCTGCCCTATCGCACGATGCTGCTGTGCACGGGCGACATGGGCGCGACGGCGAAGAAGACCTTCGACCTGGAGGTGTGGCTGCCCGGGCAGCAGGCCTACCGCGAAATCAGCTCGATCAGCTGGTGCGGCGATTACCAGGCCCGCCGCATGAATGCGCGCTTCCGCCCCGAAGGCGAGAAGAAGACCGAATTCGTTCACACGCTCAACGGTTCTGGCCTCGCGGTCGGGCGGACGCTGGTGGCGGTGCTGGAGAATTACCAGCAGGCGGACGGCAGCGTGACCGTGCCCGAAGCGCTGGTGAATTACATGGGCGGCATCGGGCGGCTCGACCCGGCATGAGGATCCTCCTGACCAACGACGACGGGATCAATGCGCCGGGCTTCGCGGTGCTGGAGAAGATCGCCGCGCAATTGTCCGACGATGTGTGGGTGTGCGCTCCGGCAGAGGAAAAGTCGGGCGCGGGTCACTCGCTCACGCTCAACGAGCCGGTGCGGCTGCGCCGGCATGGCGAGCGGCGCTATTCCGTTACCGGCACGCCCACCGACAGCGTCATGCTGGCGCTGCGCACCATTCTGCAAGACAAGAAGCCCGACCTGATCCTGTCGGGCGTCAATCGCGGCGCGAACCTGGGCGACGACATCACCTATTCGGGAACGGTGTCGGCCGCCATGGAAGGCGCACTGGCCGGTATCCGCTCCATCGCGCTGAGCCAGGTGCTCAACCGCGACAGCGACCATGCGGCTTTCGATGCAGCAGAACAATGGGGCGAAAAGGTCCTTCGCCCGCTGCTCGGCACGCCCTTCCCCGAACGCACGCTGGTCAACGTGAATTTCCCGCCGCTCGCCGCCGACCGGATCAACGGCATCCGCATCGTGCGGCAGGGTTTCCATGATTATTCACGCGGTTCCGTGGTCGAAGGGCGTGACCCGCGCGGATTAAAGTACTACTGGTTCGGCCTGCACGCGATCGAACACACGCTCGATCACGGAACCGACCTGGAGGCGATGGCCGATGGACATGTCGCGGTGACCCCGCTACAGCTCGACCTGACGCACGAGGCGTCGCTCGCCGCCCTGGCGGAGCGTTACGAGTGATGCGCCGCGCCCTTGCCATGCTGTTTGCAGCGCCGCTGCTGCTGGCAATGGGCGATCCTGCGACCGAGACAGAACACGTCGTGAAGCCCGGCGAAACGCTCAGCCAGATTGCCGAGAACGCGGGCGTTTCGATGAGCGTGATCGCTGCCGCGAACGGCATCGCCGAACCCTATGGCGTGCGCGTCGGCCAGAAGCTGGTGATCCCGCGCCAGCGCATCCACCGCGTAAGGTCGGGCGAAACCGGGCTAGGCATCGCCAACCGCTACGGGGTGTCATGGAGCGCGATCCGCACCGCCAACAATATTGGCGCCGACGGCACCATAAGGGTCGGCCAGCGGCTGATCATTCCCGCCGTCATCCCGCGCGCGCGGGCCCAGCGCGCCGCCGCGCCCTCACGCCCGCATTTCCGCCGACCGCACGATGGCACCGTCCTGCTCGACTGGCGCCGGCGGCCCGACGGCGGCGGCCACGAAGGCTGGGACTTCGCCGTGAGGGAGGGCGACATGATCCGCGCGGCGGCCAGCGGCACGGTGATCTTCGCCGGGGAAGAACCGCGCCGGTTCGGCAATCTGGTAGTCATCGAACATCCCGGTGGCTTCCACACGGTCTACGGCCATCTCGGCTCGATCACCGTTAAGAAGGGCGAGCCGATCCGCGCCGGCGAGCGGCTCGGCCTCGGCGGGCAAAGCGGCACGGCCGAGCGCCCCGAACTCCATTTCGAAATCCGCAAGGATCGCCGCCCGGTCGATCCCGCAACCTTCCTCGGCGACAGCGACGACTGATGCGCCTGTCCCAGTCCAACGCCCAGTTGCAGCGCGAACCGCTGCGCCGCGCGGTCAAATTGCCCGTATGGGCCGATGTCGGCATCCGCCTGGGCACCGCGGCGACGTTGATCTTCGTCGTCATCATGATCCACTGGTGGGATCGCGACGGGCTGGTCGACAATCTCGACGGTGAGGTCAGCTTCCTCGACGTGATCTATTTCACGATGATATCGATCACGACCACCGGCTTCGGCGATATCGCCCCGGTCAGCGACCGCGCGCGGCTGGTCGAAGGGCTGATCGTGACGCCGGTGCGGGTGCTGGTGCTGTTCATCTTCGTGGGCACCGCCTACAATTTCGTCATCAAGCGCACATGGGAGAAATGGCGCATGAACCGTATCCAGGAAAGCTTGGAAAACCACGTGGTCGTCCTCGGCTTCGGCGTCAGCGGTTCGGAAGCCGTGGCGGAGCTGATCGAACGGGGAACCGATCCCAGCTCGATCGTCGTGCTCGATGGTAATTCCGAACGTCTCGCCTTGGCCGAGGCGATGGGCTGTAACGTCATGACCGCCGATGCCAGCCGCGACGAGAACCTGATCGCGGTGAAGATCGACAAGGCGCGCACCGTGCTGGTATCCGCCGGACGTGACGATGCCAGCATCCTGATCGTGCTGACCGTTCGCCACCTCGCCCCGAAAACGCCGATCAGCGTGGTCGTGCGCGCTGCCGATAACGAGCTGCTTGCGCGGCAGGCGGGGGCGGACAATGTCATCAACCCGGTGCGCTTCACCGGCTTGCTTCTCGCCGGCAGTGCGCAGGGCGCGCATATTGCCGAATACCTTGCCGACCTCGCCAGCGTCACGGGCCGCGTCCAGCTGATCGAGCGCCCGGTGCGCCAGACCGAGGTCGGACGCCCGCTCTCCGAACTGGAAACCGGCGGCCGTGGCCTTCGCATCTACCGCGACGGGATCGCCTTCGGATACTGGGAGCCGGAGGCCGAGGCCCTGGTGGCAGACGACATCATCGTCGAGATCGCGCCGTGTTCGAGCGGGGAGGATCTCGCCGAGATCCTCGAAGGCGAAAGCGCCTGAGCGCCCGCTACCGCCAGGCGATCAGCACCGCGCCGACGATTGCCATGCCGATGATGAAGTGCCCCGCATCGATCGCGAACAGCTTGGCGGAGCGGCGCTGGAACAGGTAGTTGATGCCGATCGCCGGCACCATGATCGTGGCGCCGAAGCCCACCGCCATCATCATCGTCGCCCGATCCGAGGCGCCCGTGCGCGCCACGGTGTGGGCCAGGGTGGTCACCACCAGCATCTCGAACAGGAAGGCGAGGCCGAAGATCATCGCCATGTTGCCGCCGCGGATCGCCTCTTCGCTCAAACCCGCCTCGCGCTGCCACACCTTGCTGAACAGCGGGCCGTACCACAGCGCCCCGAAGATGAAGAACGCCAGCGTCGCCAGCACGATCGGCAGCAAGCCCATTTCACCCATCACCCAATCTCCTTGCCCTAGCGGCCCACACTCCCGCTAGCGCATTCGGCCACTTGGGTGTAGGGGCGCGCGCCATGGCCACCACACCAACTTCCATCAGGCAAGCCCCCCGCGTCGGCATGGTCAGCCTCGGCTGCCCCAAGGCGCTGGTCGATTCCGAGCGCATCCTCACCCGCCTGCGTGCCGATGGCTATGCCATGAGCGCCGACTATGCCGGGGCCGACGTGGTGCTCGTCAACACCTGCGGCTTCCTCGACTCCGCCAAGGAGGAGAGCCTTGCCGCCATCGGCGAGGCGATCGCGGAGAACGGTCGCGTAATCGTGACCGGCTGCATGGGCGAGGAGGCCGACGCCATCCGCGCCGCCCATCCGCAGGTCCTCGCCGTAACTGGCGCCCACCAGTACGAACAGGTGGTGGAGGCGGTGCACACCCATGCGCCGCCATCGCAGGGCCCCTTCGTCGACCTGATCCCGCAACCCGATGCGCTCAAGCAGCGAAGCGGTAGCGCGGACCAGATGGTCAAGCTCACCCCGCGCCACTACTCCTACCTCAAGATCAGCGAGGGGTGTAACCACTCCTGCGCGTTCTGCATCATCCCCGACCTGCGCGGGAAGCTGGCCAGCCGCCGCATCGACGCGGTCCTGCGCGAGGCGGAGAAGCTGGTCGCCGCCGGCACGCGCGAGCTGCTTGTCATCAGCCAGGACACCTCCGCCTACGGTGTCGATACGCGGCACGCCCCCCGGACCTGGAAGGGCCGCGAAGTCCGCGCCCACATGACCGACCTCGCCCGCGAGCTCGGCCAGCTCGATACCGGAGACGGCA
Source organism: Alteriqipengyuania flavescens (assembly GCF_030406725.1). NCBI lineage: Bacteria > Pseudomonadati > Pseudomonadota > Alphaproteobacteria > Sphingomonadales > Erythrobacteraceae > Pseudoblastomonas > Pseudoblastomonas flavescens. The sequence goes on along the minus strand of NZ_CP129107.1, from coordinate 1,525,374 downwards.
CCCCGCCGTGGGTGCGCCTCCACTACGTCTACCCCTACCCGCACGTCGACCAGGTCATCCCGCTGATGGCCGAAGGGCTGCTGACGCCCTATCTCGACATCCCGTTCCAGCACGCCGCGCCCTCCGTCCTCAAGCGCATGAAGCGCCCCGCGAACGAGGCGAAGGTGCTGGCGCGGCTGGCCGACTGGCGCGCGATCTGCCCCGACATCGCCGTGCGGTCGAGCTTCGTGGTCGGCTTCCCGGGCGAGACGGAGGACGACTTCGCCTACCTGCTCGACTGGCTGGAGGAAGCGCAGCTCGACCGCGTCGGCGCCTTCCAGTTCGAACCGGTCGAGGGCGCGCAGGCCAACGCCCTGCCCGACCAGGTGCCCGAGGCGGTGAAGGAGGAACGCTATGCCCGGCTGATGGCGGTGACGGAGCGGATCAGCGCCGCCAAGCTCGCTGCCAAGGTCGGCCGCACGCTGCCCGTCATCATCGACGAGGTGGGGGAGGCCGACGAGGACGGCGACATCGGGGCCACCGGCCGCAGCCAGGCCGACGCGCCCGAGATCGACGGCGCCGTCTACCTGCGCAACGTGCCCGCCAGCCTGGCGCCGGGCGACATCGTGCAGGTGCAGGTCGAAGACGCCGACGCGCACGACCTCTACGGGGTGATTGCTGACCCTGTTTGATGGCTCCCGCCCTCAAGTAGCGAAGCGATAGGGCGACGAGATGGCACACATGGAACACGGTTCAGGGGCAAATCGCCCGAAACCGTGACCGTTGCCCGCGATTGCGTAACCTTGCGCGCAACACCGTCACCAGACGCGTGCGGGGCGTGACCCTGCACCGCAAGAGCGTGACCCTGCCGCCGCGAAACCGTCACCTTGCGAAACGCGAACCGTCACCCGCAGATGCGCCGAAACGTCACTCCGCGTGGAAAGAGGGGTCGCCCGCAAGGGGGGCAAGGGGATGGACGAGGAAAAGTGCGGGCCGCGAAGGAAAACGGGCCGTGAATGATAATAAGGCGCGATGTAGGGAAATCTCAAAGACCCGTCAAAATTGCTATTGCGAACTATTATCATTGACGGTCACTGCGACCCACATTAGGCCGGCCCCATGACGCGGCGCAGCATTCGATTCTGGTATCTGGTCCACAAGTGGGCAAGCCTCGTGGCTACGGCCTTTCTGTTGATGCTTTGCGCGACAGGCCTGCCGCTTATCTTCCATGACGAGATCGACGCCGCGCTGGGCGAGGATTACGAAGCATCGCTTGCCGGCCCGCCTTCGGCCGATGCAGGTCTGCCGCTCGATACGATGTTGCAGACCGCGCTGGCGGACCGACCCGGCGAAGTGCCGCTGTTCATGGCCTTCAGCCAGGACAGCCCGCTTCTGACCGTCACCACCGGCTCCGCACCCGACGCGCCGGGCAGCGACATGACGCTGCTGTTTTTCGACCGCACGACCGGCACATCGCTCGGCCCTGCACCCACCGGCGGCTTCCTGGATTTCATGCTCGCGCTGCATACCGATCTCTTCCTCGGCCTGCCGGGCATGCTGTTCCTCGGCGCCATGGGTTTCCTGTTCGTGCTTGCCCTGATTTCGGGCGTCGTTCTTTACGCCCCTTTCATGCGGCGCCTGCGTTTCGGCACTCTGCGAGAGAAACGAAGCGCACGGGTCCGCACGCTGGACCGGCACAATCTCGTGGGCATGGTGGCCTTGGGTTGGATGCTGGTGGTGGGCGCTACCGGCATCATCAACGCATTGGCCGATCCGCTGACGGAAAGCTGGCAAAACGGCGAGCTGGCTGAAATGACCGCGCGCTACGTCGATGCGGCGCCGTTGCCGCCAGCGCAATACGGCTCGCTCGATACGGCGATGGCTTCCGCACAGGCCGCGCTTCCCGGCCGTTCGCCGCAATTCATCGGCTTTCCCGGCGGCGACTGGAGCACCGCACAGCATTATGCGATCTTCTTCCAGGGCGACCGCGCATTGACGCAGAACCTTCTGACGCCTGCTCTGGTCGATGCCCGCACCGGCGAGCTGACCGACGCGCGCGACATGCCCGCACTCAACCAGGCGCTGATGCTGTCGAAGCCGCTGCATTTCGGCGATTACGGCGGACTGGTGCTGAAGCTGGTCTGGGCGGCGATGACGCTGCTGACGATCTGGGTCCTGTGGACCGGCATCGCACTGTGGCTGCGCCGCGGGCCGGGCCATGCCGAGCGGCGCGTGGACGAGATCGCGCAGGGCGGAATGGTCGGGCAGTCGTTCGATACCTCACTGGCGCGCCGCGCATGATACCGCCCGCCCGCCATCGCCGCCTGAAACGCGCATCGCTCGCCGGGGTCTTCGCTATTCCGGCAGCGCTGCTTGTCGCCACTATTGTCGGCCTAGTCGTCGGCCTGACCGGCGACGGCGCGCGCGATGCCCTTGCCTGGGCGCTCCTCGCCCTCCCCCTTCTCGCGCTGACCATCGCATGGCTGCGGCGCAGCTGAGCTCCTTTCCACTTTCTCCAGATTGCCAGGATTTTCGATGAACAAGACCCTTTTCGCCTGCTCCCTTTCCGCCATCGCGCTGGCGACGCCCGCTGCGGCACAGGACATCGACACCATCGTGGTGACGGCACAGCGCAACAATGCCACCGAAGTCGTCAACGGCGGCGAGGCAGGCGTGCTGGGCGATGTCCCGGCCGAAGACCTGCCGTTCAACATCCGCAGCTTCGACGAGACGCTGATCTACAACCAGCAGCCGCTGACCATCGGCGAGGTGCTGGAAAACGACCCCACGGTCCGCACCACTTACGGCTTCGGCAATGCGGCGGAGCAATTCGTGATCCGCGGCTTCTCGCTGTTCGGCGACGATATCGGCGTGAATGGCCTCTACGGCATCGCCCCGCGCCAGCTGATCGCGCCCGAACTGTTCGAACAGGTGCAGGTGCTGAACGGGTCGAGCGCTTTCCTGAATGGCGCCGCGCCGGGCGGATCGGGCCTGGGGGGCAGCGTGAACCTGCTGCTCAAGCGCGCCGAAGACGATAGCGCGCGCGCCACCGCCACCTTCGTGGGCGACGGGCATATCGGCGGTAGTTTCGACGTATCGCGCCGCTTCGGGCAGGGCCGCGAATGGGGCGTGCGCGTGAACGGCGCCTATCGCGACGGCGAAGTCGCCATCGACCGCGAGGATCGCCGTGCGCAGGTGCTTGGCGGCGCGCTGGATTACGATGGCGGGGCGTTCCGCGCCGCGCTGGACCTCGCCTATCAGGAAGTGCGCGTGGACGGGTTGCGGCCCAAGGTCACGCTGCTGGCCGATGCCATCCCCGCCGTGCCCGATGCCAGCGCCAACTACGCGCAGGATTACACGTTCACCGAGCTCGAGGACATCTTCGGCACGCTGAGCGTGGAATACGACGTGACCCCCGATATGCTGCTTTACGCCCGGGCAGGCGCGCGGCGCGGCAACGAGGAAGGCATTTATGGCGGCCTGCAGGTGAGCGATGCCGAGACGGGTGAGGCCACCAGCGGCTTTCACAATTTCATTCCATTCGAACAGGACGCCGAAGCGCTCGAGGCGGGCTTGCGGGGCAACTTCGCCACTGGCGCGGTGACACACACTTTCAACGTGGGCGGCAACATGAACTGGCAGCAGGACCGCACCGCCTACGACTTTTTCCAGCCGTTCGAGACCAATCTCTACAACCCGGATCAGGTCGCGCCCCAGCCGACTGCCTTTGTCGGAGGGGATCTGGAAGACCCCTTTCCGATCACCGAAAAGCAGCTCGGCAGCCTCTTCGCTTCCGACACGATCGGCCTGTGGGACGACCGCATTCTGCTGACCGCAGGTGCGCGCTGGCAGAGCATCGATATCGAACGCTTCAGCTATTTCGGCGGCGGGCTCGATACCGAATACAGCGAGCATGCCGTTACCCCGGTCGTCGGCCTGGTGGCAAAGCCGGTCGATGGCTTGTCGCTCTATGCCAATTACATCGAGGCGCTGCAGGAAGGCGCGGTTGCGCCGCTCGATCCGCAGATATCCAATCCCGGCGAAGTGCTGGCCCCGCGCATGAGCACGCAGTACGAAGTGGGCGGCAAGTTCTATTTCGACCCGTCGGTGTTCGCCACGCTGGCACTCTACCGGATCGAGCGGCCGGGCGAAGGCTTCGAGCCCGACGGCACAGGCGGCACGCGTTTTGCGTATCTGGGAGACCAGCGAAACCAGGGCGTTGAAGTCACTTTGAACGGTGAGGTCGCGCCCGGCCTGCGCGTCATCACCGGCCTGGCCTTTGCGGATGCGGAACTGGGCACGGGAATGGAAGCGCCCGGCGTTCCCGAGTTCGCCGCCAACGCCAATGTCGAATGGGACGTGGGTTTCGCTCCGGGCCTGACACTCAACGGGCGGGTGACGCATACCGGCGAGCAGCAGGCGAATGCCGCCAACACGCTCCAGCTCGACAGCTGGACCGTGCTGGACCTCGGCGCACGCTACGTGTTTGCCGCGGGCGATTTGCCGGTCACGCTGCGGCTGACGGTTGATAACGTCACCGACGAAGCCTACTGGGCGAGCGCGTTCGACGCGTTCAACCCAGCGTTGCTGCAAGGCGCGCCGCGGACCGTGAAGGCATCGATGTCGATTTCGTTCTGAAGCCACGCGGGCGGCAAATCGGGGGCCAAGCGGGCTCGGCTTCGTTCGTTTCCAACTATTCCGAAACCATAGCGGGGCCCGCCGCGTTCACTCTTCATGCCCGTGAACATCGACGTGTCCTTCGCTTTCGAACTGGACCAGCCCACCGACGTACTTCTGCAGTTCGAGGCGGCGCTGTTGCCGGAGCAGCGGCTGGTCGAAACCGACACTTGGGTCACCAGGACCGAGCATTTCGCGCGGGTTTCCGCCGAGGACGCTATCGGCGAGCGGATATGGCTGCGGGCCGAGGGGCTGGTGGAGGTCGACTACAAGGTCTCCGTCGAGGTGGAGCGGCACCTGCCCGACCTCGCCACGCTGGGCCGGCTGGAGCCGCACGACCTGCCGGGCGAGGCGGTGCAGTACCTGATGGATTCGCGCTATTGCCCCGCGGACAAGTTCCAGAACTTCGTCACCGAACGCTTCGGACGGCATGAGGGCGGCGCCAAGATCATTGCCATGCGCGACTGGGTGGAGGCGGAGTTTTCCTATGTCCCGGGCTCCAGCAACGGCGATACCGGCGCGCTCGACACCTTCGTTTCGCGCCAGGGCGTGTGCCGCGATTACAGCCACGTGATCGTCTCGCTGGCCCGCGCGGCGGGCATCCCCGCACGCTATGTCAGCTGCTTCGCCCCCGGGGTGGAGCCGCCCGATTTCCACGCCGTGGCCGAGGTGTTCCTGGCGGATAGCGATGGCGAAGGCGGGACCTGGCAGATCGTCGATGCGACCGGCATGGCGACCCCGTCGGACACGGTGAAGATCGGCGTCGGCCGCGATGCGGCGGATGTCAGCTTCCTCACCAGCTTCGGCGCATCGCGGATGGTGCGCCAGAACGTGAAATGCTCCGCCTGAGGGATACGCGCCCGCGCTGAATACGTATCCGTTTCGGGCGGGCGTGCTTGCGTGTGCGCCGCCGCTCGGCTTGGATGAACGGGCCCGGAGGGTAAACGGGCAAACAAGGGAGACACCGCGATCGTTACCAACGAGACCGAGCCTTTTGCCGCCGACCGCCTGCTGCTGTTCGGTGCCACGGGCGACCTGTCGCAGCGCATGTTGCTGCCCTCGCTCTGCGCGCTCGACGCCGACGGATTGCTGGCCGACGACCTCAGGATCGTCTGCACCGCGCGCAGCGAGCACGACACGCAGGGCTTCCGCAACTTCGCGCGCGAGGCGATCGAGAAGTTCCTGCCCGCCGGGCGCCGCGGCAGCCTGGCGACCTTCCTCAACCGGATCGAATACGTCCCCGTCGATGCGCTGACGCCCGAGGGATACGACGATCTGGCGAAGGTTGTGGGAGAGCCCGCGCGCGGCCTCGCCATCTTCCTCTCCACCGCGCCGAGCCTGTTCGAACCGACAATCTCGGGCCTCGAACGCGTCAGATTGACGGGTTCCGGCTTTGGCGGCAACAGCCGTATCGCGCTGGAAAAACCGCTCGGCACGGATCTCGCCTCGAGCTGCGAGATCAACGACGCGGTCGCCGCGGCCTTCCCCGAACGGCGCATTTTCCGCATCGACCATTACCTGGGCAAGGAGACGGTGCAGAACCTGCTCGCCCTGCGGTTCGCCAACATCATGTTCGAACCGCTGTGGAACGCCGAACATATCGACCACGTGCAGATCACCGTGGCGGAGACGGTCGGGCTGGAAGGCCGCGTCGCATTCTACGACGATGCCGGCGCGCTGCGCGACATGGTGCAGAACCACATGCTGCAGCTGCTGGCGCTGGTGGCGATGGAGCCGCCGAGCAGCTTCGATTCCACCGCCGTGCGTGACGAGAAGGTCAAGGTCCTGCGCGCGTTGCGCCGCGTGGAGGAAAGCGAGACCGTGCGCGGCCAGTACCGCGCCGGCGCCGTGGGCGGCGAGGCCGTGCCAGGTTACGACGAGGAGCTTGGCAAGGACAGCGACACCGAAACCTTCGTCGCCATCAAGGCCCATGTCGACAACTGGCGCTGGAAGGGCGTGCCGTTCTACCTGCGCCACGGCAAGCGCCTGCCCAAGCGGCGCACGGAAATCCTCGTCCAGTTCCGCTGCATCCCGCATTCGATCTTCGAAGGCCGCGGCGCGCGCACCGAACCCAACCGTCTGCTGATCGGTATCCAGCCGGAAGAGAACATCAGCCTGCAGGTGATGGCCAAGGTGCCCGGCCTTGCCAGCGAAGGCGTGCGGCTGCGGCCCGTCCCGCTCGACATCGCCATGCCCGATGCCTTCAGCGAAAAGACCCGCCGGATCGCTTACGAGCGCCTGCTGCTCGACCTGATCCACGGCGACCAGACGCTGTTCGTCCGGCGCGACGAGGTGGAAGCCCAGTGGGAATGGATCGACGCGATCCGCGCCCTGTGGGCCGACAGCGGCGAGAGCCCCAAGACCTACACCGCCGGTTCGTGGGGGCCGAGCGCGGCGGTCGCCCTAGCCGAACGCGGAGGAGTAAGCTGGAATGAGTAATCTCGATCCCCGCATCGCGCGTATCACCGACCGCATCATCGAGCGTTCGAAACCTGGCCGCACCGCCTATCTCGAGCTGATGGAGCGGGAACGGGAGCGTGCGCCCGAGAAATCCTCCGTCAGCTGCTCCAACCTCGCCCATGCCTTTGCCGGCGCGCTGGAGGACCAGGAGGCGCTGAAGCAGGGGCGCGGGCCGAACCTCGCCATCGTCACCAGCTACAACGACATGCTTTCCGCCCACCAGCCTTATGGCCGGTATCCGGAGCGGATGAAGATCTACGCCCGCGAAGTCGGCGCCACCACGCAGGTCGCAGGCGGCACGCCGGCGATGTGCGACGGGGTGACGCAGGGGCAGGACGGCATGGAACTGTCGCTGTTCAGCCGCGATGCCATCGCGCTCGCCACCGGTATCGCGATGAGCCACGCGGTCTATGACGGCATGGCCATGCTGGGCATCTGCGACAAGATCGTGCCCGGCCTGTTGATCGGCGCGCTGCGCTTCGGCCACTTGCCCGGCCTGTTCGTGCCGAGCGGCCCGATGCCAACCGGCATTTCCAACAAGGAAAAGCAGCGCGTCCGCCAGCTTTATGCCGAAGGCAAGGTGGGCCGCGACGAATTGCTGGAAAGCGAAAGCGCGAGCTACCACTCGCCCGGCACCTGCACGTTCTTCGGCACGGCCAATTCCAACCAGATGATGATGGAGATGATGGGACTGCACATCCCCGGCAGCGCCTTCATCCAGCCCGGCACGAAACTGCGCCAGGCGCTCGACCGCAAGGCCGTCCACCGGCTCGTCGAAATCCGCGAAGACGGGGGCGACTATCGCCCGCTGGCGCAATGCGTGGACGAAAAGGCCATCGTCAACGCGGCGGTCGGCCTGCTCGCCACGGGTGGGTCGACCAACCACGCGATCCACATCCCGGCCATGGCGCGCGCCGCCGGGATCGTGTTCGACTGGGACGATCTTGCCGAACTGAGCCACGCCGTGCCGCTGATCGCGCGCGTCTATCCCAACGGATCGGGCGACGTGAACCATTTCCACGACGCGGGCGGCATGGGCTACGTGATCGGGCAGTTGCTCGAAGCCGGCCTCGCCCACCGCGACGTGATGACCGTGTGGGACGGCGACCTTTCCGCCTATGCGATGGAGCCGGGGCTGGACGGGGACGAACTCACCTATCGCGAAACCGGGCGCAGCGGCGACGACACGATGCTGAAGCCCGCCAGCGATCCTTTCCAGCCCGACGGCGGCATGCGCCTCGTCACCGGGAACCTTGGCCGGGCTTGCTTCAAGACCAGCGCCGTGGACAAGGAACGCTGGACCATCGAGGCGCCGTGCCGCGTGTTCCAGACCCAGCATGACGTGGCCGAAGCGTTCAAGGCGGGCGAGCTGGACCGCGACGTGGTGGTGGTGGTCCGCTTCCAGGGGCCGCGTGCCAACGGCATGCCCGAACTCCACAAGCTGACCCCGGCACTGGGCGTGCTGCAGGACCGCGGATATCGCGTCGCGCTCGTCACCGACGGGCGGATGAGCGGCGCGAGCGGCAAGGTCCCGGCGGCAATCCACTGTTCGCCCGAAGCGCTGGGCGGCGGCCCGCTGAGCAGGCTGCGCGACGGGGACGTGGTGAAACTGTGCGCCGAAACCGGATCGCTTTCCACCGATGCGGACCTCGACGCGCGCGAACCCGCGCCGGAGCCCGCATCTGATATCGGCGTGGGCCGCGAGCTTTTCGCCATGTTTCGCCTCCATGCCGACGAGGCCGAGAAGGGAGGCAGCGCCATGCTCGCTGTGGCAGGATTATGAGACAGCTGGTTTCCGTCGATATCGGCGGCACCCACGCCCGTTTCGCCATCGCCACGCTGGCGGATGACGGCACCATCGAACTGGGCGAGCCGGAAACGCTCCACACGGTCGATCACGCCAGCTTCCAGACCGCGTGGGAGGATTTCCGCGAGCGCAAGGGCGGCACGCTGCCGCGCAACGTTTCCATCGCCATCGCCGGGCCAGTGGGCGGGCCCAATGATCCAAACAGGGTGATCAAATTCACCAACAACCCGTGGATCATCCGCCCGGCGCTGGTGAAGGAAAAGCTGGACGTCGACGCCTATACCATCGTCAACGATTTCGGCGCGGTCGGCCATGCGGTCGCGCGGGCGGGGGAAGAGCATTTCATCCACCTGACCGGGCCGGAACAGCCGCTTGCCGAAGAAGGCACGATCAGCGTGCTCGGCCCCGGTACCGGCCTCGGCGTGGCGCATCTCTACCGCAACGGTGAAGGCGGCTACCGCGTGCAGGCGACCGAGGGCGGCCATATCGATTTCGCGCCGCTCGACCTGATCGAGGACGCGATCCTCGCCCGGCTGCGCAAGCGCCACAATCGCGTTTCCGCCGAGCGGGTCGTCTCCGGCCCCGCCATCGTCGACATCTATCAGACGCTCGCGGAAATGGAGGGCAAGCCGACCCGCCAGGAAGACGATGTGGCAATCTGGACGCGCGGCATGGAAGTGGGCGACAGCGTTGCGGCCGCCGCAGTCGACCGCTTCTGCCTCTCGCTCGGCAGCGTGGCGGGCGACATCGCGCTGGCGCAGGGCGGCTTCGGCGGCGTCGTGATCGCCGGCGGCCTCGGCTATCGCATCCGCGACACGCTGCTGAAATCGGGATTTGCCGAACGGTTCCGCGCCAAGGGGCGCTTCGAAAGCCTGATGGGCACCATCCCTGTCAAACTCATCACCCACCCGCAGCCCGGCCTGTTCGGCGCTGCCGCAGCCTTTGCCACGGAGCATCCCGAATGAGCGATATCGCCGCCATCATGCAGACCGCGCCGGTCATCCCGGTGATCGTGATCGACGACGTCAGCCAGGCGCGACCGCTGGCCGAAGCGCTGGTCGCCGGCGGGCTGAAAGTGCTGGAAGTGACCCTGCGCACCCCCGCCGCGCTCGATGCGATCCGCGCGATGAAGGACGTGGACGGCGCGATCGTGGGCGCGGGCACGGTGACCGGGCCGGAAACCTACCACGCCGCGCGCGAGGCAGGCTCCGAATTTATCGTCAGCCCGGGTCTTACCGAAAGCCTCGCCAAGACCATCGCCCGCGACGGCATCCCCTTCCTGCCCGGCATCGCGACGGCCGGCGACATCATGCGCGGGATGGACCTGGGCCTGTCGCACTTCAAGTTCTTCCCCGCGGAAGCTGCCGGTGGCCGCCCGGCACTGAAGGCGCTGGCCGCCCCGTTCCACGAAGCGAAGTTCTGCCCCACCGGCGGCATTTCGGAAGAGACCGCGGCCGACTGGCTCGCTATCGATCCGGTGCTGTGCGTGGGCGGCAGCTGGGTCGCCCCGCGCGGCGGCACCGATTACGCCGCCATCGAGGAGGCCGCGCGCAAGGCCAGCTTGCTGGGGAGCGGAGGCGCCGCATGAGGACGCTCGACACGCTGACCACCCACCTTGCCAATCTCCACGGGCGGACGGCGGAAACCCCGCTGTTCAACCCGGTGTTCCAAACCGGGCTCGACCTCTCCCGCATGCTGGAAGGCGGGGACATCGACTTGGACGGGTTCGAGGCGATCGTCGAGGAACTGGAAGCCGAAGCCATGGGCAGCCGCGCGCGGCGCCTGCAACGCGTCATCGCGCCCGCGCGCAATGACGCGCGGCTGGGCGAGTTGGTGGAGGCATCGGGCGATTTCGAAGATTATGCCGCGCGCTGGCAGCGCCCTGCCCTCCACGCCGTGTTCACCGCCCACCCCACGTTCCTGCTCACCGCCGACCAGACCGATGCCATCGCCGCTGCCGCAACGGGTGACGGCACGGCCGACGCACAGATCGACGCCGATCCGGAGCGCCGCCCTGTCACGCTGGTGTACGAACACGAGCGGGCCATGCGCGCCATCGCCAACGGGGCGCAGGCGCGCGATACCATCGTCGCCGCCGCGCTCGAAAGCGCGAAGGCCGCATGGCCGGACCGCTGGCACGATCTTGCCCCCATGCCGTTCCGCTTCGCCAGCTGGGTCGGTTACGACATGGACGGGCGGACCGACATCGGCTGGAACACCTCCATCGGCTTCCGCCTGACGGAAAAGGCCGCACGACTGGCCGCCTATGCCGACCGGCTGGCAGGGATCGACGCGGGCCACGAGCTGGTGGATACGCTCCGCCGTGCAGCCACGGCAGCGCAGGGCCATGCCGACACGTTCCGCGGCGAATTCTCCGACCCCGAGACGCTGAGCGCCGCGGCCAACGCGCTGAGCGCGGACGATCCCGACAAGCTGGTCTCGCTCACCCCCCTCGTCGAGCAACTCGAGAACGACGCGCGCGCCGATGGCGCCGATGCGGTCGCGCTGAAGACTCTCGCCGCCGCGATGCGCGCCGACGGGCTCGGCTGCGGCTGGGTGCATTTCCGCGTCAACGCCAGTCAGCTCGGCAATGCGATCCGCCGCCGGATCGACCCCGACGGCATGCTCGACTTGTCGAGCCGCCTCGCCCTCGTCCGCCTGCGCGAAAAGCTGGACGCGGTCCGTCCGCTCGACAGCAACTTCGCCGCCGTCGCCATCGAGAGCAGCACCGCCATCCGCCAGTTCCTGGTGATGGCGCAGATCCTGAGGCACATCGACGCCGACGCGCCGATCCGCATGCTGATCGCCGAATGCGAACAGCCCGCCACGGTGCTCGCCGCGCTCTACTTCGCGAAGCTGTTCGGCATCGCTGACAAGGTCGATGTGTCGCCCCTGTTCGAGACCGAGAGCGCGCTGGAACACGGCGGCCGCTTCCTCGACGCGCTGCTGGCGGAGCCGGCCTTCCAGTCCTACGCCAAGGCGCGCGGGCGGGTCTGCATCCAGACCGGCTTTTCCGACGCCGGCCGCTTCGTCGGGCAGATCCCCGCCAGCCTCGCCATCGAGCGGCTGCAAGGCCGCATGGCCTCCGCCATGGCCGACAACGGCCTGACGGACTGCGCCGCGCTGATCTTCAACACCCACGGCGAAAGCATGGGCCGCGGCGCGCATCCCGACGGGTTCGCCGACCGGCTGACCTGGCCGCTCAGCACCTGGGCGCGCAGCCGCTTCGCCCGGCGCGGCATCGCTGTGGAAGCCGAAGCCAGCTTCCAGGGCGGCGACGGCTATCTCTATTTCGCCACGCCGGAGCTGGCGCTGGCCACGCTCGGCACCATCCTCGCCGAGACGCCGGAGGTGAGCGGCGAAAACGACGATCCCTTCTACACCCGCACCGACCTCAGCCTCGATTTCTACCGCGCCATCCGCGATGCGCAGCACGACTATCTGGAAAGCCGGGCCTATTCGCGCAGCATCACCGCCTTCGGCCTCGGCCTGCTCAATTCCACCGGCAGCCGGGTGAGCCGCCGCCAGTCCGACCTCGCGGCAGAGCGCGACATGAGCCTGCGCCAGATCCGCGCCATCCCGCATAACGCGATCCTTCAGCAACTCGGCTACCCGGTCAACGTGGTGGCCGGCATCGGCACCGCGGCAGACGGGGTTGAGGAAGACATCGCCCAGCTGATCGCGAACAGCGAGCGCGGGCGGCAGGCCATTGCGCTTGCCCGCGCGTCCAACGCGCTTGCCAGCATCAAGACGGTGGCCGCGCACGGCGAGCTGTTCAACGCCGCATACTGGGCCAGCCGGCCCTATCGCGGCACCGAAACCCACTTGTCGCAGGCGTGCGAGGACCTCGCCGAATACCTTGCCGGGGACGAGCGATCGTCGCTGTTCCGCCAGCTTGCCTCGCGCTTGCGCGTCGATGCGCTGAAATTCCACCGCCTGCTCGACCTGCTGCCCGAAGCGGAGCCCGCGCCCAATCGCGAATTCAAGCGCCGCGTGATCGGCGCCGCGCAGGCCCTGCGCCTGGCATTGATCCAGCACATGTTCCTGAAAGCCATTTCCGTGCCGGCCTTCAGCCGCGCCAACGATGTCGCGCGCGACGACGTGCTGGAAATGGTCTTCTCGCTCAGAATCGACGACGCGCTGGCGCAGCTCAATCGCGCCTTCCCGACCAGCTTCCCGCAACTGGACGATTTCAGCGTCGACGCGCCGACCGGCTATCCCGACGGCGACGGCGAAGGTTACAGCGCGATCCGCCAGCAGTATATCGACCCGCTGGAGCGTGCCCATGCGCTGGTCCTGCGCCTCGGCGCGACCATCGCCCACCAGTTCGGCGCCCACGGCTGACGTCCGAACTCGCGCGCGTTAACCTCTTGCCCTGCCGCGTCTCGCATAGGGACGCCGGCCCGCATCGGCTGGATTTTCGGCGGAATTGCGCGCATACAGGCCGCCATGAACGGAACCGTGAAATGGATTGGCGGTGCGACGCTGCTGGTGCTGGCCTTGCTGGTAACGGCCGGCGTGTCCTCGCGCCTGTTCATGGGCAGCGCAGCCGAAGCATCCACGCAGGACGCCGCGATCCAGGCCGAAGCGGTTCTGGAACAGGGCGAGGAAACAAAGCCGCAGGCGAAGGAAGAAAAGCTCGATTCCCCCTTCGTCATCAAGCGCATCCTGCCCATCGACGGGCCTATCAGGTACGGCGAATGGCACTGGGACGATGAAGGCGTGCCCGATGGCCCGCTGGTCATCACCGTCGACCTCGAAGCCCGCGTCATCTCCGTTTTCCGCGACGGTTACGAAATCGGCGCGGCGGCCGTGTTGCTGGGTACGGACAACCACCCCACCCCGCTCGGCGTCTTCCCCATCCTGGAGAAGAACAAGGACAATATCTCCAGCATCTACAACGTCCCGATGCCCTATACGCTGCGCTTGACATGGGACGGTATCTCGATCCATTCGAGCGAGGTGGAGAACGGCTTCGCCAGCCATGGCTGCATCGGCACGCCCGATGCATTCGCCGCCAAGCTGTTCGCCATCGCCAAGCTGGGCGACCGCGTGATCATCACCCGCGGCGAAAAGGCCGGGATCGGCACCAGCCTCGCCAGCTGATCAGCTGCGGCCCTTAGATTGGCCCGACGATCGGCGTGCCGGTTCCGGGCGGCATGTCGCCCGGTCGCCTTTCACCTCCACGAGCACTCCGGCCAAATTGCCCTTCCCCCCGTCGGCGAGTCGCAAGGCCAGCTGACGCGTGTCGCCGGGGGCGGGAGCGCCGCCGAGCTTCGCGATAGCGCGGTCGAGTGCACGCGCGTTGAGTTCGGCATGTGCGGTCCACGCTAAGCCGATTTTGCCTTCGGCTTCGGCGAGTTCCACCTCCGCGATGGCCTGCAAGGTCGCCTCCGCCTCTGCGAGGTAAGCGGCAGAGCGGGCCATGGCAACGGGGTCCAGCCAGTCGGCCGCGCCCAGTACCTGCCGCATCCGCACGCGTTCGAAGGACATGTCAGTGTTGCTCGGATCCTCGATATGATCCTGTCCCGCCTGGCGCAGGACGTCGCGCAACTCCGCGCGGCGAAAGGCGAGCAGCGGGCGGACCACGGGGACACTCAGCCCCTCCATCACCGTGCGGGGACGGATCCCGGCGAGCCCTGCCAGCCCGCTGCCGCGATTGAGCCGCATCAGCAGCGTTTCGGCCTGGTCGTCGGCGTGGTGGGCGGTTGCGATGGCGGAAACCCCGGCACGACGCGCCCAGTCGCCCAGCGCGCGGTAGCGGGCGATGCGCGCCTGTTCCTGCCGGTTGCCCCCTGCCACTTCGACTTCCAGCACCGTGCAGGCGATGCCGAGCGCCTCGCAGGCGGCCGCGACGAAGCGGCATTCCCCGGCCGCTTCCGGGCGCAATCCGTGATCGACGGTGGCGACGCCGATGTCGATGTCGCTCGCGTGGGCGAGGCGCAGCAGCGCCATGCTATCGGCCCCGCCCGACACGGCGAGACCCAGGCGGGCCCCTTCGTTCCAGACTCCGCGCAAGCCGTCGGCGAAGCGCCCGAGCAGCGCCCCGTCGATCGCGCCGCCGGTCATCGCATCAGCTGCAGGTGACCTTGCCGCGATTGGCATCGTATTGCGCCTGCAACCGCCCGGCGGCGAGCGCAGGGTAAGTCTCGCCGAATTCGGCCAGCGCGATGCAGGCGCGGCGATCGTCGTCCAGCGCGATCATCGCTTCGGCAAGATAGAGCAGGCTGTCGGGCGCGCGGTCGGCCGTCTTGTCGGCATTGTAGTTCTGCAGGAACCACGTCGCCGCCTCGCGCGGCTGCCCGTTGTCGAGATAGGCGCGGCCGAGCAAGTTGCGGCCATAGGTCGCGCGCCAGTGGCTGGGGTAACGGTCCACGAACATACGCAGCTGCTGCTGGGCCTCGGGATAGAAGCCCGCGTCCCACAGGCGGAAGCCATAGCTGTATTCGTCGTCCGCCGCATCGTCGGTCTGCGGCTTGGCGATGGCCTGCACCGCGGCGACGCGCTCCGGCGTGGGGTCGGCAGCGGGCGGCGGGGTTGCAGTCGTCGCCGCGACGGTGGTGGCGGGAACGACAGCGGTGGGCGTCGGGGTCGCAACCACCGGCGCAGCACCCGCGGCCTCCAGCGCGTCGAGCCGCGTGCCCATTTGGCGCAGCATGTTGTCGTTCTCTTCCGTGCGCGCGGTCAGGCGGGCCAGCTGGCCTTCCAGCGCATCGAGCCGGGCAAGGATGTCCGTCACCGCCGTGGTCGAGGCCGGCCCTTGCTGCGGATAGGTGATGGTCGCCTGCCCGCCCTGCTGGCCGCGCTGCGTCTCGGACGTGACTTCGGGCGTGAAATAGCGGTTGTCGCCGCCGGGGAAGACCACCCGCTGCAGCGCGCGGACTTCCGCCTCCAGCTTGCGGACACGGGCATCCTCGTCCTGTGCGAAAGCGGGGGCGGGGACCATGCCGAGCCCCGTTACCAGCACCGCGCCGCCGATCGCCGCCTGGATCGTGGGGCGCAACTTCGAACCGGTCAGTTTCGCGAAAACCATCGTAAATTCTCTCCCGTCAAGGTCCGCATCGCCTAGGCCGGCTCGGCGAAACCTGCGATGAATGTCACTCGTTCGCCGTGGCGACGGCCGTGGCGGCAGCGGCAGGCGCAGCCGGGCTTTCGCCCCGCGCCAGCAGCGCCTCTGCGGTCACGGGGATATCCTTCATGACCTGGTCGTCCTCGGCAAGCTTCGGCACGCTCTGTCCACCGATGGTTATCGCCAGCGCGTCCGGCCGGCCGGTCCACAGCTGCGGGCCGTTGGCGTTGGCAGGCACGGAGTAGGTTTCGCCTTCCGCCATCTGCTTCTGCATCAGCTGCGCACCGCTGGCATCGTAGAACTTGACCCAGATGCCTTCCTCAAGCGCGGTGAATACCACTTCGCCGGACGGTGCGGGGGCGCTTGCCGTGGCGGCCGCGCCCTCGTCTTCTTCCGCCGCGGCTTCTGCCGCCGCGCGCCGTTCCGCCGCAGTCAGCGATTCCAGTTCCGCGCCGGGATTGAAATAGGTCGCGTAAAACGCATAGGCCCCGCCCAGCAGCACGATCAGGGCGATGAAGGAAACGAGCCCCACCTTGGAGGACGGCACGCGGTCGGGGTCGATCGGATCGTATTCGCCGATCACGCGCGACGGGCGCGGGTCTTCCATCGCCAGTTCGTTCTTCACTGCCTGCGCCGTATCGGCCTGCGACATGCCGACCACGCGGGCATAGTTCTTGGCGAAACCGATGGCATAGGTACGGCCGGGCAGCCCGTCGAAATCGCCTGCCTCGATCAGCTCCAGATGGCGTTCGGTGATGCGGGTTTCGGCCGACACCTGCGCCAGGCTCAGCCCGCGCGCTTCCCGCGATGCGCGCAGCTGCGCGCCGATGCGCGGCGGTCCGCCGGCGTCATTTTCCAGCTCGTACTCGAATTCTTCGTCGCTCATTCCCGTATCCCGACCCGATACCCCGTCCAGAGCCCCGTTTTCGTCCCCTGCCCGCACCAATCCGATTGCGGAAGGGGCAAGTCAAGCGCAGCGTCGGAAAATTACAACCGCCCGCCTCAATCGTGCGCGATGCTGCGTTCGTCCGCCCAGACCGACAGGGCGGCGCGCATGTCCAGCGGCGGATTGAGCAGCCAGCCGTTCATCGCCGCGCCGATTTCCGCAAGGTCCACCTTGCGCACCAGTTCCTTGATGGGGCCGACGCCGGCGGGGGTAATCGACAGGCGGCGGATGCCGAGGCCGAGCAGCGCGAGCGCTTCCAGCGGGCGGCCGCCCATCTCGCCGCATACGGCAAGGTCGACCGGTGTCGGCGCTGCCTGCGTCGTCTGCACCACGCGGGCGAGGAAGCGCAGGATCGCCGGGCTGAGCCAGTCGTAGCGCTGCGCCAGCTTCGGGTTGGCGCGGTCGGCGGCGAAGAGGAACTGGGTGAGGTCGTTGGTGCCGATCGACAGGAATGACAGCTTGGGCAGCAATAGGTCGAGCACTTCGGCCAGCGCCGGCACTTCCAGCATCGCGCCGAAGCGGATCGCCTCCGGCAACTTCGCCTTGCGGCTGCGCAGGAAAGCGAGCTGGTCGTCGAAGATCGCCTTGGCCGCGTCGAATTCCCACGGTTCGGACACCAGCGGGAACATCACGTTGAGCTCGCGCCCGGCGGCCGCTTCTAGCAGGGCGCGCGCCTGCAGTTTCAGCAGGCCTTCGCGTTCCAGCGCCAGGCGCAGCGCGCGCCAGCCCATCGCCGGGTTCTCGTCCGCCGAGGCGCCTTCGTTGCGCAGGTAGGGAAGCGACTTGTCGCCGCCGATATCGACCGTGCGGAAGATCACCGGCTTGCCGTCCGCCGCGTCGAGCACATCGCGGTAGAGCCGCAATTGCCGCTCCCGCGCCGGCAGGGCGGCGGATACGAGGAACTGGAATTCGGTGCGGAACAGCCCGATCCCGTCCGCGCCGACCAGCTTCAGCGAAGTCAGGTCGTCGCGCAGCCCGCCGTTCATCATCACCGTGATCCGCGTGCCGTCGCGGGTGAAGGGCTCCACGTCGCGCAGCTGGGCAAGCTCGGCCTGCCGTTTCTTCGATTGCGCAAAGCGCGCCTCGAACGCGTCGACCAGCGCGGCCTGCGGGCGGATGGTCACCTGCCCCTTGTCCGCATCGAGCAGCAGCGTGTCGCCTTCCGCCACCAGCGCGCGCAGGTTGGCAACGCGGCCCAGCACCGGCACGCCCATCGCGCGCGCCACGATGACGACGTGCGCGGTGAGCGAGCCTTCTTCCAGCACCACGCCTTTCAGCCGGCGGCGGTCGTATTCGAGCAATTCGGCCGGGCCGAGGTTGCGGGCGATCAGGATCGCATCCTCGCGCAGGCCCTTGGTCGCCGCCGTGCCGAGCTGGCCGGACACGATGCGGAGCAGGCGGTTGGCCAGGTCCTCCAGGTCGTGCATCCGGTCCGCCAGCAGCGGATCGTCGATCTCCCGCATGCGCATGCGCGTGCGCTGCTGCACGCGCTCGATCGCGGCCTCCGCGGTCAGGCCGCTGTCGATCGCCTCGTTGATGCGGCGGCCCCAGCCTTCGTCGTAGGCGAACATCCTGTAGGTCGCGAGGACCTCCTCATGTTCGCCGCCGGTGCCGAATTCGGCCTGGCTGGTCATGTCGTCGATCTGCTCGCGCATCGTGTCGAAGGCGCGGTAGACCCGCTGGCGCTCCGCCTCGATATCCTCCGCCATCGTGTGTTCGATGGTTACGCGCGGCTGGTGGAACACGGCCCGCCCGCTGCCCAGCCCCTTGGCCAGCACCAGGCCTTCGGCCTGGACCTGCCCGTCGTGCTGCAGCGATTTGGCCTGCTCGGAATCGACCAGCCCGGCGTTGTCGATCAGTTCGGACAACACCATCGCCACGGTCTGCAGCGCCTCGATCTCCACCTCTTCGTAGCGGCGCGGATCGACATGCTGCACGTTGACCACGCCGATGGCGCGCGCCTGACGCACGATGGGCACGCCGGCGAAGCTGTGGAACCGCTCCTCGCCTGTTTCGGGGCGGAACATGAAGTCGGGATGGGCTTTCGCCTCGGCCAGGTTCAGCGTTTCGACATTCTGGGCGATGGTGCCGGTCAGACCTTCGCCGATGCCCATGCGGGTGACGTGCACGGCGGACTTGTTGAGGCCGCGCGTCGCGAACAGTTCCAGCATGCCGTCGCGCAGCAGGTAGATCGAGCAGACCTCGCTATCGAGCTCTTCCCCGATGATGTCGACCACCCGGTCGAGCTTGTCCTGCGCGCTGCTGCGCGAGGCCATCACGTCGTGCAGGCGCGTGAGGATCGAGCGGGCGGAGGAGGCGGCGGTCATCGTCCGCCGGTCCTATCCGATATGGCGGGCGCTGCAAACCGGGCGGCGGTGAAAACCATGCCCGGTTCGCAGGCCCTACCGGTTCGCAGGCCCTATATGTGTCTAGCGCCGCCTAGATGTGGGCGAGTTCTTCCTTGATGGCGAGCTTCTGCTTCTTGAGGCCGGAAATGGTTGCATCGTCGGGTGCCGGGCGGGCCATTTCCGAAGCGATCATCTGCTCCAGCCTGGCATGCTTGGTTTCGAGGGCGGCAACGTGGGACGATGACATAGACACATCTCCTTGTTTCACTTTTGCGACTCGGACGAGGCGTCACAAGTCGAGGTGGCATGGAACCACACAAAGGGTTAACACGGCAAGGATAGAGCCATCGCGGTCGTCCCGAATCCGGCACGGCTCAGGGTCCGGGCGAAGCGATCCGGCGACAGGAAGAGAACGGCGTGACCGAAGACGAATTGCGCAAGCGACTGGCAACGCTGCAAACCGAACACCGCGACCTCGACGCCGCCATCGACGCGCTCCTGCGCGCAGGCAGCCACGACCAGATGCAGATCGCGCGACTGAAAAAGCGCAAGCTGGCCCTGAAGGACCAAATCGCCGTGGTGCAGGACCACCTGCTGCCGGATATTATCGCGTAGTTTGTTTCGTGAAGCCGCCTCCGCGGCTTCGTCCTCGCGGCTATTCTCTCCGCCGGGACTTCGTTCCGGCTCCGAGGCCGCTGCGGTCGGCCGGTCGGCCTCTGGCACCGCTTACGCGGTACGTCAGTGCCACTCAGCAATCCGAGTCGCGGAGCTCCGCCGCGCAGGCGGCGGCAAGGGCGACCGCCCGCCCCGGACCTGCCCCGCCGCGCAGCGGTGGGAACAGCAGGGAGGACGAAGCCGCGGAGGCGGCTTCATGAGGAAGAAGGATTACGCGCGGAGGCGGCTTCACGAAACAAGAGAGTCCCGAATCGCGACAGTCCCGAAATGGCATGGGGATGACCGGGACAGGCGCTGGACGCGGGTGGCCGCGCGGGTTTAGCGAACGCTCGCAATGCGGGATCATGCGGATATCAACGCGCCCATCGTGGAGGCGCTGTACGAGGAAGGGCTCGAACTGGCCGACCGCGTGCGCGCGGCCTTCGACCTGTCGGGCCGGATCGATGCGGCGGCGGAGGACGAGGATTTCGCCCGCATCGCCCTGTCGTGCGAGGCGCTGCGCTGCACCACGCGGATGATGCATGCGCTCGCCTGGCTGCTCAACCAGCGGGCCTATTTCAACGGCGAGATGAGCGAGTTCCAGCTGCGTCGCCACGGCCGGCTGGCGAAGCGGCAGCCCGATGGCGACCGCCAGCAGCTGGCCGCACTGCCGGTGCGGATCGTGACACTGGTCGCCGAAACGCAGCGCTTCTACCAGCGGATCGAGCGGCTGGACGCCGCGTGGCGCGAACGCTTCGCCATGCAGCCGCCCGCGATCGAACGCCTGCGCCAGCGGCTAGAAGCCTCGATCGCCGCGCTTTAGCTCGCCGCGAGGGCCAAGCCCCAGCGGTCCAGTCGCGCTTTCCTGATGTCTTCGTCCATCGCCGGTTCGAACACGGTGCGCGTGCCGCCCATCGCCGCATAGGCCCCCTGCAAGTCCGCGTGCAGCCCCGCGCCGACCGCCGCCAGCATCGCCGCACCCAACGCCGTCGTTTCGACCAAGCCCGGCCGTTCCACCGGAATGCCGAGCAGGCCGGCGATGTCGCGCGCCATCCAGTCGTTCGCGCTCATCCCGCCGTCGATCCGCAGCCTGGTCCATTCCGCCCCGTCGGCGGCGAAGGCCTCGGCGAGATCGCGCGTCTGGTGGGCCATCGCCTCCAGCGCGGCCCGGGCGATATGCGCGCGGCCGGTGCTGAACGAGAGGCCGGAGATAACCCCGCGTGCCTCCGGCCGCCAGTAGGGCGCGCCGAGGCCGGCGAGCGCGGGGACGATCACAACCCTGCTGTCCCCCTCCACCGATGCGGCGAGCCGTTCCGTATCCGCAGCCTTGTCGATGATGCCGAGCCCGTCGCGCAGCCACTGGATGAGGCTTCCGGCGACGAACACCGCGCCTTCCAGCGCATAGGTCCGCTCCCCCTCGTGCTGGTAGAGCACCGTGCCGAGCAGGCGGTGGCGCGATTGCGGCACGGTGGTGCCGTGGTTGGCGAGGATGAAGGCCCCGGTGCCGTATGTCGCCTTGGTCTCCCCCGGCGACAGGCAGCCCTGCCCGATCGTTGCCCCCTGCTGGTCGCCGACGAGGCCGGTAATCGGGATCGCGGTGCCGAAATGCCGCGGCGCGGTCTCGGCAAGCGCGCCCGCGTTGTCGACGATCCGCGGAAGCGCGGCGCGCGGCACGTCCATCAGATCGCACAGGTCCTGCGCCCAGTCACCGCCGTCCAGCGGCATCAGCAGCGTGCGGCTGGCGTTGCTGGCGTCGGTCACGTGCGCCGCGCCGCCGCTCAGTTTCCACACCAGCCAGCTTTCGACCGTTCCCAGCGCCAGCCTGCCCGCGTCCGCCGCAGCCTTCACCGCGTCGACATTGTGCAGCAGCCAGCGCATCTTGGTGCCGGAGAAATAGGGATCGAGCAGCAGGCCGGTGCGGCGCTGGACCTCGTCCTCGTGGCCCTGGTCCTTCAACTCGGCGCAGAAATTGGTGGTGCGTCGGTCCTGCCACACGATGGCGCGGGCGAGCGGCTCGCCGCTGGAGGTGTCCCAGGCGACCACGGTTTCGCGCTGGTTGGTGATGCCGATACAGGCGATCCGGTCGTTGCCGTCCGCCCACTCGACGCATTCCTGCGCGCAGGCGAGCGTCGCTTGCCAGATTTCGCCCGCATCGTGCTCCACCCAGCCATCGCGCGGGTAATGCTGGGTAATTTCGGCCTGCGAGACGTGGTGCAGCTGGCCTTGCGGATCGAACAGCATCGCTCTCGTGGACGTGGTCCCGGCATCCAGCACCAGGATCAGCGGATCGGACATCGGCGCGCTCCTACAAAAACCTCTCGCAGCGGCCTAGCGCGGCGGCGCGCCGCTCGACAAGCGGCAACTCGGCCTCCATATCCCCCCACGTAATGAAGGGACCACCCAAACCGTGGCCGACCGGCAAGGTCGAGCAGCTGGAGCCGCTGGTACGCCGCGTGCTGGCGGACAATCCCTCGCCCTATACCTATACCGGCACGCAGACCTACCTCGTCGGCAACGGCGACAGCCTTGCGGTGATCGACCCCGGCCCGGTCACGACGGAGCATCTTGCCGCGCTGGAGAATGCGATCGGCGATGGGCACGTCGCGGCGATCATGTGCACCCACACCCACCGCGACCATTCGCCCGCCGCCCGGCCCCTGTCGGCATTGACCGGGGCGCCGGTGGTCGGCTGCGCGCCGCTGGTCCTCGATGACAGCGGCCCGCGCGCCGATGCTCCGTTCGACGAAACCTACGCGCCAGACCGAGTGCTGGAGGATGGCGAGGCGATGACCGGTGCGGGCTGGACCCTCACAGCGGTCCACACGCCCGGCCACACATCCAACCACCTGTGCTTCGCGCTGGAGGAAAGCGGCGCGCTGTTCACCGGCGACCACGTGATGGGCTGGTCGACCAGCGTCGTCGCCCCGCCCGATGGCGACATGGCCGCCTACATGCGCAGCCTCGAAAAGCTCTACGCGCGCGAGGACCGGGTCTATTATCCCGCCCACGGCCCGCAAGTGGACAAGCCGCGCCAGCTGGTGCGCGGTATGGTCGGCCACCGCCGCCAGCGCGAACGCCAGATCCTGCGCCTGCTGGACGAGGAAGCGCGCACGATCCGCGCGCTGGTGCCGCTGATGTACAGGGGCCTCGACAAGCGCCTCTATCCCGCTGCCGGGATGAGTGTGAAAGCCCACCTGATCGACCTGGAAAACCGCGGCGAAGTGGCCCGCGACGGCGAGGTCTGGCGCACGAATTGACTCGCGCAGACCCTCTTCGCTAACCTTTCCTGACGATCGCCTACAGCCCCCTCGGCATCGGGGTGACCGAGAGCCTGATCGCAGGCACGCCGGGGGCGGAGCGGTCGATGGAAGCCTTCCTGCCGCCCGGATTCACGATGTAGCGGAACCTGCTCGCCTCCTGCCCCGTTTTGGCTATAGAGGCCCGAACAGCGGGCCAGACGGGACGAGATTATGACTGCCGAAACCAAGCTTCCCACGGGCGCGGACCTGCGCGAGGAAATCGACCGCCTGCGCAAGGACCGCAACGCTGTGATCCTGGCGCATTATTACCAGAAGCCGGAAATCCAGGACATTGCCGACTTCGTGGGCGACAGCCTGGAACTCTCGCGCAAGGCGGCGGCGACCGATGCGGAAGTGATCGCCTTTTGCGGCGTGAAGTTCATGGCCGACACCGCCAAGATCCTCAGCCCCGAAAAGATCGTCGTCCTGCCCGACATGGACGCCGGCTGCAGCCTGGAGGACAGCTGCCCGCCCGACAAGTTCCGCGCCTTCCGCGAAGCGCATCCCGATCACATCGCACTCACCTACATCAACTGTTCGACCGAGGTGAAAGCGCTCAGCGACGTGATCGTCACCTCCTCCAGCGCCGAGACGATCCTGGAGCAGATCCCGGAAGACCAGCCGATCATCTTCGGGCCGGACCGGCATCTGGGCGGTTATCTCAACCGCAAGTACAACCGCGACATGCTCCTGTGGCCGGGCGTGTGCATCGTGCACGAAGCCTTCAGTGAGAGCGAGCTGCTGAAACTGAAGCAGCAGCATCCTGACGCACCCGTCGCCGCGCATCCCGAATGCCCCCCGCACGTGGTCGACCACGCCGACTATGTCGGTTCGACCAGCGGCATCCTGCAGTTCGCCAAGACCTTCCCCGGCGACACGCTGATCGTGGCGACCGAACCGCACATCATCCACCAGATGGAAAAGGCGCTGCCGGAGAAGAATTTCATCGGCGCGCCCGGCGCGGACGGCAACTGCAACTGCAACATCTGCCCCTACATGGCGCTCAACACGATGGAGAAGCTCTACACCGCCCTGCGCGACCTGGAGCCGCGCATCGAGATCGAGGAAGGCCTGCGCCTGAAAGCGCGGCAGAGCCTCGACAAGATGCTGGAGATGGCGAGCGGCACCATCGGCAAGGGCGACCTGGGCCGGGCATGATCCGATGCTGAAGGAACTGGGTGCGCGGTATCGCGCGCGGCGCTGGAACCGGGCGCGGGGCTGGGAATTCTCGGGCTCCGTTACCGAGGGCGAGATGCTGGCAGAATGGCCGTGCGACCTGTGGGCCGCTGACTGGATCGCGACGGGCGTCAGCGCGGAACTGCGCGATCCGCTGCGCGCCGAGCGCCGGATGGTGCCGACCTATTACGTAATGGCGGGCGAGCGCCGCTTCGCCTTTGCTGCGACCGAATTCTCTAACGGGCTGTGGGGCTTTTACCTGCCGGTCTGAGGCTAGCGCTCCAGCCGCTCGCTCAGCATGTGCGGGGTGGCCATGCCGAAAGCCAGCGCGGCCGCCCACGGCAGCGGCAAGTGGCTCGACAACACCACTGCCGCCATCGCTAGCGCGCCGAGCAGCGCAATCGAAGCCGTCGGGCCCTGCGCCGCGACCACATCGCGCCAGCCGTAGCGACGGATCTGCGATCCCTGCAGCGGAAACGCATGGCCGACGGCAAAGGCGAAGCCCACCGCGAGGGCGGGATGCAGCAGCGCGACTGCCACCAGCGTGGCCGAAAGCGCCGGACCGAAACGCCCGCGCACGACGGTAGCGACTGAAAGCGCGAGGCCCGCCGCGCCGGTTGCGGCCAGCGCAAGCACCCAGCCACGCGGCGGGATCGTGCCAAGCAGGGCTGCGAACACGGAAGACGTCTCTCGTCCATCCGCAACAGCGCGCTGCCGCCCACCGCAAGGCACGCGAAAGCGGCGCGGTCTATCGCGTCAGCGCGCCCGGAGCGGGCGAAGTGCCACAGCGACAGCAGCAGGAAAAGCGTCAGCCCGGCAAGCGGCAGCGCCAGGAACAGGGCCGCGACGGCAAGGCCCGCCACGACATAGGCGGCTGCCGGCGCGAGGGCGAAGGGCCGCAGCGTGCCGGCCTGCTCGTCGCCCGCGCCGTGGGCGAAGCCCGCCAGGAACAGCGCAAG